>JAIBAI010000044.1 GCA_019695235.1 Bacteroidia bacterium | reverse complement strand
TAGAAAACAAGCATCCTCATCTGCCTAAAAGCAAACATTCTTAACCGACCCACTAAACCGGGCGGCCGGAAAATACCAAAACAAAAAAGCCCGAATCAATTGATTCGGGCTTTTTTGTTTGAATTCTAAAATGATTAACGCTTAACCATTTTCTGAAGTGTTTTGTAATCATTGCCTTCTACAGAAACCATATAAACTCCTGAAGGAAGTTCTGATACAAGCATCGCATGATTTACAAAAGCATTTGCTCCTGCATTAAGGCTGCTGGTCATAACAACACGACCAGTTACATCAATAATCTGGATACGATAAGCTTGCTCTGTTGAAGCAGTTTCAATAGATACAGTGATATAGTCAGATGCTGGATTTGGGAATACATCAGCAAAGAACATTCCTGGATCTTCATCAGGAACATTTGTTTGGTCAATGTAATTCATCATCCTTGGCTCATCAGAACAAATGTGCGCAACAAGTCCGTCAACATCGTAACCATCAGCACTGTTTGGGAAACGGCTGCTGCTACGGATAGATTTGTCGGAAATACGCACATAACGAAGGGTACGAACGCCTCCTAATTCTGGCATAGAGCTGATATCCAGAAAACCATCACGGCAAAGACGGCCAGGACCACCTTTGTAAGCCTCTGCAGGCTCATTGGTTGGGTCAGCATTTAGCAATGTCCAAGTAATACCGTCATTTGAACCTTCAAACTCGGCAACTTCAGGATACTTAGCGCAATCTGTGCTTGAAAATTTATCACCCCAGGTTGTTTCATATACAGTGATATCTGAACCAGCCTGATCAAAAATGGTATAGTCAAACATCAGCGTGATACGACCTTCAACATCAACTGTTGCTGGTTTGTCAAAGCCAAGTGATACAAATACCATTGCGCCACTAGCATCGCTTGTACTTGGTGAACCGATAGCTTTGCCAGGTATTTTACGTGCAGCAGCAGGAGTGTTGCTGTTGTTTGCACCAGGGCCTTTAGTATTACCTACGATATAGTCGCTATAAGCAACAGGATATACATCAGGGCCTCCTGTTGGTGTAACACTTGACAAGTAATATGCTTTTACCCCGTCAACATCATAACCATCAGCTACTGAAGAAAATGCTGCACGTGGTGAAACGTCAACAATTTTCACAAACAAGCCCCATGGCATATTGTCTGGCAACTCAACATCAAAATTCTGACATTGGTTTTCTGCAACTTTCACCCAGTTGCAACCATCCTGTGATACATATACATCAGCCATTTCAGGCCATGGGCCACAATCAGGCGTGCCGTATGAAGTTTCGTAAATCGTAAGGTCAGCACCTTCACCATCTCCAAATGGTTGGTCAAAACCAAGTACAAGGTAACCTTCAAATCCAAGTGAGGTAAAATTCACTGTGGCAGAATTTCCTGGAATCTCACCCATATCAGTATCACTGTCCTGTGGGGTTCCAATCGAGTTGTTAGAATCTCCACGGCCGGGAGGAACTCCGTTGCTCAGCCCATCCTGGGTGAGTCCAACGTAATAATCAACTACAGTGGTAGGGTAAATCGGCTGAGCATTCATGCTCAGGCCAAAACCCAATACGGCAGCTGTTGCCAACAAAGGCATGCGCATTTTAGTTAAGGTTTTCATGTTAGATAAGTTTTATGCTACAAAATAAAAGAACTCCTCTTATTCTTACAATGGTTTTTCATTATTACTTTTTAACTTTCAAATGTTTAATTGAGCTTACACAGGAAAAATGTACATTTATTGCACTTATTGTTTGTATTTATACTTTTATTTGACATTATTTTACTTTTTCGATAACATATTTCTTACATTTATATCGTGACATGCGCAAGATATGCCCCCATCCGGTCTTTCATTTATCTCTTCAAGGGTATAACTTCCAACTCTTCATCCAATAGTCAGATAATTAGTCACTTACATTTGAAATGTAAGAAATTGTCTAAGCAATTGAACCAGCTAATGATATTTTTTTCACTGACAATCAACAAATTAACATACAAATATATATCTACATAAACAAAAGGAAAGAACCTATTGTTGTATGCTCATTAAATGTACATACATATTTTTACAACATGAACCCAACAAATTGGAAAATTGACCCCGCACACAGTGAACTACAATTCAAGGTAAAGCACCTGATGATTTCAACTGTTACAGGTAACTTTAATGAATTTCAGGCTGAGGTAAAAACTCCCGGAGAGGATTTTAGCAAGGCAAGTATTTTGGCAGGTATCAATCTGGCCTCCATTGACACGGGAAGCACTCAAAGAGACGAGCATCTAAAATCACCCGACTTTTTTGATGTAGCCCAATTCCCTTCGATGAACTTCACTGCCAAAGCTATCAAAACATTGCCACAACCCGGCGAATACCAAATCACAGGCGATCTTACCATCAGAGACACGACAAAAGAGTTTACATTTAATTGTACGTTTGCCGGTATTGCTAAAGACCCTTATGGAAATACCAAAGCAGGATTTTCATTAGAAGGCACCCTGAACAGAAAAGAGTTTGGACTCACCTGGAACGTCGCCCTCGAAACCGGTGTTCTGGTAGGTGATCAGGTACGTATTCTCGGTGAAATACAATTAATTAAAGCATAATCTTTTGCCCCTTCTCATGCCAAAGACAAGTTTTATTAACATGTCTTTGGCTATTTTGTTAACTAATTTGCACGAATTTCTGTCTGTTTAACTATTTAAAGTGGTGTAAAATTCATTCCATTTGGATAGTTTTGTACCGTGCACAGACTGTACGTTTCGGGATTATTCCTGCTGTTTTTATTGTTTTCTATCTGCTCCCCCCTTTCAGGGCAAGTGGAAAACCCTTTACGTGGTGCCGGTCCGGACACGCTGAAGCCTAAAATCCGTATGGATACTGCACGCTTCTGGCGTGACAGTATGGAGCGCCGCAGATACCTTCGTGATGGCGAATACGAAAAAGATAGGGCAGCACGACTGCGTACAAAGAGAAGAAAGTTTAAAATTCGTTATAGCGACCGGATTCAGTATGCTGCTTACCTTACTTGGCCCTACACAACAGCGGCAGGCATCCCTTCGTCTCTTCTTCTGCAAAAAACTGCAGCTAACCTTGACCAGCAATTATTCACACCTTCGTGGTGGACAGATTCAACCAACAGGCAAACACGTAGGTCAATCCCTAAAAGGTTACTTCGTATGCTATTATTGGATATGACGGTTGAAAGTGTATTGCTCGGGGTACAACAAGATATGCTGGGTCATGCAATTCGTGCTAAAGAAGAGGATGTTCCTTTCTTCAGTAATTACAGCATAAGACCCCCTATTCCATTTTGGCTCGCTGCCGGAAAGCTTGACCTTTCAGACCCTCTGTTACAACAAAAATACTCCCGGCAGCAATTGGCACAAGTCGCTGCGGCAGGTTTAGAATCAAGCAATCTGGTTACTGATGAATTAGCCATCCGCTGGATGATGCGTGGCTCGGTTGATTACCGTGAAGCGCTACATTATTTGCGACACCAAACAGCAAACTTGGTCGGTGTAGCTTTGGCTAACGATAAGGGGCCTGGCACTAACCCTTTTAGCAATTATCTTTATTTCGCGAATAAAGAATTTGGCTACATCTCATCCTATAATTATACCGCAAATAATCTTCGGCGTGATTATATGCTTAGCACTTTTACAAATCCGCTACTATATAATAGCATTATTAATGTATTCCACAATTATTTGCGTTATGGAGAAGATTCTGTTCAATTGCGCGCCATTCCGCTAGGGCACGCAAAGTCTGTCATGCCCTGGGTGCGGCTCAACCTTACACCTTTCGGCACTGAATGGATGCCGGAATTGGCATTCAGATACCACCGCCAGGTTGCTCAGGTATATGCCAGGCTGGGGAATAACGCCTTCTCCGAAACGTATGGTGGAGGGATTCGATTGTACAATATCGTACGAAACACACGCGCTTCGGTAAATCTGCATGGTGCTTTCTGGAATCAGCAGTATTTGTATAAGTCCTGGTCCGGACAAACCGTTCAACCGATTGGCTGGGGTTGGATGGCGGGCTTAAGCACCTTTATTAAGCTGAGCAAAAATCAACATCCTGTTTCTTTGGCCCTTAATGCATCTTATAAATCACAAGGATACGTTGAGGGAGAGCCTTGGCAGGCTGGCCCGGTAATAAAAGTCGGACTAAGCTTTGCATTAGAACGTGACTATGAAGAAGACGATACTGTTCCAGAGTATGAATTTGTGACTTCCCGGAAGTCGAAAAAATCAGGTGTAAGGAGAAAAAATGCAATGAAAAGAAGACCTGCTCCTAAAAACATTGATCCTGGATATTAAACGTTATGGCAAAAAAACGTCATCTATTTTGGTTCATTTCCGGATGCGGAACACTGCTGTTAAGTGCATTGTTGTTGCTGTCAGGCTGCTATAAAGAAAATCTCGCCCCATACACTTATCCGGAAAAAGCAGTTGTAATTAAAGAAATTTTACTTGATTGCCAGCAAAGCCAACTATCAAAGCAAGCCTTCTTCTGGAATCAAATTATGGGATTCGAACTTGTAGCATCAAGCGCTACAGGCTTTAGTGTTATGGTAGGAAACTCAAAGCTTACCTTTAGAAAAGGGCAAACAGGCTATGGGGGAATTTACAACTTCACATTGGATGTACCAGAAAATCAAATTGAGAGCGTCAGACTATGGGTACTAAAACGCAGCGGAATAGTACCAAATGCTGAAACCAATGCTGAAATTCAACACAAGTCTAAACTTAACGCCCACTCACTCTATTTCAGAGATCCGGTCGGAAACCTGATTGAATGTATCGCAAGGCATGATCTTGCTAACGCCCGCGAAGGTGAATTTGACCAGACAATGTTTACCGGAATCAGCAATGTATCTGTAGTAACTAGAAATGTCAAAGATTGTGGTGATACCTTGTATAAATATTTTCAGTATGCTGGTGTTGATGGTACTTCAAATTCAGTGAAACTTGTCGGAGGAAATAGCGGCACACTCACCCTACATATCCCTACACGGCCTTTTTTCCCTACAGAAGACATCGTGGCTTTTCCGTATCGGATAGAAATTGTAATAAGCAACCCCAGCAACCAAGCTTTCAAATTACCCGGTACTGAGACTTTCATCCGCTCAGAGCCCTGACCAGATTCATGTACAGAATCAGCTATTTCATTGTTATCCTCTTGTTATTTGCTTGCAGTTCTGATACAGATAATACAGATGCAGTAGCAAGGGTATTTGACAAATACCTCTCACGCAAAGAAGTACTTAAAAATATTCCTTACGGTGCGAGTACTGCCGACAGTACTGCCGCCGCAAAAGACTATATTGAGCAATGGATAAGGAAGCAAGCAGTTTTGCGAAAAGCAGAACTTAACCTCAACGACGAACAGAAAGAGGTGAGCAATCAGTTGGAGGACTACAAATCATCATTGCTTATTTTCGCCTATGAGCAGGAACTCATTCGGCAAAAGATGGATACAATTGTACCCGATATGGAGATTGAAAATTACTACAAAAGTAATCCGGGTAATTTCGAGTTGAAAAACAACATTATTAAACTTTGGTACGTTAAGTTGCCGGCCAATGCCCCTAATCCGGCAAAAGTTAAAACTTGGCTGCAACAACGTGACCGCACACGTTTGGAACAATATTGTCAATTAAATGCAATTAATTTTCTTGTAAACGATGATGACTGGCTTATGATGGATGATGTTATCAAAGAAATACCAATTGCCGATTACAATGAATCACAATATGCCAGGAATGTTCGAATGCTTGAAATAAAGGATGCGAACTACCTTTATCTGGTAAATATTTCAGGGTTCATGGTGAAGGAAAGTCAAGCTCCATTGTCATTTGTTAAAGAGAATATTCGCGATATTATTCTCAACAAACGCAAAATCAAACTCATCCAGCAGATGCAGGAAGAAGCATACAGTAAGGCTTTAGACAGTAAAGATGCCGAAGTGTTCACTCAAAAATAGGTTTAAACAATGAAAAAAATTGCGTTTTTATTTCTCATTGTACTCCTGATGCCGGTGCATGGATTTAGTCAAGGACAAACCATTGATAAAACCGTTGCCGTGGTAGGTGAAAAAGCAATCTTGCTTTCTGAAATCGAAGGCCAGTTTCTAAACCTCGAATTCAGTCAACAAAATAAGCAAGAGGTAAAATGTGCGATTCTGGAGGAGATGATTGTACAAAAGCTATTGCTCAATCAGGCCGAAAAAGACAGTGTTACAGTGTCTGACGAACAAGTTGATTCAGAGTTGAATAAAAAAATCCGGTATTTCATTGCCCAAATGGGCTCTGTTGAGAAATTAGAGGCTTTCCTTGGCAAATCAATTCTTCAGATAAAAAATGACTACCGCGATAAAATCCGGCAGCAATTAATTATTGAAGAAATGCAAAGAAAGATTGCCGGTGATGTAAAGGTGAGTCCTTCAGAAGTGAAAGCGTACTTTGCCAGCATACCTGAAGATAGCATTCCGTTGATTGAAAGTGAGATGCAAATTGCTCAAATTCTTATCAAACCTCCTGTAAATGATAGGGAAAGAACCCGTGTTCGTGAGGAACTTTTATCTATAAAGAAAAGAATAGAAGAAGGTAAAAGCTTTGCTTCAATGGCCGCCATCTACTCTGAAGACCCCGGTTCAGCCGCTAAAGGTGGAGAATTGGGTTTTATTAACCGAGGCGAAATGGTACCTGAATTTGAGGCGGCTGCCTTTGCATTGAAAGGCAAGGAAATCTCAGACATTGTTGAAACATCTTTTGGATTTCATATTATTCAGCTGATAGAACGCCGTGGCGAAACCATTAACGTTAGGCATATATTACTTTCGCCCAAAGCTTCATCGGCCGATCTTGACAAAGCCAGAGCAAAACTTGACAGCATCAGCACCTTAATACGACAAGGTAAGCTGAGCTTTGATGAAGCTGCCCAGCAATTCTCTGATGATGCCGAATCAAAGCATAACGGCGGGGTGCTCATTAATCCGGCAAGTGGTTCTGCCTGGTTTACTAACTCACAGCTCGACCAGGCACTCTTTTTTATTGCTGATAAGCTCAAAACTGGTGAAATATCAGATCCAACTGTTCAAAGAATGGGTGAGAAAAAAGAAGCATACCGCATTATACGTGTTGTTGAACGCACCGACGCTCATACCGCAAACCTAAATCAGGATTACCAGCGGATTCAAATGGCTGCCGAAGATGCCAAACGAAAAAAGCTTATCAGAGAGTGGATTGCCAGAAAACGGACATCCTTCTATGTTAAAATAGATGCTCAGTTTAAAGACTGTACTTTTCAAAATAACTGGACAGGAAAACCTTAAATAATTTCATTGCATGCGAACATTTCAAAATGATGCCGAGGCCATTGATTATCTAAAATCATCATATCATCAATTAAGCAACGAGATTGGCCAGGTGGTTATCGGCCAGGAACAGGTGGTAAAGGATGTGATTATTTCAATTTTCAGTAAGGGGCATTGCCTGTTAGTGGGTGTGCCGGGCTTGGCCAAAACCTTATTGGTAACGACAATCTCAAAAGTTTTAGGCCTTGATTACAGCCGGATTCAATTCACCCCGGATTTAATGCCTTCTGACATTATTGGTTCTGAAATACTTGACGAAGACAGGCATTTCCGTTTTATCAAAGGGCCATTATTTGCAAATATTATCCTGGCGGATGAGATCAACAGAACTCCTCCAAAAACGCAGGCTGCCCTGCTTGAAGCCATGCAGGAGCGCGCTGTAACTGCGGCCGGCAAACGCTTTGAACTTGGGAAGCCTTTCTTTGTGTTGGCTACCCAAAACCCTATCGAACAAGAAGGAACCTACCCACTTCCGGAAGCCCAATTAGACCGTTTCATGTTTAACATCTGGGTTGATTATCCCAGCTTTGAGGATGAAGTACGGGTGGTTAAAAGTACTACTTCTGATAAGGAAATTACCTTGCGGCCTATTCTTGGTGCCGAAGAAATCAATTTCTTCCAGGAACTTGTGCGCAGAATTCCTGTGTCAGATCACCTTGTACATTATGCTGTGAAACTTGTTGCTAAAACACGCCCTGGTTCACCTTATGCACCTGAGTTGGTAAACAAATATTTATCATGGGGTGCCGGGCCACGCGCCTCACAATTCTTGATTCTTGGAGCGAAATGTCACGCAGCCATCGAAGGCAGGTATTCACCTGATATTGCTGATATTAACGCAGTGGCCACCGCTATTCTCCGTCACCGGATTATTCGTAATTACAAGGCTGAAGCCGAAGGTTTATCTGTAGAAAAAATCATTGCCGGTCTTCTTGATTAAGAAGCCGGCAATGAACTATTTTATATAATCGCTCTGGGCTTCTTAATAATAAGTAAGCCTGATTACATTCGAAAGGAATTTTGAAAGTCGTACCACCTGACGGGTATAACCATATTCATTGTCGTACCAAACGTACAGTACGATATTGCGCTTATCTTCGGCAACAATAGTTGCAGGGCTGTCAACAATAGAAGCACATGAGTTGCCTACGATATCGGTTGAAACCAGCTCATTTGAAACCGAAAACTGAATTTGTTCAACAAGCTCACCATGCAAAGCAGCATTTCTGAGCAAGCTGTTTACATCATCACGGCTTGTGTCAGTTTGTACCCGCAAACCTAATATGGCTAAGGAAACATTAGGAGTTGGCACCCTTACTGCATTCGAAGTAAGCTTTCCGGCAAGTTCAGGTATCACTTTGGCAACAGCAGAACCCGCGCCAGTCTCAGTAATAACCATATTCAGCGCAGCAGAACGTCCTCTGCGGTACTTTTTATGGTAATTGTCTAATAAGTTCTGGTCATTCGTATATGAATGTATTGTTTCGATATGCCCGCCAATAATACCAAGGTTTTTCTGTATCACCTTTAATACCGGAACGATAGCGTTTGTTGTACAAGACGCTGCTGAGAAAATTTGCTCTTTTTCTTTCTCAAAAACTTCTTGATTACACCCGTACACAATATTAGGAATATCTCCCTTACCTGGTGCTGTTAGCAATACCTTGCTTACGCCTTTAGATTTCAAATGTTCTTCAAGACCTTTTCTATCACGTGCTGCACCAGTATTATCAATTAAAAGCGCATCGAATATGCCATATTGTTCATAATCTATAGTCGCCGGATTAGAAGCTGCAATCATCTTCACACGATGGCCATTGATAATAAGGCTTTTATTTTCAAGGTCTTCTATTACGGTTCCCGGAAATGGCCCATGTACCGAATCGGTTCTGAGCAATGCGGCACGCTTGATAATATCTTCGTCTGAATCAGAGCGGGTAACAATTGCTCTAAGACGTAGCTGTTCACCCTTTCCGGCCTGTGAAATAATTTCACGGGCAGCAATCCGCCCGATACGTCCAAATCCATATAGGATTACGTCTTTTGGCGTTAAAACTCTTTTATCCTGGCCGATGAAGTTTCGGAGTTTGTCGGTAATAAATGCTCCGGATGAAGCATAGGTAGCTTTTTCATTCAACCATTCGGTTACTAAGCGACCAATATCAATACGTGCGGGGGCGATATCGAAATTAAAGATTTCCTGCGCTAATAACAGGCTATCCTGAATACTGATTTTTTTGCCGACTATCTTACTGGCATGATTGTGCAGATTCAAGATTTCGCTGGCACTTCTATCAACCAATTGGTTTCTGAAAATCACCAATTCAATGCTTTTGTCAAACCACAGCTGTCCGACGATATTTATAAACTGAATGGCTGCTTTTTCATCGCCAATCCATTGGTTCAGTTCCTGTTCATAAGAGTTCTTCGTACCTGAAGCTGGAGCACTAGTTGTCATAGGGATTGAATTTTCGGCGCAAAATTAGCAAATATTCCTCAGGCGGGGCATAAAAGAAAAAAGGAGCAATTTGCTCCTTTTCTGATTCAAACAGGCTCAATATGATTAGAGCCCCATTCCATAATAAGCACGTGCACCATTCGGGTAAACGCCCTCTATAAGCAGACCCCGGCGGGTAGTTTTTAGCAATGCCCCTAAGTCTTCAACATCTTGCACTTGTTTTTCACCAATATGGGTAATAATAAAGCCCTGCTTAATACCAATTGTTCGAAGTCGGCCTTCTTTCAATTTCACAATTTTCAGCCCCCCCTGAATTCCTAATCTTGCCTTTTCTTTATCGTTTACTGGCTCAAAATCAGCTCCCAAGTCATTAACCAGGGCCTCACTTTGCTTAATAACGCGTGTATCTCCATTTCGGTTTTTAAGTTCAAGCTGTACTTCTTTTGTTTCGCTCCCTCGTCGGATACCCAATTTCACTTTATCTCCTGGCCTGAATCTTGCAATTTGCTCTTGCAATTCAGGGGTATTGTTTACAGCCACCTCACCTACGCTTATAATAATATCACCTTCTTTCAACCCTGCCTCAATTGCAGCCCCGCCCTCATTCAATCCGGCAACATATACCCCTTTCAGGTCAGTGATGCCCTTCTGTGCTGCCAATTCAGCATTTAGGTCCTTAATAGAAACCCCCAGAAAAGCCCTTTGTACCTCACCAAATTCTAAAAGGTCGGCTACCACTTTACGAACCATATTCACAGGAATGGCAAATGAATAGCCTGAATACGAACCTGTATTGGAAGCAATTGCAGCGTTGATGCCCACCAGTTCTCCCTTGGTATTTACAAGAGCTCCTCCACTATTACCTGGGTTGACGGCCGCATCAGTCTGTAAAAATGACTCAATTGCAAACTTCTCATTCAGAATGTTAATATTCCTTCCCTTGGCACTAATAATACCTGCCGTAACAGTGGAGGTCAGACTAAATGGATTCCCAACAGCCAAAACCCATTCACCTACTTTCACCTGGTCTGAATTGCCATAATAGAGGTATGGCAATCCATTTGCTTTAATCTTGAGAAGGGCGAGGTCTGTTGTAGGATCCTTGCCGATTACTTCAGCTGTAAATTCACGTTTATCGTTAAGCACAATGCTTACCTTCTCTGCATTTGCTACTACGTGGTTATTTGTAACAATATAGCCATCTTCAGAGATAATTACTCCCGAACCGGAAGCAGTTGACTTCTGTTGGGGCATGTTGCGATATGGGCTTCCGAAGAAGAAATCATAAAATGGGTCATTACTGACATTTGAATTTGAAGAAACTGTCTTTACGTGAACCACTCCATGCACTGATGACTCTGCCGCCTGGGTAAGATCAGGTGCATTCTCTGCACGACTTACTTCACTTGCAAACTGAGCTGGTACTCTTTCGTTAATCAGGCGTTCAGCACTTTGGTTGCCTTGAATGAAATTATTAATTCCTAAAGCAGCGGCACCTCCAAAAACTGCTATAAGAAATGAAAAAAGAACTCTTTTCATGATGATTGATTTTGGATAATAAACATCTGTTTCTAACAAAAAGTATGCCGGGGCAAAAAAACATTTTGGCGGAAGGAAAATGACTGTCAAAAGCATGAGAAAAAGCGGTATTTTTGCAACACAAGTGGAAGCAGTACGGGCATAACCGGAAATTTCTGTAAGAATGATGACTAAATGATACAGCCTGGGGGCAGGTCCTTCGCATTTGTCAGTGGCATGATGATAGGTATTCTCACTGCTTTGGGGGTGGTTTTTCTGGTAATGAATGACCTTGATCCTGTGTCATTCAAATACCGCAATCCTTTCTCACAAACTGCTGATACCATTGTAGACAAAACAATTCAGGCGCCGCATGCAAGTCAAAAGCTCAAAAAAAAACCTCCGGCAAATATGGCTGTTGAATTAGTTCACGACTCCGTCAACACCTCAGCTACGGATAGCGTATTTTCAACAATAAGTGATGACGAACCATTGAATGAGCTTGTCGTTAAGCGTGACGAAATGATTGCATCAAAAAGCATTGAGCTGATTCGAATGAATAGCAAAGACCCAGCCCGGCAAAAAAACGACTCACTTATTCGTCAGTTAATGGAGGCGCCCCCAGGTGAGCCGGCACGTGTTAATATTGAGTACTGGCGTTCTCCGGTAAATTTCAGGGGGTATCGTCTCATTCGCAACAGCTTGGTTTTGTTTGGTTTGAACCCTGAGATACCTGTATCGGCGCAATCAACCGCTGATGCTATTCTACTGAAGTACGGCAGCCAAACTTTCCGACTAACGCCTACTGACACTTACCAGCCTTTGCCAAAGCCTATCACAGATTAATCTGAACGCTACCAGCCATTATGCGATTTGTAAAATATCAGGCCACAGGAAATGATTTCATTCTAATTGATAATCGTACAGGCTGGTTTGAGAAGTCGAACCAGGGGCTGATAGCGAAAATGTGTCACAGAAGATGGGGTATTGGTGCAGATGGCCTGATGCTTTTAGAGCAGGCAGATGGCATTGACTTTAAAATGGTATATTTTAATGCTGACGGGCGTATAGGTTCGATGTGCGGAAATGGAGGACGATGTATAAGTGCGTTTGCCTTTGAGTTGATGGATTTACCTGATTTCGTTAGGTTTAGTGCTTATGATGGTTTGCACAATGCCAAAATATTCAGACAATCCGAAAACCATTTTCTGGTCAGTTTAAGCATGAATCCGGTCAGAGAGGTTACACCTTCAGGTGAAGATTGGATATTAAATACCGGCTCGCCTCATTATGTAAAGATTGTTGACAATGTTGAGCTTATCAATGTTCCTCAGGAAGGAAGGCGCATCCGAAATTCAGCTGCATTTTCAAAAGAAGGCATTAATGTGAATTTTGTGCAGGTAATAAATAATGCCCATATTGCTGTCAGAACATTTGAACGTGGAGTTGAAGACGAAACCTATTCATGCGGAACAGGCGTCACAGCTGCTGCACTCGCCATATATACGGCTGGTTTATCTGATTGTTCAAGCATAGAGGTGCAAAGTCAGGGAGGGCCACTTAAGGTATATTTTAAGCCGGAAGAAACGCATGGCCATTTTAATGATATCCTGCTTGAAGGGCCTGCAGTAAAAGTATTTGAGGGCGAAATGATTTAAAGAAATTGATGTGATGAAAACTGGCTTTACCTTTGATTCTATTGCCCCGATGCAATTTGAGCTTATCAGGCATCTAACAGGATTATTGTTAACCCACACCGACAGGGTTCCCCCACATATCGGCTTTTGTCAGAATGGCATTTATTATTCACTTTCGAATATAGAGCAGGCACGTCCGCAGAATTTACAGGCAGTAATCCGGCTTATCGAGCGAAAAAAAATCCCTTCGGTCTTTGTTCAATTAGACTACCCGGTATTCAGGCCTTCGACTGAAATAATTGAAAACATACTCCGTTTAGCCCCCCCCATTATCGCAGGAGGTTCATGCCTGGCACCAGTAAAGGGGATTGTTGAAGAGTTTTGGGGGGTTCAGGTGAGGCATCCACTCATTCATGGTTTATTAGACTGCCTGAAGGAAGCATCAATCATTCAAAAGGTATGGGTTACACAATTCGATAATTGCCTTGAAAATGGTAACTCTTATACCATTCCGTTTTACAACGAACAGGCAGTAAAGGAGCACTTAAGGCATTTTATTTCTGGCAGAGCACTTCCTTTGCCCTCCCTCAGCCAAATTTCTTACTAATATTGCACCTCAATTTTCCAAACCAAAGCATGCAATCAGCTGAATTTGAATCACGGCATATAGGCCCCAACGAGAATGAAATTAACAAGATGCTACAAGCTTGTGGTGAAACGAGCTTAGAGGATTTGATTTCAAAAACAGTCCCTCCATCCATCCGTCTAAAACAACCGATGGAAGTGTGTGAATCAATGGATGAATACGCGTACAGCAAGCTTATCCGGAGCATCGCATCGAAAAATAAATTATTTAAATCGTACATTGGGCTTGGTTATTACAATACCATTACCCCGGCTCCAATCCAGCGAAACATTTTTGAAAATCCAGGTTGGTACACAGCCTACACCCCTTATCAGGCGGAAATTGCCCAGGGTCGTTTAGAGGCCCTGCTCAACTTCCAGACCATGGTGATGGAACTCACCGGAATGGAACTTGCAAATGCTTCACTTTTAGATGAAGGTACAGCTGCTGCCGAAGCCATGCACATGTTTTATGCCATGCGTACAAGAGAACAACAGCAGCAAAATGCGAATATTCTTTTCGTGGCTGAAAACTGTCTTCCCCAGACAATTGACATCTTAAAAACAAGGTCTGAGCCTTTAGGTATTGAGCTGGTTTTTGGTGACCCTCAAACATACAATTTTGGCAGTCGAGTATTCGGTGCCGTAATTCAGTATCCTGATGTATGGGGGCAATTGAACGACTACAGTGGCCTAACAAAAACACTAGGAGAGAAAGGCATTTTCACATGCGTATGTGCCGATTTAATGGCACTTGTTTTACTTAACCCGCCCGGTAGTTGGGGGGCAGATTGTGTTGTGGGCAATACACAGCGCTTCGGGGTTCCCCTTGGATTTGGCGGCCCACATGCAGCATTTTTTGCAACAAAGGAAGAATTTAAAAGATTTATTCCGGGAAGGATTATTGGCGTTTCTATTGATAGTCAAGGGAATACCGCCTTGCGCATGGCTTTGCAGACGCGTGAACAACATATAAAGCGCGACAAAGCAACCTCTAATATATGTACCGCACAGGCATTGCTGGCCATTATGGCCTCGATGTATGGTGTGTATCACGGGCCGGATGGACTGCGTAGGATTGCAGGTCGAATTCACAGGCATGCAAACCTTCTGGCAGATGGTCTTCAAAAAGCGGGATTCACCATAAAAAACAACACCTGGTTTGACACCCTTACAGTGCAGGTGGGTACATCAGGTGAGTTTGAAACTATCAGGGAACGTGCACTTTCGCTTGGAATTAATTTCAGGTATGAAACAGGTTCTCTAGTAGGTATTTCTGTTGACGAAACCTGTACATCTGAAGAGCTTTCACTCATCATGTATGCAATGACCGGAAAGCAGGGTTGGCAAGCCCCTACAACTGCAACAACACAAGGTATTCCTTCGGGGCAGGCCCGCCAGGGGAATTTTATGCAGCAAGAGGTGTTCAACCGCTACCATTCAGAGACTGAGTTAATGCGGTACATCAAAAAGCTTGAAAATCGCGACCTGGCTCTCAATCATTCGATGATTCCATTGGGTTCGTGTACAATGAAACTGAATGCGGCAAGTGAACTTATTCCGTTGAGTTTGCCTGAGTTTGCCAATCTTCATCCATTTATTCCGGAAGATCAGGCAGCGGGTTATCATCAGATTTTTGAAGAACTTTCTGAGTATCTGTGTAAAGCAACAGGCTTCTCGGCGATTTCATTACAACCCAATTCAGGTGCCCAAGGAGAATATGCAGGATTGATGGTCATCAGAGCCTATCATCAGGCTCAGGGTGCCCACGATCGTCATGTTGCACTGATTCCGTCATCAGCACATGGCACCAATCCTGCATCAGCCGTTATGGCAGGGATGGAAGTGGTGGTGGTAAAGTGCGACACCCAAGGGAATGTTGACATCGCCGATTTACGTGCCAAAGCAGAGCAATACAGCAATGTTCTTTCATGTTTGATGATTACCTATCCCTCTACCCATGGGGTATTCGAAGAAGGAATCATTGAGATAACCCAGATTATTCACCAACATGGAGGGCTGGTTTATATGGATGGTGCCAATATGAATGCACAGGTAGGTCTTACCAATCCCGGAAGCATTGGTGCTGATGTATGCCACCTTAACTTACACAAAACTTTTGCTATCCCTCATGGTGGTGGTGGCCCAGGCATGGGGCCTATTGCAGTAAATGACAAACTGGCACCTTTCTTACCTGGTCACGCGTTGGTGAAAACAGGAGGTAGTCAGAGAATCAATGCCATTTCTGCTGGTCCTTTCGGAAGTTCATTGATCTTATTGGTTTCTTATGCCTATATCCGAATGCTGGGCTCTAAAGGCTTGACCAATTCGACTAAAATGGCAATATTAAACGCAAACTATCTAAAAGCCAGGTTAGAGCCTTACTATCCGGTTTTATACAGGGGCAAGGCCGGTAATGTTGCCCATGAGATGATTCTTGATTGTCGTGACTTCAAGCGCACTGCACGTATTGAAGTAGCAGACATTGCCAAAAGGTTGATGGATTATGGTTATCATGCTCCAACTGTTTCCTTCCCGGTTCCGGGTACGATAATGGTTGAGCCTACCGAAAGCGAGGGCAAAGAAGAACTTGACAGGTTCTGTGAAGCCATGATCTCTATCCGGAATGAAATACGCGAAATTGAGGAAGGCTCAGCTTCAGCTGAAAACAACGTTATTATCAATGCTCCGCATACCAGTCAGATGGTAATTTCTGACACCTGGAGCAAGCCTTACAGCCGTGAAAAAGCAGTATTTCCACTTTCCTGGATCCGGAGCAATAAATTCTGGCCTTCGGTGGGCAAAGTTGACAATGCCTATGGTGACCGGAATTTGGTATGCAGCTGCGAGCCTATTGAGAGTTACATGAAAGAGGAAGTACTATCTGAATAATTCAGTAGCAGCCATTTTTTCAAATAAAAATTTAATTACTTTTGCAAAAATCATAAAACACATGAAAAAAGTATTATTTTGTTTAATCGCCGGTGCCTTTGCCACAAGCGCTTCATTTGCACAGGGAGTGCCTATGCTTAAAGGCAATTCGATTAAAAACAGTGAGGTACAAAAGGTTAAGCAGCAACATCAGGTAAGCTCTTCTGCTAACCGTGAGTTGCTAAATTCTCCCTACTTCATTGACTACTCAGTGCTCGACAATCTGGCTCAAGGAGCCACTGCAGACTACGAGCGTTTTGTATGGCCACTTAACAGCAGGTACACTACCGATGATGCTGGAGTGATTTTCAATTTTGCTGGTGTAGTTTTCAGAAACTGGAATGGTTATTCTGACAGCAATGACCCTCAGGGTTCATTTGATGAGACTCAGTCAGCTCCAAATCGTTTTCTTCACATTGACAGCTTGTTTTTTATCATCACCCATGAGAACAACTCTGGTCTTGAAGATTCAATCATTTTACAAATCAGCCGTCAGGGTGCTACAGGAGGTTTTAGCCAGTCAGCTCCAATAGTTTGGCAAGACACCATCAAAACAACTACATCGCTTTCACCAGCCGGTAACTGGCTTGGTGCAAACGTAATTCACGTTCTGGCTTATGCACCGAATTTTGATATGCCGGTGAACACATTCCCCGGGGTATCATTAAAATACCTTGCTCCAAAAGAAGATACACTTGGCTTTGTAGGCACTTATACTCCAAATCCTGCAGGTCCTGGTGCTCCAAACACAATTCCACTCAGTACAACCTATCCTTATTCATACCTTCGTTGGCCAGGACGATTTGACGATGGTATTTTTAATCCGGCAGGCGTATATTACCTTAACGATGAAGGTGGTCCGGCCATTGACCCAACTTCTGGCGATACAACATGGTTCTATATTCAGGGAGTAGAGTGCTGGGTTAAGGCAACAGTTGGTGAGGTTCAGGGCCTTGAAGACGTAGTTTCAAACGGTGTTCGTATGGGCAATATCTTCCCGAACCCTGCAACAGAAACTGCTGGCTTATATATTTCTTTAGAAAAAGCCGCAAAAGTTCAGGTGGAGATTTATGATATCACAGGCAAATTGGTTTCTTCACAAGCAAAAGGAAACCTAATGGCAGGTGAAAACAAAATCATTATGAATGCTTCAGAATTAAAAGCCGGTTCATATATCTACCGTGTTCTTGCTGACGGCGCTCCGTCGGTTTCAAAGCGTTTTAACGTTATTCGCTAAGCTAAATATTTAGCTTCAAAGCGGGATAAATCAGCGATGCTGATTTATCCCGCTTTTTTATTGGTATAGATTAAAGGAATAGCAAGGAAGTATCGCCATAACTAAGGAAGCGATAGTTCTCCTCCAGAGCATACTGGTAAACTTCTTTCCAATTTTCACCAATAGCAGCGGCTACTAAAAGCAATAAGGTGCTTTCAGGCTGGTGGAAATTGGTCATCAGTGCTTGTACCGCCTTAATTTTGTATGGAGGAGCAATAAGCAAGGAAGTACTACCTTCGATAAAGGCCAATCCTTCGCTTTGCATTTTTTCAAGCATTCCACGGTAGCATACGCCCGTAATAATTTCGGACTTATTAAGGCTATTCATAGCTGCCCATTGCCCGGTCAGTGTATTTTTCAAATCACCTGTCTGGTGAAAGGTCAACAATGCACTTTCGAGTGAACGAAGGGTGGTTGTACCAACGGCAACAATTTTACCCTTACAGGTAGCTAATTTTTCAATTGTTTCAAGTGGAATAAGGTAATCTTCCTGGTGCATGGTGTGGCCAGCAAGGTTTTCAGACTTCACCGGTTTAAATGTCCCTGCGCCAACATGCAAGGTGAGGTACGCCAGTTCAACACCTTTTTGTTCAAGTTGAGCGAGCATTTCAGGGGTAAAATGTAAACCGGCAGTAGGTGCGGCAACCGAACCAGCCTCATCGGCATAAACGGTCTGGTAACGCAAAGCGTCATCCGATTCTGGCTTTCGGTTTAGATATGGTGGTAGAGGCAGATTCCCACAAGCTTCAAGTACCTGATAAAAAGAGAACTCTGAACGATTCCATGAAAATTCTATATTGAATAGTTCGTTATTGCGTCCTCGCTTTTGGGCGCTTAATTCAAGTCCGGCTTCATTTTTCAGACACAAAATCTCTTCATCTTTCCACTTTGAAGCCCTACCTACCATACAATGCCAGGTCATCACCGACTTCTCTGGTTTTTCAGGTGATTCAGGATAAAGGCAAAAAACTTCGATTTGTGCTCCGGAATTAGTAAAAAAGTACAAGCGGGCGCGAATAACCCGTGACCTGTTAAACACAAGCAAATCGTCTTTATTCAGCCATTGCGGCAATGCAGTAAAAGCGCTGTTTTTTATTTGTTGATTTTCCCAAACCAAGAGTTTTGATTGTTCTCTTCTTTCAAGAGGATAAAATGCAATTTTTTCTTCCGGCAGGTTATATGAATATTCACTAATTCTTAGTTGTGCTGCCAGTGCAGGTGCACAATCAGGAGCTTTGCCTGATTCGTTTGAAAAGTTCTGAGGCATACACAAAATTGCTCACTTCAGGGTTATCTGTTTTTAACAAGTCTTCACTGGTTCCTTCCCACCACTTTTGGCCTTTAAAGAGATAAAGAATTTTATCACCTATCTCCAAAACCGAGTTCATGTCATGGGTATTGATAACCGTTGTGATTTCAAATTCCTGGGTAATTTCTCTGATTAGGTTATCAATCACAATTGAGGTCTTTGGGTCTAAACCTGAATTGGGTTCATCACAAAACAGATACCTGGGGTTTAAGGCTATTGCACGTGCAATAGCAACCCTTTTCTTCATGCCCCCACTTAACTGGGAGGGGAAAAAATTATGTGCATTCGGAAGGTTTACACGATTCAGGCAAAAATCTACCCTATCGGCTATTTCAGAGGGGCCTGCATTTGAAAACATGCGCAAGGGAAAAGCTACATTTTCTTCAACGGTTTGTGAATCAAACAATGCCCCTGCCTGAAACACCATTCCCATTTCCTGGCGCAAAGCCCGGTGTTCCTGATCATCCATTGTGGAAACATCTCTCCCATCGTAAATAATTTGCCCTGAGTCAATTGGATACAGCCCAACCAGGCATTTTACCATAACAGTTTTACCTGAACCGCTACCTCCAATGACCAGATTGGTTTTGCCTTTCTCAAATGTAACATTTACATTGTCGAGCACCTGGCGGCCGTCGAATGATTTGCAGAGATTCTTCACTTCAATCATGACAACAGCAGTTGAGTAAGGATGTAGTTAATAATCAAAATACAAATACTGCTACTAACAACTGCCTTTGTGCTCGAGCTGCCCACCTCCAGGGCACCGCCGCTGGTATAATATCCGAAATAAGCAGGCACCGAAGTGACAACAAATGCGAAGAACACTGTTTTTATCAATGCATAGGTAACATAAAACGGATGAAAGGCATATTGAACGCCGTAAACGAACTCAGTGGTAGTAACTACGCCGGATAAAACTCCAAACACATAGCCCCCGATTATTCCCTGAAAAATACTTATTAAAATCAGGAAAGGGTTAATGAACAGTGCGGCTGTAATTTTCGGCAATACCAGGAAGGTTTCCGTATTGACCCCCATTACTTCGAGAGCATCAATTTGTTCTGTAACCCGCATGGTTCCAATCTCAGATGCAATACTTGAACCAACTTTTCCGGCAAGAATTAAACTAATGATAGTAGGTGAAAATTCAAGAATAATTGAATCTCTGGCAGCAACACCAACCGCATAGAGCGGGATAAACGGGCTTTCGATATTATAGGCGGTTTGAATGGTAATAACCGCACCCATGAAAATTGAAATGATTGTAATAATGGGCAGAGAACCCAGCCCCAATGAATTTACCTCATGAAAAAATTGCTTGGGAAACAGGCTCCATTTCTGAGGTTTCCGAAAAGTTCTTTTGACAAATAAGAAATAAGCTCCAACCCCTGCGAATAATTTCTCCATATAGCTGTCAAACCTATCACATTTTACAAATTGTTCTGCGTATATCAGGATAGACTTATTAGAATTCGTCTGTTAATTTACCAGACCAATATAGCAATACCTTTGCAAGGTGAACGGAGTGCCAATATATAAGACTATCGAAGAGCGTGTAGAACTGTTACGCCGGTTAAACGCACATTATTCGTTTGTATTTTACCTTGAATCAAATGAATATAGTGATGCATTTGGGAAATACGAGTGGTTGATTTTTGCCGGAAACGAACCAGGAGTTCAGCAAAGTTCATCAGAAGTATCCTGGGATGTACTTTCAAATTGGAGCGAGACAAACGCAGGCACCTTCAGGGCTGGTTTTATCACATACGAGGCCGGGTCAGGGCAAATTGATAAGGATTCAATTGGATTTCCTGCAATGTTTTTCTTTGAGCCTGAATTTATCCGGGGAAAAAAAAGAAACGGCACATACATAAGTAAAGGGGCTGAGCCAAACAATTTGCAAAAGGAAGATAAATCTCAAGCCCCCCTGCCCGACAACAACATGTCTTTCGATTCTATAGGCAAGAACGCATATTTAGACCGCTTCGAACAAATTAGAGCACATCTTCAAAGGGGAAACATTTATGAGGTAAACTTCTGTCAGGCATTTGAGGGCAACAGAAAGCAATTAGACCCTTTTAATACCTGGATGCGACTTAATCAGCTCTCTCCTGCTCCATTTTCGTGCATAGTTAAACACGGAGATGCCTGGGTTTTGGGCGCAAGTCCGGAACGATTTTTATGCAAACGACAACACGACATTGTTTCACAACCGATCAAAGGCACGACCAAGCGAACAGGAGACCCCGCAGAGGATTTTGAACTTGGTCAAAAGCTCGAAAGTTCAGAGAAAGAACGCCGTGAAAATATCATGATTGTTGATTTGGTACGCAATGATTTGTCGGCCAGCCTTTTGCCAGGAAGCGTGCATGTACAGGAATTATGCGGAGTATATCCCTTTGCCAAAGTGCAGCATCTTATTTCAACGATTTGTGGTAAATTACCTGAAGGTAGCCAAGGAGTAAAAACGATTCAAAAGGCTTTTCCAATGGGCTCGATGACAGGTGCACCCAAGCAAAAGGCAATGGAAATTGCCAAAGAACAAGAAACATTTAGCAGAGGAATCTACTCAGGTACTATTGGATTTTTTGATCCGGATAATGATTTTGATTTCAGTGTAGTTATCAGAAGCATTTTTTGGAACCAAGCAAGCGGGCAAATACGTTTTGCAGCCGGAAGCGCGATTACAATAGGTGCTGAGCCTTCGGCAGAATATGATGAATGCATGTTGAAGGCAGAAAGTATTATTGAATGTTTGCAAGATGTCTGACCTGGCAAAGCAATTTTCAGAAAGAATGACGAAGCTTCAACTACCCGTTGAGACAGGCACATTTTTGCTCTGCGTAAGCGGTGGGATAGACAGCATTGCCATGATTTCATTGTTTACCAGGGCAGGTTATTCAACAGCCATTGCACATGTTAACTACGGATACAGGGGAGTAGAATCAGACGAAGACGAAGCGTTGGTAAGGCAAGTTGCTGCCCGGTCAGGCCTGAGGTGTTTTGTTCTGGATGCTTCAGGTTTGCCTTCATTGAAGGGTGAATCGCTGCAAATGACAGCCCGCAGGATAAGGTATCAATGGTTCGGGCAATTGCTCAGGGAGCAAGATTTCGCATTTGCAGCAACTGCCCATCATGCAGATGATGCATTAGAAACGTTTTTTATAAATGTGAACCGGGGAGCTGGTGGAAAAGGGAGTTCCGGCCTTTCGTACAAACGCGAACAATTCATCAAGCCATTACTCGCATTTTCGCGCAAGGAGATTCAGTCTTATGCTACTGAAAATCAGCTTGTTTGGCGCGAGGATGCAAGTAATAAAAAAGACGTGTATCTGCGCAATCGTATCCGACACAAGATTATTCCGGCGCTCAATGAGGTGTTTCCAGATTTCTCAAAAAAGATACAGGAAACTTTCAAGCGTCAGAAAAGAGAGCGCAAATTGCTTGATTATTTTCTGGAAGAAACGGCAAAACAGGTTAAAAAGGAGGTTCCACAAGGTTTTGAGATATCCATTGCTTCAATATTACAGTTTCCAGATCCGGCCATTATACTATTTGAATTAATTAGAGCGTATGGTTTTAAAATGCATGAATGTGAGCAAATTTGCCAAAAACTTACAAATCCCTCGGGCCAGCGTTACCTGTCAGGAGATTGGCAACTCTGCATTGAAGGACGTAGAGTACTCATATTCAACACTTTAAATCAAATTCTCACACAAACCCCTGAACTAGAAGTCACGGAATTGGCTGAACCGCCTGATTTCACTAAAGAAATACCCTCAAACATTGCATACCTTGACGGGGACTTATGTAAGGAGAAATTGCAGATTCGAAAGTGGCGAAACGCTGATTACTTCAGGCCTTCAGGGATGAATGGCAAGAAATTACTCAGTGACTTTTTACGAGAGCAAAAGGTTCCATTTCCGGATAGACAAAACCAGTATGTTGTAACCTGTGGAGAAGCTATTGTTTGGGTTGTAAATCATAGGATTGACGGGCGTTTTGCGGCAAACAGTTGTACAAAGAAGGTACTTATGCTTCGTTTGTGTTGAAAACATCGTCACAAAACTTCTGTATTGCATTTTCGTAGTATATAGTCGAACCAAGACTTAAAATACCCATGAAACGCTCACTCCCCCTGGTAGAAAAGGATTCACTCCGAAAAATGATATTTCCTTCAGAAGAGGTACTTAAGACGGCCGACTCAGCACGTGAACGTCGTCGTTTGATTGAACGTGCTACCATTTTAAGTAATCTCTACCATAACAAAGTAAAAATTGTATTTGAAGACCGTGAGGGTTCAAAGGCAGTAGACACCACTATTTGGGCAACCACTGATTTTGCTATAATGCTCAAGGGGGGTGCTGTAATTCCCATTCACCGCATTCATTCGATTGATTTGCTTTAGTCAGCAGCATCAAATTTATCAAAAGCCGGTCAGACCTTTCTACCGGCTTTTTGGCGTTAATAAAGCAGCTGTACATTTCATTTATTATTGACATTCTTTGTCACAAATTCCGTGGCAGTAATTGCCAACTAATTAGCTTTCTTTTTAAATTTGTAGCTTAAGGCGGGGAGACTGTGTTAACCTAGTACTTACAGGATAGTTTATAATATTTGTTATTCAATAATTAAAGCATCATGAAATTCTGGAATTTGCTTTTGATAACTGTTACATCAGCGTTCTGCTTCACCGCAACATTAACAGCCCAGGAATATGATTTTAAGACCAGCAATTATTATTACCGTTCACCTGGTGATACCCTCATTTCTTCTGGTAACAACCTTGCAAGTTTTAACTTGAGTAATGCAAGCCGTAGCAATGATTCACTTTTTACAGATGGGATTTATTTCCCGGCAAATGATTGTTTTGGGAGAAACCTTTGGATTCGGCTGCGTCATGTTGCCGAAGATCCGAATGGTACAGGTCGTGGAATAAACATACCAAAAAGCCACGGTGCTCCGTGTCACTTCAGCAACACCATGTTAGGGGGTTGGGCCGGTTTTCTGTATGATTTTGAAATACTGCAAGATGAGGTACTTAGTGGTACACGTTCATTTAAATTAGGCGACCTGTTTCCCACAAGCATTACTGTTGCGAGTTTAGAAACATTAAGCGGGAGCTGTTCAGGAGCAGAGTGGTTAAGTTTTTCAATCATGAACTCAGGTTCAACGGGCTGGGATTTGAATTCAATTAATTTTACTGGTTCGAACCCTAATAGTAATCCTGGTTTCAGTGATTCAATGGCAGTTTATACCACAGGAGGATGCACTCCGCCCGACGGGTTCAGCTATACCTTTCCGACAGGTGCGGATTCAATTTCATTTATCAGCGCGAGTTGTTGCGGATACAGTGAATTTAAAATGAGCTCTTCAGGTGTTACTCATTTTCGGTATGGGTATGAATATTCGGGGCAGCAAGGTGGTTACCAGGGTATGAGTATGGCTTTTGGAGCTTCGCCTACCTTTACGGCTGCTCATGCGAAAGATGTAACATGCAAAAATGGTAATGATGGAGCAATAAGTGTTGACATCACCGGAGGGGCAGGCCCATTTACGTATGAATGGTCAGGCATCAATGCAAGCGGTGATTCACTCAACAACCTGCCGGCAGGTACTTATACGCTAAAAGTTATTGATAGAAATGGGTGTAATGCTACGGCACCAACAACCTTCACTATTACAGAGCCGTCGGATGTTTCTGTGATAATTGATTCAATTCAAACAAGCCATATAAGCTGTTTTGGTGCTAACGATGGCAGTATCCGGGTGTACGCAAGCGGGCTTGGTGGAGTTGCTTACCACTGGGACGGTTCTAATGATACCAGTAGCGTTCAATCTGGTCTTTCAGCCGGAGCATATTCTGTTACGATTTCTGATTCGGCCTCATGTTTGGTTGTAAGAGATACAATTAGGCAGCCTGACGCAATTGACACTTCTTATACTATCAATGGAAACACCATCTCCTTATTGGCAAGTGAGGCAAATTACCAATGGTATAATTGTGATTTCAATGCAATCATACCCGACAGTATCTATGCGGATTTCACTCCGGATATTAGTGGGAATTACAAGGCTTTTATCAGTAAAGACGGCTGTATTGATTCAACAAGTTGCATAAATATAGTACTGGCAGGTTTGTCAAATGATTTAGTTACAGATGATAATGTTACAGTTTCGCCCAATCCTAGTAAAGGTACATTCAGTTTAAAGTGGCGACAAAACAATCCGGTGACAGCAATCGAAATAATTGACATACATGGCCGACGTATTTATCATCAAATTGTTAGGCAGCAATATTTATGCACCCTGCAAATAGACCAGGAGCCGGGAGTATATTTTATGGTCGTAAAAACACCCTGGGGCATGAGCACTAAGAAGTTAATACTTCAATAGTACTAGGCTTTTCTGAATAGTGAAAGTTATCAGGGTTTTACCTACTTTTGTATTAATC
>JAIBAI010000004.1 GCA_019695235.1 Bacteroidia bacterium | reverse complement strand
ACTCACCAGAACAAATGCAAACAGGGTGCCGAAGCTGGTAAGGTCGCCGGCAATATGCCCCGGAACAAAGGCTGCGAAGGCTCCGACAAACAGAAACAAAATCAGGTTTGATTTATAAGGTGTTTTGTATTTAGGATGTAATTGCCCAAAAACTTTAGGAATGAGGCCATCTTTTGCCATGGTATAAAAAACACGGCTTTGGCCCATCAACATCACAAGGATTACCGATGAGAATCCGGCAAGAATGGCAATGGTTACTGCTGTGGCCAGCCAGCCATATCCGGTCATATATTGTGAGATAGCGTAGGCAACAGAAGCTTCACGGCCTTTCTCAGGGTCAACAAACTCCTGCCAGTTGGCTACACCGGTAAGTACATGTCCAAATAAGATGTATAAAATTGTGCAAATTACCAGAGAGCCAAGAATCCCAATAGGCATGTCACGTTTGGGGTTTTTCGCTTCCTGCGCAGCAGTACTTACGGCATCAAAGCCAATAAAGGCAAAGAATACGATTGCTGCTCCACCCAAAATACCACCTATGCCATGTTTGAAAAAGCCATCATAATTCGCAAGTTCTTTTCCGGCAGAGTCAAGTACCGGCTTTGTTCCTGCAGGTATCAGGTAAGGGTCAAGGTTTTCGGGGCGGATGAACTTCCAGCCGATGGCAATAAAAAGCAGTACTATTGCCACTTTTACAATAACAATAATAGAATTTACAAGGGCACTCTCCTGGGTTCCTTTAATAAGTACCAGGGTGATTAATAGTAGAATGATTAATGCAGGCAGGTTAATAATTCCCTGGTGTACTACACCGGCAGAGTTGGTAAAGCTTTCGAATGGTGAATGGCACCATTCATAGGGTATTCGCCCATCGAAGAGCTTGTTCAGGTATTCGCTCCAGGCAATACTCACGGTTGCAGCCCCCAGCGCATATTCCATGATGAGTGCCCATCCGATGACCCATGCAATCACCTCACCCATAGTTACATAGCTATAAGCGTAAGCGCTTCCGGCAACAGGAATCATTGCTGCAAATTCAGCATAGCACAAGCCGGCAAAGGCACATCCAATGGCAGCCACTGCAAACGATAAAGTAACTGCGGGTCCTGCGGCTTGTCCGGCAGCAGCTGCTGTGCGCACGAACAATCCGGCACCAATGATGGCACCAATTCCGAGTGCGATTAATGACCAGGCACCAAGGGTCCGTTTCAGGGCGTCACTGCCTGATTCTTTTGACTGAGCCATCAATGATTCCAGTGGCTTTCTTGTAAAAATACTCATTGAATACGTAATGTTCTAAGATGACAGGTATTTGTTAGTTGTTGTCGGATGGTTTGAGAAGCTTCAATCCGGCAGAGGCGAAAATAAGTGAAATTATTTTTTTTCAAAGGCATTTCTGAATTTTAAACTCAGAAGCAGATATAGGAAGAAGGTAGAGCGTCTTTTGAAGGCCTTGTTTAAGGTATTTCCCAATTCCATACACATAAATGCAGTTTGGGGTTTTCGAGCACCGAGTCAAGCCTAGCCGAAGGGGGTTGTAATAAAGCGTTCATTAACTCACTTACGTTTTCATTCGAATACCGGCGACTAATTACCCGGGCTGTATGCGATTGCTCAGCAAGTTCAGAAGCAGTCAAGGTATTGCCTTGCCAATCAAAAAAAAGCCCGGTTCCCTCTTTGTGAAAATACACCATAGGGTACTTATGTATGAAGGCCTGGTTGAACCTTCCATTGTCGGGGGTCATTATTTTTCCAAACCATAAAGCATACTCCGGGCGAACTGTCCAATCATCAGAACTTAAAATAATGCAATGCTGTTGATTTAGGTTTGACAAATCACTGATAAATGCATTTTTCTCTGCTGCTGCTTCCCTCCGCCACTGGTGTTGTTCAGGAAGGATATGCAGACCGTCATCGTTGAAAATAAATAAGAGACCTATCAGGCTTAATACAGCTAGCAACACTTTTTGAAACATTTGTTTGTTCCATGGGATCATTTCAAGGCTTAAATAAATCATAAACGGAATGCACAATTGGGCAGGCACCAAATAATGTGGGGCATAGTGTTTTGCAATCAATACCAATTGAAAAAGCAGCATGGCAGTTATCAACGATAAAAGTCTGATTTTCCTGCGTTCTATATCTGTTTTTGCGAAGCCTGTCAGCTTGTTTATTGCAATAATAATTAGAGAGCAGGCCGGTACGACATATAACCAAGGCGCCCGTTGCCAGATATCGGCAAAATTACTCATCATTACCCCTGTGTCGAAAATAGTTGCTTCTCCGCTACCGTGCCGCCCACTATGCATCAGTATACCGCTAATCCAGCTGCTAAATGCCCCCATACGAACAAATAAGGGGAAGGAAATTAAAACAAATGCCAATATGAAAACCGCAAGGGTTCTGAATTTTGTGCGCCAGGAAGGTTGCAGCAGGATAGGTAAAATGGCAAACGGAAGGAAGTTGAATTTAAGTGAGGTGCATACAGCAGCAAGTATCAGCAGCCAATAGCTGAATGGTTTGTTATTACTGCTATGTATAGTGTGTTCATGGTGTAATAATACAGCAAAGAATAGCGGTACAATGCCCAGAAATACAGTTTCTGGCATGATACGTTCAGTCATACATAAAAGTGATACGCTGAGAAATGGTCCGAACTGAAAAAAGAGAGCAAGGGGAAGTTGCTTTACAAAACGAAGCCCAATCAAACCCGTTAGGTATAGCAGGCCTGCTACTGTCAGTAAGGCAGCAAAAAGGTCAATTTTGAGATATAACTCTGGATGGGTTATTACATCGAGACTTAAACTTTGTTCGTCGCGAAAAAGGAAAACAATCCGGTTAATAAGCGCCATAAAAACCTGAAGAGGTGTGCCAGGGTGGTCGGTATTCAGGTTGATGTGGCCGTTTGCAAGTTGTAAACTGTTCAGCAGGTAGTGGTATTCAGGATCGGCATTGCGCAGATAAAAATGTCCATTCATCTGGTATAACAACACTCCTTCGAGAATCAAAAGAAGCGGTAGAATGGCCAGAAATAATTTCGATAAAAGTTTCATTGCAATTAACGTGTACTACTAAAAATCTTGAAGGTCTGGAATGATTTTGGATACATTTTCTTTAAAATTTTTGTATCTTTACGATTCAAAGTACGTTTATTTATTTTTTTCAAAAGTAGGATAGAATGAGACCTGTTTTTAAGGGGCGGAACGGAACTTGGCTGACAGCAGCGGTTATATTGTTTGTGATGGCGGCTGTGGTATCAGGTTATTACCATATTGAGAACTCAAATCTTAGCGAGGATATGAAATCTGAGCGCCTACATGCGGAAACCCTCTTCAGTAATAAGGTGGTTTTGCAAAAGGAAATGGAAGGTTTGCGCCGTGAAATTATTCGCTTGGAGTTCGAAGGCAAAACCTCAAAGGCAGAATTAGACCGACTGAAGAAACTCCTTTCAGAAGGAGAAGCAATTCTATTTAATAAGAAGAAAGCCGTGACAGAACTCAGTGAATCACTGGGCGATGCAAGGCTCCAGGAACAAGCGCAAGCTGCGAAACTGCAAGAAATGTCTGAGGCCATTGATGCGCTTCAGGGAGAAAACGATCAGATGCGACAGGAGATTGCAGAGTTTCGTCAGTCTGAATTAGCCTATAGGAGTGAGTTAGAGTCGTTAAGAAAGCCGAAGGCGACTTATTTTCGTATTGAAGCGCTCAAGGGGCGGAGTGCCAAAGAAACAAACAAGGCATCTAAAACACGGCGTATGCTGGTAAGCTTTACCTGGCCAGAAGCGGCACATAACAAGCGACTTTACCTGGTACTTTCAGGGCCTGATGATAAGGTAATCGGAGACCCTTCAAAAGAACAGGTAAGCATTCTGCTTGACGGCACCTACCAATTAATCACCCCAACCGTTACCCGAGAAATTAACATTATTGGTGATTCACAAAGGCAAGAGGTAGTGTTGGAAGTCCCACACAAGCTACAACCTGGTATGTATCAGGCCGATGTATATACCAATGACTTCCATTTAGGCGGCACGCAAATCCGTTTAGAATAATTTATTTTCGGGGCGAAGGTTCTCTGAATTTGCTGTTATTTAGCAAGGTTTATGGGATATAATAGCCTGGCAGCATGTATTGCCGACCTTGAGAAGCACAAACATCTGGTGCGGATAAAGCAGGAAGTTGATCCGGTTATGGAGATGGCAGCGATACACCTTCGGGTTTTCGAAGCCGGGGGGCCGGCAATTTTATTTGAGAGGGTGAAGGGGAGCCAGTTCCCGGCGGTTTCAAATTTATTTGGTACCACTGAACGGAGCAGGTTTATTTTCAGAGATACCTACACAAAGATACAACAACTGATACGGCTAAAAAACAAGCCGATGGAAGGCTTAAGGCACCCAATCGAAACCCTGGGTACTGCAAGCCTTGCCTGGTACGCATTACCAAAAAGGCAAAAAGTTAAGTTGAATGAATGCCGGATTGGTGATTTGCCACAGATAAAGCACTGGCCACAGGATGGAGGCGCATTTATTACACTTCCGGCGGTTTACACCGAAGACCCTGACCAACCTGGGCTGATGCACAGTAATCTGGGAATGTACCGTATTCAATTGAGTGGGAACTCTTATGTTCAGGACAAGGAAATTGGTCTGCATTACCAGTTACATCGAGGGATAGGAGTGCATCAAACCGGCTGGCAGGAAAAGGGCAAACCTATGAAGGTAAGCATATTCGTAGGCGGACCACCTGCTTTGCCCTTTAGTGCAGTGATGCCCCTGCCGGAGGGAATGCCGGAACTAAGTTTCGCAGGAGCGTTGAACCGGCGTAGATTCAGGTACTTTTATGATGCGGAGGGTTTTTGTGTAAGTAGTGATGCCGATTTTACTATAACCGGAGAAGTGTTTCCAGGAGAGTTAAAACCTGAAGGGCCCTTTGGTGACCATTTGGGTTACTATAGTTTAACGCACGATTTCCCCATGATGCGTGTGCACAAGGTGTACCATAAGAAGGGAGCAATATGGCCATTTACTGTTGTCGGCCGCCCTCCCCAGGAGGACACGGCATTTGGCAACTTAATTCATGATCTTACGGGCGATGCCCTCACGCATGAAATACCAGGTCTGAAAGAAATACACGCTGTAGATGCAGCAGGCGTGCACCCCCTGTTGCTTGCGATAGGGAGCGAGCGCTATACCCCTTATCAGGAACAGCATCGCCCGTCGGAATTGTTAACTATTGCCAACCGTATATTGGGTACCGGGCAGCTCAGTTTAGCAAAATGGTTGTTTATAGCATCCGGAAATGCTGAGCCACAACTGGATACCCATGATGAGCCTGCTTTTTTTATGCATATCTTAGAACGGATTGACCCTGCAAGAGATTTGCATTTTCATACCCAGACAAGTATTGATACGCTTGACTACAGTGGTGAGGGCTTAAATACCGGGTCAAAGGTGGTAATTGCTGCCACTGGCAAGCCTGTTCGTGTTTTAGGCAGAGAATTGCCAGATTTGGTTTTGCCGGAAGGGTTCATGAATATGCGTATCGTATTCGCAGGTGTATTGGTGCTCGAGGCAAAGACTTACCGTGAAGAACCTGGTGCTGCTGAACGTCTGGCATCAATGCTTCCAATTGATTTGCTCAATACTTTCCCTTTAATTGTGATTTGTGATGATGCTTCCTTCACTTCGAAATCATTCAGTAATTGGGCATGGGTGACCTTTACACGTAGCAATCCGTCGCATGATATCTTTGGTGTGGCTGCCACTACCCTGCATAAACATTGGGGCTGCAAAGGTTCTTTATTAATTGATGCCCGGATTAAGCCGCATCATGCACCGCCATTGGAGAAAGATGAGGTGGTTGAACGTAGCGTAGACCAGTTAGGGGTGCCGGGAGGTCCTTTGCATGGAATTATATAAAAAAAAGCCGCTACCATTTTATTGATAGCGGCTTTTTTGCGTTTAAATAAGATTTAAGCTTTTACGCTTTTGAGGGCATGCTGCTTAATTTTGGCATACAAATCATTCTGTTCAAGAGGCTTGGTTACGAAGTCATTCATGCCTTCATCAAGAACCTTTTTTCTTGTTTCCGGAAATGCATCGGCTGTTAATGCGATGATTGGAATATCAGGGTTTCTCAGTTTATTCGTCTTGTCGCGAATAAAGGCTGTTGCCTCATATCCGTTCATGGCTGGCATCTGAAGATCCATTAATACAATTGCATAATCCTTTTTCTCCAATAACTTTACTGCTTCCAGACCATTGTCAGCACATTCAACTTTGATGTTCCAAAGCTCAAGTACCTGGCATGCCACGAATTGATTCATCACGTTATCTTCCACCAGTAAGACAGACATCCCCCCGAAGTCGCGCTTCTCGAGTAGTTCAGCAATCATATCTTCAGGAGTTCCCACGCCTTCGATTTCACCTTTTTTGAATTTGAGCTTTACTGTAAATGTAGTTCCTACGCCTGGTTCGGAGTCAAGTGAAATTTCTCCATTTTGCATTGTAACCAACTGACGGGTGATGGCCAATCCAAGACCGGTACCACCAAAACGACGTGTAATATCGGTGTAAGCCTGCGTGTAGCTTTCAAAAACAGAAGCAAGTTTGTCTTTTGGAATACCAATTCCGGTGTCAACAACTTTGAATTCAACATGAATATTGTCCTCTTCTTCCGAAATGAGGTTCACCAACAATGATACAGTACCTTCTTTGGTAAATTTCACTGCATTGCTAAGCAGGTTAAGCAGAATCTGGTTGAGTCTGTAGGGGTCGCCTACCAGAAACTGAGGTATCTTTTCATCAATTTCAAATTTCAGCCCGAGACCCTTTTCTTCTGCTTTAAAGATGAAAGTTTTCCTGATTTCATGCACCTTTGAGAAAATGTCGAAATTCAACGATTCAAACTCAACCTTTCCTGATTCAATCTTAGAGAAATCAAGAATGTCATTGATGATTACCAGCAGATTATCAGCGGAGAACTTGATAGATTTCATGTTCTCCAATTGTTTTTCTGTTAGGTTCTCTTTGAGTAATAATTCAGAAAGACCGATAATGGCGTTCATCGGTGTTCTGATTTCATGACTCATGTTACTTAGAAATTCTGATTTTGCTTTTGCGGTTCTTTCGGCCTCGAGTTTTGACTCAAGAATTTCAAGTTGTTCCTTGTTTCTTTTTGTACAATCCTGACCGTAAACAGCTACACCACTTACGTTACCTTCATCGTCAATAATGGGGTTGAAGCTAAACTCGTAATAGCTTGAAACACCAGAAGGGTCGCCAAATTCTTCTGTTATTACTGTGTGTTCACCTTCAAGCGCCTTCTTAAATTCATCGTAAATTGCTTTGCGGTCTTTGTCAAGATAAAAGTCATAAACCGCCTGTAAGCCAATTTCAGGTTCAATATTGTAAAGTTTTTGAATCGTTTTTTTAAACCTGCTGTTGAACGAGGTATAACGCAGGCCTTTGTCAACCGAAAATATGAGCGCATTGGTACTTTCAACAATTGTATTCAGGCGGTCAATGTTCTCTTTAAGGGCCTGCTCAAAACGTGCTTTTTGCGTTTCACTTTCTTTAAGTCGGAGCCCAGAGCGGATGATTTTCGTTATGTTTTCAGGGGTAACCTCCGCTTTTGGGAAATAGTCGAAAGCACCGGCTTTCATCATTTCTACTGCGATTTTTTCATCACCCTGAGAAGTCATTACTGCAATAGGGGTGTTTACCCCCTGTACCCTGATGCGTTTCAGTAATTCAAGACCGTCAGAGCCAGGCAATTGGTAGTCGAGAAAGATACAATCAAACTCTTCTCTGCCAAGTGTTTCAAGTGCCTCTGGAGCATTCTTGCAGTGTTTTAAGAGGTAATTACCAAAGCCCGATTTTTTCAGAGCCCGTTCAAATGACATGGCATCAATTTCATCATCCTCCACTAAAAAGATGCGTATTCGTGTTTCTTGCATGACTTAGGTATATAGGGTTTGAGGGTGTTTTGGGGTTAATCAAGTGCTTAGGTAGGGTATTCACAGAGTGTCCAGTAATTTTTCAAAATAGAGACAGCTCCAACGAAACTTTCCATGGAGATAGGCTTAAGGATATATCCGGCTACACCAAGGTTATAGGCATTTACTTTGTCTTGTTCTTCGTTAGAAGTAGTCATAACAAAAACACTTGTGTGTTTTAGTTTCTCATCGGCCCGAAGGTGCTGCAGAAACTCAATACCACCCATTTTGGGCATATTGAGGTCTAAAAGAATAATGCGGGGAACCGGGATGGCTTCAAATCCATTCTCACCCCTCAGGATATTGAGCGCTTCAACACCGTTACCTGCCCGGTGAATTGGGTTGGTCAAGTTGTTCTTTTGAAATGCCCTTTTCAGGTTCATTACATCTACCTCGTCGTCCTCAACAAGGAGGATATTTATTGGTTTCTCAGCCATTGTTTGTGGGTTTGGTTTGTTTTATGGTTTGTCGTTTCAATATGTTGTATTTGGCATGGAGAAATAGAAGGAGGAACCCTCTCCCGGAGTACTTTCAACCCAGGCTCTTCCACCATTTTCTTCAATAATTTTTTTCACAATCGCCAGACCTACCCCTGTACTTTCTACCTCATCTCTTGATTGCAGTGTCTGGAATATTTGAAATACTTTTTCATGAAATTCTGCTTCAATCCCAGGCCCATTGTCAGCAACACAGAATACATGTTCTCCTTTATCAAACTGGTGAGTAATGCGTATTTCAGGAGTAGAAGACGAGTTGTACTTGATTGCGTTACTTATGAAGTTTGAAAACACCTGTTCGAGGGCTATTTTTTCAATTGTCAGCTCAGGCATTTCATCCTGAATGAAAACATTAAAATGAGTGGGTGGGGCCAGATTGGTTACAATCTCCTGCACAAAGCCACTTAGTTCTATAGGAATCTTTTCAGTTTTGATTCTTCCGGCACGTGAGTATTGCAAAATGCCGTCAATAAGTGATTCCATGCGTTTTATCCTGCTGCGAAGCATGATGAAGTTTTTCTCTGATGCTTCATCCATTTTCCCCTGAAGGTCTTCTTCAATCCATTCTGAAAGGTTATTGATAGCCCGCAGTGGCGCTTTCAAGTCATGTGACACGATATAAGCAAACTGGTCGAGCTCTTTGTTAATCTTCTCCAGGTCTTCGGAGTATGATTTTATTTGCCGCTCATTAACAATCCGGTCAGTGACATCTTGAACGGTTCCAATAATTTTTATCAGTTTTCCACTGTCTTCAAATTGAAGTTTTGCGATCCAGTTGAGAAAATATTCTTGCCCGGATGGGTGCAGAATTTTAAAATCAATGTTGAACCCGTTTTGGTGTTGTAAGGCATCTAACCAGATTGCGTCAATGCGCTTTAAGTCTTCACGGGAAACATTTCTACGCAGATTAGACATTAAGTCGTCGGTGTGCGACAAATCTTCGACAGAGAGGCCTAATAGGTCAGCTGCCTGTTTGGTAAAAGCACTTTGGTTGTGAACTAAATCTATTTCGAACGACCCGATACGTGCAAATTGCTGAGCTTCAAGAAGTGCCTGTTTGGTGTGCAGGAGCTCTTCTTCAGCTATTTTCATTTGTTTTTCCCTGAGGTGACGCTCATGAATCTCTAACAGTAATAACTGGTTTGCCTTCTCAAGTTCATTGGCTCGTTCGTGTTCGGTTTTCTCACCAGCAGTTCCACAATGGCTCTTAGCAATGGTCAACTCAGCATTTTGAATCTCTAAGCTTTGTTTTAAAGCCTGATTTTCAGATTCAAGGGCTGCCAGCTTCACAGAAACAGCATTAAAGAAAGCTTCAAGTTCAGGATGTGAAGCGAAGTTTTCTGGGAGGTATTGAGAAAGCTGTTGTGTAAGCGTGCTGTGTAACATTTCCAATTGCATATTGACGTTCGATACCTGTGTTTAGGTGCTGTATACGCCGCTTTGCTAAGCAGGTTATGATGAATCACTGATGAATCTTACAAGGTATATAGATGGGGTTTCAGCTGAAATTGTCTGAAACCAGTGCACTGATTCAAATCAGAAGTAATGAAACCTTCAAAACTTACATCAGATGGAGGGTGATTTTGTTCAAAAAGAACCTGAGATGGGATAAATTGCTTCTGGTGGAATGGTTATTTTTGGGGAGAAATCAAATCCTTGAAAGTTTCGCGGTCAAATACAGGTGAAGCGGTTGCCGAGACGCCGCTTATGAAGCAGTACAATGCGATTAAGGCGAAATATCCTGATGCCTTGTTATTGTTCAGAGTTGGCGATTTCTATGAAACCTTCGGTCAGGATGCTATTACCGCCGCAGGAATTTTAGGAATCGTGCTTACAAAAAGGGCCAATGGCGCTGCATCATCTGTGGAGCTTGCCGGTTTCCCACACCATGCGCTTGATAATTACCTGCCCAAACTGGTACGAGCCGGATACAGGGTAGCTATTTGCGACCAGCTGGAAGACCCAAAACAAACCAAGACCATTGTAAAACGAGGTGTAACTGAGCTGGTTACCCCGGGTCTGGTGAGTTCTGATAAACTGTTAGACCATCGTTCAAATGCTTATCTGGCGGCCATTCATATCCAGGATGAACGTGCCGGGCTTGCTTTCCTCGACCATAGTACCGGGGAGTTCCTTGTGGCACAAGGTACATTAGATTACGTATGGCAGATGATGCGCAATTTTCAGCCAGGGGAGGTATTGGTTGCCCGGCCCAAAGCGGCATTAGTCAAAGAACAATTCGGTGAGCGTTTCTTTCAGTATGCATTAGAAGATTGGGTTTTTCAACCGGATTATGCCGAAGAAACACTCCTGAAACAATTTGATACACAATCGCTGAAAGGTTATGGTATTGACAAATTGCAGCTTGCAGTAATTGCCGCAGGAGCCTGCTTACATTATTTGCGTGAAACAAACCATGACCGTACAGGGCATATAAATACTATTTCACGGATTGAAGAAGAAAGCCACATGTGGCTAGATGCGTTTACGGTAAGAAACTTAGAACTTTTTGGTTCTGCACATGAAAATGCAATAACCTTATTCGACATCCTGAACCATACCATCACTCCCATGGGTGCTAGAATGCTCAAACGTTGGCTGGCCTTGCCACTTCGCTCTTTGGCACCCATTGCAGAGCGGCATGCTCTGGTTGATTTGTTGGTAAAATCACCTGAATTGGCAGATGCACTTGCAGTGCAATTACGCGAGATAGGTGATCTTGAACGCTTGGTAGGTAAAGCAGCGGTGAACAGGATTACACCACGTGAACTGGTACAATTACAGCGGGCATTACAGGCAATTGAGCCTATACGTGAGATTTGCCAGTTGTCGTCAGATAAGCTGTTACTAACTATAGGAGAACAACTCAATCCTTGTGCCGGAATCAGGAAACGTATTCAGCATGAGATTGTACCTGACCCGCCTGCCGCTTTGCAAAAAGGTGACGTAATCAGTCCGGGAGTGAATCAGGAGTTAGATGAACTCCGAGAAATTAAACGTTCAGGCAAGGATTTTCTGGCAAGCATCCAGCAAAGGGAGAGTGCACAAACCGGTATCAGTTCATTGAAAATTGGCTATAATAACGTGTTTGGGTACTACCTTGAGGTGACCAATGCCCATAAAGACAAGGTGCCGGAAACCTGGATCAGGAAACAAACCCTGGTCAATGCCGAACGCTATATTACTCCTGAGATAAAAACTTTTGAAGAGAAGATACTTGGTGCTGAAGAAAAGATTAACCGTTTGGAAGAGAGCATTTACCAAGCCCTGGTCACAGATTTATGTCAATATATCCAGCCAATACAGCACAATGCCTATTTGCTTGCCCAGCTCGATTGTCTCCTGGGTTTCTCCCAATTGGCCATTAAGCAAAATTATTGCAGGCCTGAGGTGAATGATACTTATTGCATTGAAATTACAGATGGCCGCCACCCAGTGATCGAACAACAAATGCCAGCAGGGGAGGAGTACATTAGCAATTCAATCAGGCTCGATCCGGATGACTGCCAGATTATGATGATTACCGGCCCGAATATGTCTGGAAAATCAGCCTTGTTACGGCAAACTGCCCTGATTTGCATTATGGCACAAATAGGCAGCTTTGTTCCGGCAAAGTCAGCGAGTATCGGTTTGGTTGATAAGATTTTCACCCGAGTAGGCGCCTCTGATAATATCAGTTCTGGTGAATCTACATTTATGGTAGAGATGAACGAAACCTCAGCGATTATGAATAACCTGAGCCTTCGCAGCCTGATACTCCTGGATGAAATAGGAAGAGGTACAAGCACCTACGATGGTATTTCTATCGCCTGGGCCATAGCAGAGTACCTACACGAACAGCCGGTACACCGGGCAAAAACACTCTTTGCTACTCATTACCATGAGTTGAATGATATGGCTACCCGCTTTCCCCGTATCCGAAATTACAATGTGTCTGTACGTGAAGTGGGGGCAAAGGTGCTATTTCTGCGTAAGTTAAAAGAAGGGGGGAGCAATCACAGCTTTGGGATTCATGTTGCCCGCATGGCAGGTATGCCCAAAGCAATTATCGAGCGGGCCTCAGAGATGCTAAAAGAGCTTGAATCTTTACATCGCAACGGGAGTAAGGAAGCCCGGCAAACGGCAACATCGCCTGCTAACAAGGGTATGCAGCTAAGCTTTTTTCAGCTCGATGATCCTGTGCTAAGTCAGATAAGGGCTGAACTTGCAACACTCGACATCAATTCGCTCACACCTGTTGAGGCTTTATTGAAGCTCAATGAGATTAAAAAAATTTCAGGCGGATAATTTTTCAGAATTATTTTGAAAAAAGTCTTTTTGTATTACTTTTGCAGCCCGTCGAGTTGACGAAAAGCGAAAGTAGCTCAGTTGGTAGAGCACGACCTTGCCAAGGTCGGGGTCGCGGGTTCGAATCCCGTCTTTCGCTCAAAAGGCTGCCCAGAGGCAGCCTTTTTTGTTTTTTCTATTCTTACAAAACCTGATTAATCCTCTTTGAGGATTCTTAATTGCTCGTGAAGGGCGGCAATCTCAGTACGGGCTTTTTCGATTTTCTTATTGATTTCAAGCTTGAGTTCATCAGCAGCTTTTGACCGCCCAAGGAATCCCATGTTGTTCTCCCATGCCTGGATCTCTGATTGGACTTTCCGGATTTTTTCCTGAAGGGCATGTTTCTGGTGCGAGAGCTTGTCTTTGCCACCAGGTTGCTGGCGGGTACTTTGTACCTGTGCCCTGAATACCTGCCTGCGGGCATCAGCACTTTCTGCCTTGAGTTTGGTAAATTGCTTGTCAATGGCCGAACGGTATTCTTTCTGCAACTTGTCTTTTTCTTTCACCGGAACATGGCCAATTTCAATCCACTCGGCCTGAAACGCCTTAAGGGTATCGAAGTTTTCTTGTGAGTCAGGCCCTTGCTCAAATTGCTGAATACGAGCAACCAGTTCACGCTTAAGCCTCAGGTTCTCATCCTGACTTTGATTAATTCCGGAGAAGAATTCTTTACGATGGCTATAAAACGCATCGCAAGCAGTGCGAAAACGTTGCCAAAGTTTCTCTGTATATTTCTTTGCAACCGGCCCGGTTTTTTTCCACTGCTCCTGTAGTTCTCGCATTCTATCTCCCGATTTCTTCCAATCGGTACTTTCTTTTAATGCTTCGGCTTCCATACAAAGGTCAACTTTCAGCTTGTAATGATGAGCCTGTGTTTCACGGAGTGTTTTGTAGAATTCTTCTTTGGCTAAGTAAAAACGGTCGCGCAATTGCTTGAAGCGTTTCCAAGATGTTTCATTGTCTTTGCGTCCGGCAAACCCTGTTTTTTTCCATTGGTCTAAGAGGGTCGCCATTTTCTCAGAAGCTTCCTGCCACTGAAGGTGCGAAGTAAATGGCAAGGCTGCAAGGTGGGCTTCAGTATCATCTATTACCTTGTTTTTTGCTTCGAGGTTTTCATGAAATTGCTGTTCCTGCCCTTGAATAAATTCCCGGCGACGATCAAATAATTTATCCCCCGCGGCGCGAAATCGTTCCCAAACAACTTCATTCTGTTCTTTTCCTGCCAGCCCGATTTGTTTCCATTGGTCTTGAATCTCTTTGTATTCATCAAGCGATTTGCTGATAGATGGTTCAAGGAACAACCTTTCGGCACGAATGCATAATTCTGTTTTAAGTTCGAGGTTCTTTTTATAGTCAAGTTCACGAAGTTCTTTGTTGATTTTAATTACCTCGTAAAAATTATTGATATGGTGATGATAGTTTTTCCATAACTCATCAATATAGGCAGCAGGTACCAGGCCAACAGCACGCCATTGCGCCATCAGCTCATGCAAACGGTCGAACGATGCCTGTACATTTTCATTGCCGGTAAGTTGCTTTAATTCTGCAAGAATTTCTTTTTTCTTCCGGAGATTGTCCTGAAGTTCTTTTTCTTTTTGCCTTCTGTACTCCGCTTTCTTTTCAATGAAGGCCTTGATACCCTGTTCAAATTGCAGGTCAGTTTCATCACGTTGAATTTCAAATTCTTCGGGTTCGCCACCGTTCTCAATGAATTTTGAGCGTTTCGAAGCAGTTTCTTCTTCTTTTACCCTAAAGTAAGCTTCTTTTATCGCAATAAACCGATGCTTTTCAACATCCGGATTCGACGTGCCAAGAATGTTTCTTAATTCGCCAAGAAGCTCCGTACGTGACAATTCATGAAATGCAATTTGTGGGTGCAACTCATCATGCTCGTCTGTGGTTTCCTCTTCTTCTTCTAACTCGGCATGGGGAACAGACTGAGCGGGTAAAGCTGATGCAACTTCTACTGTTTCTGTTGATGCCTCAGGTGCAGGCGCATTGATTTCAGGCATTGCCTCTTCGGCATGGGGAGATGGCTGAGCGGGTAAGGCTGATGCAACTTCCACTGTTTCTGTTGATACCTCAGGTGCAGGCGCATTGATTTCAGGCATTGCCTCTGTATTTGTTTGTGCAACTGATACGGACAAATCGTCTGATTGTTTCATTGCAGCATTGTCAGCCGTTGCATCCGGGGCCTGATCCGGGGATAAAAAATGTTTCATGTGCGTGATGTCTTAATTTGCATCAAGAGTTTGTCAGAATGAACTGATTATGAGGGGTTATGGATTTTTCCGAACTAAAATTTTAAATAATTTTCCGAATACTTATAGCAATATCAGGAATTGTTTTCAGATAAATGAAATTTTTTTCTAAAAATAAGAAAAAGTGCCACCCCACAGGTTATTGCAGCGTCGGCGACATTAAATACCGGGCTAAAAAAAATGAAATGTTCACCTCCCCAGATAGGTAGCCAATTGGGGAAATTCGATTCGATAATGGGGAAATAGAACATATCTACCACGCAGCCATGTAAAACAGGTGCATAACCCTGGCTTGAAAATTCTGCAAGACCATCATACCTGAAGAAACCAGAAGTTACCGGGTCAAAAGTCATTCCCTTATTAAATATCAGACCATAAAAAACACTATCAATAATATTGCCAATGGCACCTGCGATAATCATTGAAAAAGACACCAGCACTCCGGTATGGATTTTTTGGGTATTGATAAGCCGGAATAAATAAACGCACATAATACTTACAACTACTATCCGGAAAAGACTTAGCAATATTTTTCCAGTGTCACCACCAAAGTCCATTCCGAATGCCATTCCATAGTTTTCAATAAAACTAATGTAAAACCAGTTGCCGGCAACAGCAATCTGTTCACCGAGAAGCATGTGGGTTTTTACCCAGATTTTCACTACCTGATCAATCAGAAGAATGCCCAGGATAATTGCAATAGCTTTTTTCAAGTCTTTAAAAAAAGCCCCGGGTTTACCGGGGCAATAGCAGGTTATTGCTGATTCTTCGCCTCAATACTTAAGGTTGCATGCGGCACAATCCGTAGTCTTTCTTTGGGTATTAGTTTACCGGTTACCCTGCAAATGCCGTAGGTGTTATTTTGAATACGTACCAGTGCGGCTTCAAGATTTTCAATAAATTTCTTCTGGCGGGCGGCCAGTTGCCCTGTTTCTTCTTTTGAAAGCACATCAGAGCCTTCTTCTAAGAGTTTGAAAGTAGGGGAGGTGTCATCCGTACCATGGTCATCTGAGTTTGAAAAAGCACTTTTCAAAAGCTCATAGTCGCGACGGGCTTCTTCAAGTTTACGCTCAATAATCTCCTTGAATTCCTGCAACTCTTCAGGCGTGTATCTTGTTTTTTCAGACGTACTCATAATTTCATTTTAGATTTTAGCAATATTTATTTCAGTAGATATCTCATCATTCAATTCGACGGTAACACCTCCTGAAAAACTCTCACCGTTAGATATATTTAAGGTATCTCCCAGTGTTTCGGCGCAAATATAATTTTTATTGCTTTCAATTGCAGGGGTGAGTAGGGGATGGTTTTTAACAAAAATGTGAATATGGTCGGTTACCTCCAGCCCGCTTGTTTTCCTTAAGGACTGTATTTTGTTAATAAGTTCTCTTGCCAAACCTTCAGAAAATAAGCTTTCAGTAATAGTAGTGTCTAATGCAATAGTATAAGGCCCATCGCTGGCCACTTGCCAGCCCGGAATATCCTCTGTAACAATTTCAACATCTTCAAGAAGTATCTGTGCACTAAAAGCTTCGAGCGAAATTACACCTTCCTGTTGGAGCTGGTTTATCTGTGCAGCCGACATTTGCAGAATTGCAGCTGCTACTTCTTTCATCTGCTTCCCGAATTTTGGCCCCAATGCTTTAAAATCAGGTTTCACCTTCTTTACAATGATGGTGTTTTCTTCTTCGGCAAATTCAAGCTGTTTCACATTTGTTTCAGACAAAATCAGTTCCTTCACCAGGTTGATTTGCATCTGCTTTGCATTATTTCCGGTTGGAAGAAGAATTCTTGACAAAGGTTGACGAACACGGATATTCACTTTTTTTCTCAAACTCAAAACCAATGATGAAATTCTTTGTGCCATTTCCATCCGGGCTTCAAGTGCCTGATCAATCTTATCTGATTGTACCAAAGGCCATTGCTGAAGGTGTACCGAACTGCCCTTGTCATTCAGGTTCTGGTAAAGCCAATCTGCAAAAAACGGAGCAATAGGAGCCATGAGCTTTGAAAGGGTATCAAGGCAGGTATATAACGTCTGATAGGCACTTAATTTGTCCTCACTGCTCCCTGATTTCCAAAAACGCCTTCTGCCTAAACGCACATACCAGTTTGAGAGTTGTGTGTCAACAAAGTCCTCCATAGCACGTACCGATGGGGTAGGGTCATAGTCGTTCAGTCGTTCAGTGCAATAAGCGGTAAGTGTATTGAGTTTTGACAAAATCCAGCGGTCTAGTTCAGGTGCGTTGGCTGTTTGCTCCTTTTGTGGTACAAAGCCGTCAATATTGGCGTACAGCGCAAAGAACTGATAAGTATTGTAAAGTGTACCAAAAAATTTGCGCTGTACCTCTGCAATGCCATTGGGGTTAAATTTCAGATTATCCCATGGTTGGGCATTCCCCAGCATGTACCACCTGGTTGCATCCGGCCCCCATTGTGCCAATGTTTCAAATGGGTCGGTGGCATTGCCCAGGCGTTTCGACATTTTATTGCCGTTTTTGTCTAAAACCAATCCGTTTGAAACTACATTTTTAAACGCCACACTGTCGAAGCACATCGCCGCAATGGCATGCAGGGTGAAAAACCAACCGCGGGTCTGGTCTACCCCTTCTGCAATAAAATCTGCCGGAAAGGCTTTACCCTGCTCGATCATCTCTTTGTTCTCAAATGGATAATGCCATTGAGCATAAGGCATTGCACCTGAATCAAACCAAACGTCAATCAAGTCAGCTTCACGATACATGGGTTTGCCTGAAGGCGAAAGCAGCACAATCCGGTCAACATAAGGCCTGTGAAGGTCAAATACATGGTAGTTTGCATCCGACATATCACCCGGTTTGAAATCACCAAAAGGGTTTTGTTCCATCAATCCGGCCTTTAGTGCCTTTTCAACTTCTGCCTTTAACTGCTCAACTGAACCGATACAGATTTGTTCTGTGCCATCTTCACTTCTCCAAACCGGAATAGGGATACCCCAGTACCTTGACCGGCTCAAATTCCAGTCCTGAAGGTTCTCAAGCCAATTCCCAAACCTTCCTGTACCGGTACTTTCCGGTTTCCAGTTGATCTGGTGGTTTAGCTGTATCAGTTGTTCCTTGACTGCAGTTGTTTTAATAAACCAGCTATCAAGTGGATAATACAAAATGGGTTTATCAGTTCTCCAGCAGTGCGGATAGGTGTGCTCGTATTTTTCTATGCGGAATGCCTTGCCCTCAATTTTTAACTTTAAAGCAATACGCTCATCTACATTCAGGTATTTGTCGAGCTTAGGTATCAGGGTTTTCAAACGCTCCTGCTGCAACAACAATTCATGTGTTTTTTCTTCTTCGCTTAGGTATTGTTCTTTTACAAATTCACCTGCGAAACCAAAAACAGGGTCGTTCACATTGCTCGTAAATCTTCCTTGCAGATCAACCAGGGTAAGGTTGCCTATCCCATTTTGGCGGGCAACTTTAAAGTCATCAGCACCAAAGCTGGGGGCGGTATGTACAATACCGGTGCCATCTTCAGTAGTTACAAAATCACCAAGAACCACTCTGAACGCATCACCATCCTCGGGCTGTGCATAAGGCAATAACTGTTCATAGTACAAGCCTGCTAATTCAGCACCTGCTACGTCTTTCAATCTTTTAAAAGGAATGGCTTTGTCGCCGGCTTGATAACTTTCTAAAGCAAGTGCTTCATTTTTTTCCGGAAAGAACCTGTTAACCAGGTCTCTGGCAAGCACAACTACAATTGGTTGATGGGTATAGGCATTGAAAGTGCGAATAACGCTGTAAACAATATTTTTACCTACACTCAATGCGGTATTGGAGGGCAATGTCCATGGAGTAGTCGTCCAGGCAAGTAAATGAATGGCATCTCTACCCAAATCGCCAAACAGCTTTGCAAATGCTTCGTCCTCCTTTAGTTTAAACATGGCCACGATGGTATTGTCTTTTACCATCTTATAGGTGCCTGGCATATTAAGTTCGTGTGAACTAAGCCCGGTTCCGGCGGCAGGTGAATAGGGTTGAATTGAATAACCTTTGTATAGCAGGTTTTTCTCAAACAGGCGTTGAAGCAAGAACCAAACCGACTCAATATACTTGTTCTCATAGGTGATATAGGGTTGGTCCATGTCAACCCAATAGCCCATTTTACGCGTCAGGTCGTGCCAGATGCTGGTATATTTCATTACAGCAGTTCTACACGCCTGGTTGTATTCTTCGATACTGATTTTTTGCCCGATATCTTCTTTGGTGATACCCAGTTCTTTCTCCACTCCTAATTCAACAGGGAGGCCATGCGTGTCCCACCCTGCTTTACGGAGTACCTGAAAGCCCTGCATGGTTTTGTAACGACAAAAGATGTCTTTAATAGCTCTTGCCATCACATGGTGAATGCCAGGTAAACCATTGGCAGAGGGAGGTCCCTCATAGAATGTAAATGCGGGAGCACCATTTCTGTTTTTTACAGAATGCTCAAAAGTTTTGTTTTGTTCCCAGCCGGAAAGGATTTCGTTGGCAATCTCCGGCAAATTGAGTTGTTTGTATTCTGGATAAGGCATTGAGAGGCAGCCCTTTTGGTTAAAAGTGCGAATATAAGTTGAAAAAGCTGATTCAGGTTGAATCTTTAGTCAGTTTTACTAAGGCTGAAAAATATAGGAAGGGCATCGCAGCCAAGGTATATATAATCAGCAATGCCGGAAGCACTAAGCTGGTCTGTTGTGTCAGGCCGGCCAGCCACTAACACCTTTGTGCCTCTCAAGAGGTTTTTATCCAGCGCTTCCCAGGCTGGCAGATACTCTTCGTCAGCACCGCAGAGCACAATAGCCAGGGCAGTTCTTGCTTTGGTTGATTGAAGCTGTTGTGCTAATGTTTCTTCCGAATTTGCGCCGATGCAACTAATTCCGGCCATTGCCATGAAGTCGGTGATAAACTCAGCCCGGTCATTTGCACGTTTGCTGTTGCTGGTCATTGCCAGAAATACATGAGCGGGTTTTTGTGAGCCTGTAAAGTTGAGGCGAATTTGCTCGATGAGTTCGGCTTCTCTGAAGGTATCAATTGGTTTGAATTCAGGCTCTTTGCGCAAAGGGTCAGCGGCAAGTATTTTGAAAGGATGGCCAGCATCAGCTATTTGGGCAAAACGATTGGTGCCAATCAGACTCCTTTTTCCTGTTCTGAAGTTTTGTTCCAGCTCTTGCCGTGAGGTCATGATTGCCTGTTGTATCCAACCCTTGCGAAGTGCTTTCAGGTAGCCTCCTTGCTTCTCAATTTCAAGAAACAGTGCCCATGCTTTTTCTGTTATTCCGGAAGTGAGTGTTTCAATAAACATTGACCCTGAGGCAGCATCAGCAACGGCGTTCAGGTGTGATTCGTAACGTAAAAGATGGTGTACATTCAGGGCAGTTCGTTGCGCAAGTTCATCCGAAGCTCTGAATACCTGGTCGTAAGGATGAATTGTAAGCTCATCAGCACCTGCAATTACAGCTGCCATTGCTTCTGTGGTAAGTCTTAACTGGTTGTTCCAGGGGTCGAAAATCGTTTTATTTCGTTGAGAAGTTTCAGCAGCGAGCCATAAGGGCAATGTCCTGGCATCCAGTCCGAAGCCTTGCAACATTTTTGCCCAAAGCATTCTGAAGCTTCTGAATTTGGCAATGCTTGCGAAATAATCAGCACCTGCAGCAATTTGCACACTTATTGCAGGAAGTACCTGTTCGGGTACTTTCAGTTGAACACCATATTCAGTGGCGCATGCAAGGGCTATGGCAAGTTCAAGTGCAGTACTTGCACCGGCATTGTGCCAGCGTGCCCCCTGAATGCTAAAAATATGAAATGCTGGCAGGTTAACTTGTCTGAAATCCAATAGTGCTTTGGCAATCTGCATGGTTTCGTCGAAACTGGTATGCAGATAGCCATTGAAAGCATAATCACTCAGCGGGTCAAATGCAAGGGAACCCTGAATTTGATGAGCTTCTTGTTGCATCTGTAGCAGCTCATCATACAACATAAACAGCAGTGAAGGATTGGCTTCGCCGGCATCAAAATGTATGCGTATGAGTGCAGGGTTAATGTCTTTCAGCACCAGGCGTAATTCTTCCTGATTTGAAATGCCAATGCCTTTAAAACGTACAGCACCTGCACCTTGCTCCAATAGCGCCAGTGCAGTTTTGTTGGCTGTAAAAAGATTTGCAGTGTCTATTTCAACACAGGCCAGCCAGGAGTTTGCCCCTTCTGTTTGGTTCGCATTATTTGAACGGTATGCGACAGGCGATTCACTTGAAGAAAATGTGTCAGGGCTGATATAAGTAGGTATCTTAATACCCTCTATGCTTCTATGCGTGAAACGAGCGTCATCAGTTCCTTTAAGTTCTTTTTGCAATTGCTCGCGCCATTCGCTGTAAGTGGCTTTTTTAAATTCCGTGAAAAGTCCCATGAGGCAAAGGTATAAATCTGCTTCTTACACAATTTAATTCATTCAGATTCAGGTTTGCCTTTCGGCACTGGTGTGGAGCTTGTATTTTTGCGAAAACGTAGCCAAACCATCCAGGCCAGGAGCCAAAGGCTCATCCATGTTGCTGCCAGGCCCAGAAAGTCACCTGTAACTGAAAAGAAAGTTCTTCCGGTGTTTGCTTTAATAGTACCATTAAAGGAGCTGGCTGTCCACCATTGGCTCGCATGACTAATATCGCCGCGCTGGTTGATTAAACAACTGATTCCGGTGTTGGCGCTGCGTACAATACTCCTGCGGTTTTCGATAGCTCTGAGGCGGGCGTAGGCGAGGTGCTGGCGGTAACCGGGGGTGTCGTCCCACCACCCGTCGTTGGTAATAACAGCGATAAAACTGGCCCCATTAGCAATGTATTTCTGCATAAAATCGCCATAGACCGACTCGTAACAAATGGCGGGTGCAGCCAATTGCGATGGTTTTATGCCCTCAAATACGGTTCTTTCTTTTTGTGTGCCCAGGGTTCCGGTAGTTCCGCCCATGTTAATCGCCCATTTCTCTAAAAAACGAAAGATGGCCGGAAAAGGCATTTGTTCAACCCCGGGTACAAGTTTTGATTTATGATACACTTGTTTTTTGCCCTTATTCATGAAGAGGGCTGTGTTGTACACATCGTAGAACACATCATCTCTGTTTTGCAGTTGACGTGCAGTAGTGGGGTGCTCCTGCCCGGGCCGGTAAAAACGGTGTGTTTCGGCACCCATCAAAATATTGAGCCCCGGATGTGCACTGAGTAAGCTATCAAGCCGCTTAATACGATCATCCCCGCTGAGTTCTGCTTCATCTATAGAGCCGGCAAGGGCTGTTTCAGGGCCAAACAACCAGTCGGTACTATCGGTAATTGCTGCACTGGCCAAACGGATAAAACGACTGAGTTGATGGTCGAAAGTGCGCTCATCAAATTTTTCAAGATAAGGGTCAACATTGGGTTGTACTACCGCAACATTTACCTTTTCGCCCTTGTCAGATGTGTTATAGTAAATCAATAATGAAGTCAATATTGGCAGTAACATTCCGGCAATAATAAGCCTTGCCTTTTTCAGGATATCAGAAACTTGGTTGGCTTTGTTGACTGAAAGTAGCAGGCGTGTAATAGCAATATTGATGAGAAGTACCCAAAGGGTGCCCCCTGAAGTTCCGGTAAACTCATACCATTGAATCAGCTGGTAGTCTTCTGCAAACACGTTACCCAGTGTAAGCCAAGGCCAGCTGAGGTCCCAGTCGAAGTGAAAATACTCAAAAGCCAGCCATACAATTGGCAGGTAATACATAGATTGCTTTGCCGGAATTCTTTTTCTTAAAATATGAAAAAGCATAAATACCGAAGCCATCAGTAAGGTGTTGGCCAAATTAGCCAGCAAAGCGCCTCCTAATGAGGCATACAAAACCCACCAGGTGGTACCTACGTTCCAGGTCAGAAAGCTCAGGTAAGCAAGCCCGAAAACACGCAGGTTATTGTAATGATTGCCATCGTTAAGAATGCGCTCTTCTATCAACAACAGCGGCACCCATGCCATGAAGATTAGAGGTGCCCAGCCTTGAACCGGCCAGGCAAGAACCATCAGTAAACCAGAAACCAGTGCATAGATAATTGCCATGCCCGCAGAGGTAGTATTGGGTTAAACAGCCTCAGCGGCCCCGTGTTTTTGCGCTTTTTTTTCGATTGAAGTGCCCACCAAATAGTCAAAAGCAGCTTTTACAAATGACACAAAGAGCGGGTGAGGACAATCAACCGTGCTTTTGTATTCAGGATGGAATTGTACCCCTACAAACCAAGGGTGGTTTTTAACTTCAACGATTTCAACCAGTCCTTTTTCCGGATGAACACCCGATGCAAGCATACCTGCGGCTTTAAACTGCCCGAGGAACTCATTGTTAAATTCATAGCGGTGACGGTGACGCTCAGAAATTTCTTTCCGGCCATAAATTGAATATGCAAGGCTTTGGGGTTCCAAATGACATGGATATGCACCCAAACGCATGGTACCCCCTTTTTGGGTGACTTTCTTTTGGGTATCTTGCAAATGAATTACCGGGTAGGCTGTGTTTTTGGCCATTTCGGTTGAATGGGCACCTTCGAGGTGCAGAACGTTTCGTGCAAACTCAATAACAGCACATTGCATCCCCAGGCAAATCCCTAAGAATGGAATCTTATTTTCACGGGCATACCTGATGGCTTCTATCTTCCCTTCGATACCTCTTTCTCCGAATCCGGGGGCTACCAAAATGCCATTGATGCCATTAAAAAGTGTAGCTGCGTTTTCTGCATTAATTTTTTCTGAATGAATCCATTCAAGAACCACCTTGACATTGTTGGCTGTTCCGGCATGAATAAATGCTTCTGCAATTGATTTATAGGCGTCTTTGAGTTCAATGTATTTGCCAACAATTGCCATTTTTACCGTGCTGCCCGGATTTTTAAGCTTGTGGAGAAACTCTTTCCAACTCTGTAAATCAGGGGCGGTAGTGCCGGGCATCTGAAGCTTTTCAAGTACTTCCTTGTCAAGGGCCTCTTCTTCCATCATCAAAGGTACATCGTAGATAGATGAAGCATCACGTGACTCAATCACTGAATGTTCGTTTACGTTGCAGAACAAGCCAATTTTCCGTTTGAGGTCATTCCCTAATGGGTGCTCGGTACGACAGACGATAATATCAGGCTGAACCCCGTGCTCAAGAAATAACTTCACAGAGTGCTGGGTGGGCTTGGTTTTTAGCTCTCCGGCAGCAGCCAGATAAGGTATTAAGGTTAGATGGATTACCAGACAGTTTTTTGAGCCCAGCTCAAGGCGCAATTGCCGGATTGCTTCGATATAGGGAAGCGACTCAATATCACCTACGGTACCGCCTATTTCGGTAATTACAAATTCATACCTGCCCGACTCTCCAAGGAGTTTCATGCGGTGCTTGATTTCATCAGTAATATGTGGAATAATCTGTACCGTTTTGCCTAAATAATCTCCCCGGCGTTCTTTTTCGATCACAGATTTATAAATACGACCTGTTGTTACATTGTTCGCTTGTGAAGTAGGGATGTTTAAAAAACGCTCGTAATGCCCCAAGTCTAAATCTGTTTCTGCACCATCTTCTGTTACATAACACTCCCCATGTTCGTATGGGTTTAAGGTGCCGGGGTCAACGTTAATATAAGGGTCGAATTTCTGAATGGTTACAGAATAGCCCCTTGCCTGAAGCAATTTGGCCAGCGAAGCGGAAATGATGCCTTTCCCAAGTGAGGAGGCCACGCCTCCCGTTACGAATATATATTTGGCAGGCGAAGATGGATGATCCATGAGGAAAAGTTTTGCAAATGTAATAAATTTAGGCACTCCGGCCTGCCCGGTACTCGTTTAAAATTTGTTCAACTGCCTGAACCTTGTCAAACGGACTTAAGCATTGCTGCCCGGTACAGACAAAAAAGCGGTTGTCTTTACCTGTTTTGCCTTGCATAAATGGTAGTTGGGAGTCGGTTGTGCTGCCTGCAAGTAACACGTCGGGTGAATACTGCCTGCGAAAATGTTTTAGGTTGGTTTGTGCTTCTTGTCCCGAAACAACCAGTTCAAATGAGGGAAAGCTTGTTGACAAAGCGAGGATGCCCCAGTTCGAATATGACTGGGGCATTTGAAGCAGTTGGGGACTGATTTTTGCCAACATCTTTTTCGCAAGCTGAAACCATTGGTTGTTTTCAAAGAGAATGCCGAGTTTATACAGGTTCAGTGCCATCATTGAATTAGAGGCTGCGATTACATTGTCGCTTACCTCCATTAAGCGACTCAGGGGCAGATTGTGCTCCTTGCGGTTGAACCAGAAAAAACCACTTTCGTTGTCGAGAAAAACCTCCACCGCAATTTTACAAAGGCTTTGAGCTTCCAAAAGCCATGTTTCATCGAAACTGGCCTGGTAAAGGGCAATGCAGGCATCAATCATCATCGCATAATCTTCAAGAAAACCTTCAATAGTAGGCGTATGCATCAGGTGTCCATGCCTGTTTCGTAAATTCGTTAATATATAATGTGCAGTTTTTGTTGCCAATTCAAACCGGTGTTCATCATCAAATATGCGGTGCATATCGGCAAAAGCACGTATAGCCAGTGCATTCCATGAAACAACGAGCTTGTTGTCAAGTCCTGGCCTGGTTCGGGTAGAACGCTGTTTGAGCAACTTTGCTTTCAACTTTTGAACCTGCGTATGCAGTTGCTCTAATGAGATATTCATTTCAGCGGCTATTTGCTTTTCGTCAGTACGGCGTAAAAGAATATACCGTTCGTTTTCCCAGTAACCGTATTCATTCAAACTAAAATACCTGTTGCATAACTGATATTCTTCCGGTTCAAGTACCTCGGCAAGCTCTTCTTTGTTCCACGTATAAAATAAGCCTTCAACACCCTCTGAGTCAGCATCTATAGATGAATAAAACCAGGTATTTTCATGGCAGAGCTCTCTTGCAATGAATTGTGCTGTTTCTTCGCATATTTCCTTATACAAAGGCTTGGCCTGCTGCTGCCATGCTTCGGCATACAGGCTTATCATCTGGGCATTATCGTACAGCATTTTTTCAAAATGAGGTACCTTCCAGAAGGTGTCTGTACTATATCGAGCAAATCCACCTCCCAGATGGTCATAAATGCCGCCAAAGGCTATTTTTTGTAATGTCAGATGGGTGAAATCAAGGATATGTTTATCTTTTATTATCCAGGCATATCTTAAAAGAAACAAATAATTGTTGGGCATAAGAAACTTGGGAGCCCCCTGCATACCACCGTATTGTAAGTCTGCTGTTTGCATCCACCGGTTCACTGCATCATTCATTGGGGCTTGTTCTAAAGTTTCCCCGGGTACAGTATTCACCTTAAGTAATTCGTGCTTTTGGATGCCATTACTCAGGCTTGTGGCGTATTCTTCCACCCTTTCACGTTCATTGCGGTACAAATGGTTCAATTGGAATAAAATATTTTGCCATGTTTCATTCGGAAAATAGGTCCCTCCATAAAAGGGGCGTCCATCGGGCATGGCAAAGCAATTCAATGGCCAGCCCCCTCTTCCGGTCATTAACTGAACAGCAGTCATGTATAATTGGTCAACATCCGGGCGTTCTTCACGATCAACCTTCACGCAAATAAAATTCCGGTTCATAAGTTGTGCTGTATCATTGTCTTCAAAAGATTCCTTTTCCATTACGTGGCACCAGTGGCAGGCTGCGTAACCAATGCTGATCAGTAGAGGCTTGTCTTCCTTTTGGGCGAGTGCAAGAGCTTTATCGCCCCAAGGTAGCCATTGAACGGGGTTGTATGCATGTTGGCGCAAGTATTGACTGCTTTCATTTATCAGTTCATTTGCTTTCATACTGCAAACTTATACTATCGGTTGAAATTGACAGGTATTTGCCTGAATTGCGGCGAAGGTGTTTGAATTTTGTATGTTTGGTGCATGAATTCATTGGCGGAAGAAAACTATCTGAAGACCTTATATAATCTGGCAAATGAGCGGGGAGAGGTCAATGTGAATGAGTTGTCAAAGCATTTAGGCATTAAAATGCCTACGGTTACCAGCATGATGAAAAAGTTATCTGAGAAGGGGCTGGTAAATTATGAGAGCTATAAGCCACTCAGGCTTACAAAGGCTGGTGAATCGGCTGCCGGTAAAATTATCCGCAAGCACAGGCTCACTGAAATGTATCTGGTACAGGTAATGGGTTTTGGCTGGGATGAAGTGCATCAGATTGCTGAACAGATAGAACATATTCACGCACCAGCATTTTTTTCACGCATGGATGAAATGCTTGGGTATCCCAAAATTGACCCGCATGGTTCTCCTATCCCTGACCGGGAAGGGAACATTGAGAAAATTCATTTCTCGAAGCTGAGCGAATGTCAGCCAGGCGACAAGCTCCGCCTTTGTGCGGTGGTAAATTCAACCGATGACTTTTTACGTTTCTTAAGTCGCAAGGGCATTAGCCTGGGTCTGGTGATGACCGTTGAGGCAAAAGAAGCTTTTGATGGGAGTATGACCTTAAAATTTGCTGAAGAAAAGGTAGCAGTTTTAACGCAATTGGCCACAGAGTGGTTGCTGGGTGAAAGACAGAATGGCTAAGTCAGGCAAAAGAACTTGTCTCGCGTAAGAGGTGAATTTCGCGGTGACTAAGTTTTAAATCACGCAGTACCTGTTTCTGAAATGGGAAATGAAGGTTGCTAAGAAATATCATCAGTACAGCGAAGGTATAAACAAACACATCAGCCTGAATAAGCATACAAAAGAATGTAATCAGGTTGGATATCATCCAAATACATGACCTGATAAAAATAAAATGGCTATAGGTGTGTAGCTTTTGAGGTATTCCTTAAGCATCTTTTATTTCGTACAAATGTTGTCGCAAAAACATCTGACCGCTGCTGAATGATGTTACCAATGCAAGAAGGCACACAATTCTTAGAAATTGACGATGCTCTGTATCTGGAAGAATTGCTGAAAAACGGCCTGCAAGAATTATTCCAGCAAACAGAAGTAACAATTGTATGCCGGTGAAAACCAAATGCGTGATTTTCATTCTTTTTAAAAACACAAAAAATACCTTTCTCATAGGATATTTTCTCTGCAAAATATAAAAAATATTTAAAATCCCAATTATTTGTGAATAAATTGAAGGATATTTTGTCGAATGATTATGCCAGATATTTAGCAACGAATAGGGTGTGAGCCTCTTTACTCAATAAACCGGGTCAACATCCAATACAATCCGGAAATGTTTTAACGGAAACTTGCTAAAAAATGCTGAGGTTATTTCGTGTAAACGCAGCTTGATTTTCGGAGCTGAAGCTTCTGGTTCGATTTTTAGAAGCAAACGTTTTTGGTAATAGTTGCGTACACGTGGTATGGCTGGATATTCAGGGCCTAAGATACGTTTGCCGAAAGTTGCGCGCAGTGTTTCTGCCAGTGAATCGGCTGCTTCATCGAGCATTGCCGCCTGTTCATGCTTTAGGGTAAGCTGAATCAAGCGGCAAAATGGAGGGTAGTAAAACTTTTTTCGCTCAGGTATTTCAAGCGCATAGAGGTCATCAAAACGATGCGACTGAACCAGGCTAAGTACAGGGTGGTCAGGATTCCAGGTTTGAATAATTACCTTCCCGGCCTGGGTGCTTCTGCCTGCTCTTCCGGCAACCTGCGTGAGCAACTGAAAGCTTCTTTCATAAGCTCTGAAATCCGGATAATTCAACATGGCATCGGCATTTAGAATACCTACCAAACGAACGTTCGAGAAGTCTAACCCTTTACTGATCATCTGGGTGCCAATGAGTACCTGTACCCTTTGTTGTTCAAAATCATCAATAATCCGGTGATATGAAAATTTTGAACGGGTGGTATCCAAATCCATTCTCTGGGTTGAGATACCCGGGAGGAATGCATTTAATTCTTCCTCGATTTTTTCAGTGCCGAAGCCCAACATGCGTAAGTCAGTTGAACCACAATTGCCACACGATGAAGGCACGTTAATGCTGTAGCCACAGTAGTGACAACGCAACTGGTGGATTGTTTTATGGTAGGTAAGGCTGATGTCACATTGAACGCATTCGGGTACCCATTGGCATTTATTGCATTTGAGCATAGGGGCGAATCCCCTGCGGTTCCTGAACAATATCGCCTGACCTCCCTGCTCAAGCACCTGTTTGAGCTCGTTGAGCAGAAAACCTGAGAACAATCCGTTCATCCGACGTTTCATGGTTTCCGCTTTTAGGTTCACAAGGGTAATTTGTGGCAGCGATGCCCCGCCATACCGCTCTTCAAGGCGCACCATTGCATACTTGCCTTGCTGGGCGTTGTAAAACGACTCAAACGAAGGTGTTGCAGAGCCCAGAACGACCTGCGCCTTGCTTAACCGGGCAAGGTAAATAGCTGCATCGCGGGCATGGTAACGAGGCGAAGGTTCATTTTGCTTAAATGAAGGTTCATGCTCTTCGTCAATGATAACCAGACCCAGGTTGCGAAAGGGGAGGAACAGAGATGAGCGTGCGCCTAAAATCAAGCTGCCGGTATGCAAATCACCTGTTGCGACCATGTTCCACACCTCTACCCGTTCATTTTCACTAAAACGGCTGTGATACACCTGTACCTTTCGGCCAAAAAACCTGCGCAATCGGTTGATAATCTGTGCAGTAAGTGCTATTTCTGGCAATAAATACAAGACTTGTTTTCCGGCCTTTAGTTGTTCTTCAATCAATCGGATATAAACCTCTGTTTTCCCGCTTCCGGTATGCCCATATAGCAGTACCGGCATTTGTGAGGTAAAATGAAGCCTGATGCTTTCGAGTGCTGCCTGTTGTGCTTCACTCAGGTTTATTTGAACCGGGCTTGCCTGTTCGCCGCCAAGGCGGCTTACCACACGCTCTTCAAGGTGAAAGATACCTTTCTTTACAGCCTGAAGCAAGGCAGCCTGCAAACCAGCCGATTTGTTGAGCAAATCTGAGCGTTTAACCGCAACAATATTTTCAGGGCTATGATTTCCGGGCATACTTAAAAATGCCAGTAAAACCTCTTGCTGACGCGGTGCCCGTTTGAGACTGGTCAGCAGGTGGTTTAATGCTGCTTCGCTGTAATATGTTTGGTCAAGATGTACCCAAATTTCTACCCTGGGCTTAAATTTCTCCTGCATTTCTTCGGCAGATACTATGAGCCGTTTTTCCATCATTGAGCGGAGCAGGGGATAAATTGTCTTAATGCCCAGCATCTTTTCGATATCCGGCAATGATAATTCGCCCAGCTTTTCAAGTGCCTCCATGATGAGGTGTTCACGTTCATTGAGCTCCTGTTCTTCAGCCTGAGGGTAGGGCAAAATCTTTGTTTCACTTGAGAGCTTCAGCCCTGAAGGTAAAGCAGCCTGCATTACATCACCAACAGAACAGATGTAATAGGCGGCCATCCACTCCCAAAAACCTTTTTGAACCGTGTTTAAAATTGGCTCTTCATCAAGGCACTGATCTATATAACGTGCTTCGTATTCTTTAGGAGGTTGTTCATGAATTTCCCAAATGATTGCCGTGTAACGCTTGTTCTTGCCAAATGGAACTATTACCCTTTGCAGCAGTTTCACTTCATGGCGCAGCAGGTTCGGAACCCGATAAGTAAACATACGGGGCAATGGTAGGGGTAATACCACTTCAACAAAAAGTGTCTGTTGCTCCATAAGGGCAAAGATGCGAAATCTGAAATGCTTTATTTTTTTAAGTTTTCAATCTTTTTTAGCAATCAAATCTCCTTTCAACTGACATTATCTTTGCCGGATGAAAATAGCTGTTATAGGTTTGGGCCTAATCGGAGGGTCATTGGCGAAAGACCTTAAAGAACGTGGCTTTGCCACCTACATCACCGGAAACGATGTGGATGAGAAAAATGCGCAGGATGCTCTTGAGCTGGGCATTGTGGATACCATAAGTACCATGGAGCTTGCCGTAAAAGGTGCAGAACTGGTGCTGGTGACTGTTCCGGTGAGCGCTATTACAGCACTTTTACCTCAAATTCTAAACAATATTGACTCCCAAACGGTAGTAGTTGATTTTGGAAGTACGAAGGAACAGATATGTCAGGCAGTAAAAACGCATCCCAAAAGACAACAATATGTGGCGGCGCATCCGATTGCCGGAACAGAAAAAAGTGGTCCCGCTGCGGCTGTCAACAACCTTTTTGATAATAAAACGACCATCATCTGCGAGAAAGAGTTAAGCGCTGCCAAAGCCTTGCAAGTAGCAGAGGTGCTCTTTAAAACGCTCAATATGAACCTGATGTATATGGAAGCCCGCGAGCATGATGTGCATCTGGCATACGTTTCGCACTTGCCGCACGTAATTTCATTTGCGATGGTGAATACTGTTCTGGAAGCTGAAAAAGATTCACAATTTTTGTTCCGCCTGGCAGGAAGCGGTTTTGCATCACTCACCCGTTTGGCCAAGAGCTCGCCTGACATGTGGGCCCCCATCTTTACCCAAAATGCCAGCCATGTGAGTGAAGCAATTGATTTGTATATAGCTGAACTTGAGTTGTTTAAAAGATTGGTCAATAAGAAGGACGCCACCATGCTCCACCGGATGCTTGAAAGAAGCAATGAGGTTAAGAATGTGACTGACGCAAGCAGGTCTTAAGGAGCAAAACATTCCTTCAAGATAAACGTTCATTCATTTGAACAGGTATCTTTTGTAAATTTACGCATGGTTAGCGGCATTGTAAAATTTGTCAGGCAATTATTTTACCTTCCGGAAAACAACCTGAATCAGGTGCGGCATGAGATGTTGGTCAGGCCACAGTCGTTCAGGCTTATGTACCAGAAATGGCTGAAGTTACATCGGCATAAAGAGCCGCTGAAAAACCTGTACACCTCTTTCACATTCGGCAATTTAGGAATTGACGGGGAAATGCCATTGCATGTTTTTCAGGAGGAAAGCCGGAAACGTTTGCTTATACACTATCTGGATAGTTTTGGTAAAGATTTATTCCCTTTTTTGATGGACTACTTTAAAGAATGTACCTTAAAACTGGGCTATCAGTCGTACCTGAGTGACAGAAAGATCGTTGAAAGACTTGGATACATTGAGAAAACAGAAAAGCATGTTTTACGTCCTGCAAGCCCTGTCTTTATTGGCAATTCGCGGCAAGAGCAGCTATATGGAATTATCACCCTGCAAATCAAGTATATTGACGAACGCCCATTGTACCTGGAAATACTTTCTGAAGAAATTCCCGGCCCTGATTTTGCTCCAGCCTTTTCATTTGCTGAATTCATTGAAATTTTGCTTTCATGAAAAGACAAAGCCCTCAAGTAATACAACTATGCTTTCATTGGTTTTTGGTAATTTTGCGGGCATTTTAACATGAAGATACCCAGCCCAAGTTTTGACGAAATATACATGAATCTGGCATCCAGCCTTGCCTTGCGTTCACATTGTGTTAGAAAGCAGGTTGGTGCAGTTTTAACGAGAGATACCCGCATTATTTCATTGGGGTATAATGGTCCGCCGGCAGGTACTCATAATTGCGACGAAGAATGGCCGGAAACAGGCTGTGAGAAAGACAGGAAAGGTAGCTGCTATCTTGCGCTCCACGCAGAGGCAAATGCTATCTTATATGCAGCAAAAAACAAAACAGAAATTGACGGAAGTACCTTGTACGTTACCCTATCACCTTGCCTTGCCTGTGCACGGATTATCTACTCGGTAGGTATTCGAAAAGTTTTTTTTCGTGATTCTTATGCTGATTACAAAGGCATTGCTTCAGACGAAGGCGTTGAGTTTCTTCGAAAATTTGGTGTTGATGTTGAACGGTACGAACCTGCCGTACCAACTGGAAACACTGAACAACCATTCACCACTAAGCTTAATGATTGATGTCGGCCCAAGCAACCTACAATAAAGTGCTTATTCCGCTTGTGGCTGGTGCTGCTATAGCACTGGGTCTGCTCATAGGCAGTTTTACAAGTGGAAATGGAAAAGTATCCGGCAAAACAAAGTCAGATAAGATTCGCGATATTCTGAAATATATCGAGGCTGAATATGTTGATACCATTAACCCTGGTGAATTGGAAGATGAAGCAGTGGTGAGCCTGTTGCAGCAGTTAGACCCCCATTCTTCGTATATCCCTGCTTCTGAGTTAGAACAAATGAAGGAGCCTCTGGAAGGGAATTTTGACGGTATTGGCATCGAATTCAATATCCAGCGCGACACGATTATGGTGGTAGCTGCAATTTCAGGGGGGCCTTCTGAATCATTGGGTATTCGTTCAGGAGACCGGATAGTAGCGATTGAAGGAAAGAATGTAGCCGGAAATGGCATCCGCAACGAACAGGTTGTCAAGCAATTACGTGGTAAAAGTGGTACAAAAGTAAAGGTGGGGGTTTTTCGGCCTTCAATCAAGCGCACACGTGAATACACCATTACCAGAGGCAAGATTCCGCTTTACAGCCTTGATGCCCATCACATAATCAGCAAAGACATCGGGTACATCCGGATTAGTCGTTTTTCAGCGACCACTTTTGAAGAGTACCAAAAGGCGTTTAAGGAGCTTAAAGCACAAGGTATGCGTAAGCTTATTCTTGATTTACGCGACAATCCCGGAGGCTTCCTGAATGCGGCTGTGAGCCTCTCAGATGAGTTTTTGGCAAGTGGGAAAAAGATTGTATATACCCAGGGAAAGGCACGTAAGAGGGAAGATTTCAACGCTACTTCACAGGGGAAATTTGAAACCGGAAGCCTTGCTGTTCTGATTGATGAAGGCTCGGCTTCGGCTTCGGAAATTGTTGCAGGTGCTGTTCAAGACAACGACCGGGGCTGGATAATTGGCCGTCGCTCATTTGGAAAAGGCCTGGTACAGGAAGAGGTGCAGTTTGACGATGGCAGTGCTATGCGATTGACAATTGCCAGATATTACACTCCTACAGGTCGCTGCATTCAACGCCCGTATCAGAAAGGAAAGGAAGCATATTACCACGAATTAGCTGACCGGTATAGCAATGGAGAGATGGAGCATCCCGATACCCTGCAGCATGATAGCATTGCTTATAAAACACCATCGGGACGTGTGGTGTATGGAGGAGGCGGCATCATGCCAGATATTTTTGTTGCTATTGACACCAGTGGGTATAGTGGATTTGTGACCGAGATTGCATCCGGCGGGCATTTTAGTACCTATACCTTTGCTTTTGCTGATGAGCACCGGAAACAAATCATGGCTGCCTATCCCGATGCAGGTGTTTTTGCCCAAAAATATGATGCAAATGCTTTGGTAACAGGCTTTTATCAATATCTTGATAAGCAAGGTGTCAAGCAGCCACTGCATTTGAAAAGCAACTCATCTGAATTCATGCTGACGCAGTTAAAGGCAATGTTAGCACGGAATTTGTACGGCTATAACGGTTATTACCAGGTAGCAAGTGCAACAGATAAAACTGTGAGAAAGGCTATAGAAGTACTGGAGTCAGGAAAAGTTGTAACTGCTGAACCGAATAAAAAATAATTATGAAGAAAATCATCACCAGCGTTTGTTTACTTTTTCTTTCTGTTTCCTGGCTGGGAGCCCAAATTCTTAATCCGGTTACATGGTCATACAAACAAGAGCGCAAAAACGACTCAACAAGTGTTTTGGTGTTCACTGCAAAACTTGATAAAGGTTATGGTATCTATTCGCAGTATACTCCTGAGGGCGGACCCCTGCCAACAAAATTTGATTTTATTAAAAACACCGGATATCAGTTGGTTGGGAAGGTGGTTGAACCAAAACCGGTAACAACTTTTGATGAGTTGTTTGGCGTTAATGTCAGCGTTTTTAAGCAAGAAACTGTTATGTTCAAGCAGGAAGTTCGTATACGTACCTCACAAGCTTTTGACTTGAAGGGTGAAATAAGCGGGATGACTTGCAACGACGAGGGATGTATTCCATTTGATCAGGTAGCTTTTACCTTTAAGATTGAAGGAAATAAACTTCAAAATTCGGAGACTTCGGCAGCGCTGCCTGTTGCAACTCCGGGCGATACAATATCACCGGCACCCGGGCCAAGTGCAGTGGTTTCACCTAATACCTGCAAAGATTATGTTATTGATGGGCTGCATGTTGAACAGAAAAAAGAAGAAGCGAAATCATATTGGTTGATATTTTTACTCGGAATAGGCGGGGGGCTGCTTGCATTGCTTACACCATGCGTGTTTCCAATGATTCCATTGACTGTAAGTTTCTTTACGAAAAATGCCACCGGTCGTAAAAAAGGCTTGCTGATGGCGAGTTTGTATGGATTGTCAATTGCAGCAATTTACACCCTGATAGCAGTACCTTTTGTAGTAGCAAAAATACCGCCGGATACGCTGAATGCCATTGCCACCAATTCAATCCTTAACCTGGTGTTTTTTGTGGTATTTGTAGCGTTTGCTATTTCCTTCTTTGGGTACTACGAAATTTCACTGCCATCATCATTCGCAAATAAGGCCGATAAAGCCTCAAATGTCGGAGGTGTGATGGGTATCTTCTTCATGGCCATCGTATTGGCATTGGTTTCGTTTAGTTGCACCGGCCCAATTCTGGGAACGTTCCTTGCCGGAACGCTGGCAACCAATCCTGACCCCTACAATATTTTGTTTGTCATGCTGGGTTTTGGTGTAGCTCTTGGCTTCCCCTTTGCATTGTTCGCTGCATTTCCGGCCTGGCTGAATACACTCCCCAAAAGTGGCGGCTGGCTTAATTCAGTAAAAGTAGTTTTGGGTTTTCTGGAGCTGGGGCTTGCTGTGAAATTCTTGTCGAATGCAGACCTTGTAGAGCAGTGGGGCTTGTTAAAACGGGAAACATTTTTGTATATCTGGTCATTACTAGCCTTCGCCTTGGGTTTGTACTTACTTGGGGTGTTCCGCTTTCCGCATGACAGCCCGGTGAAAAAATACAGTCCTGTCAGAATCGCACTGAGCCTGTTGTTTTTTGCCGGAGGTATCTATTTCACTGCTGGTGTATTCGGAGCCAACCTGAAGCTGATTTCCGGGTTCCCGCCACCTTTGTTTTACAGCTACGAAGGTGAAAGACACAAAGCCACTGAAGTGGCTGATGACAATACTACGCATTGTCCGCACGGTATACCTTGTGAAAATGATTTTGAGAAGGCACGCGAACGCTCGGTAAGAGAACGCAAACCACTGCTGATTGATTTTACCGGATGGGCTTGTGTCAATTGTCGCCGGATGGAAGAAGGGGTTTGGGTAGATCCGGAAGTGAAGAAAATGATGAGTGAAAATTACATTCTCGTTTCACTTTACGTGGATGAAAAGAAAGAGCTGCCAGCAGAAGAAAAGTTTGTTTCATGTTATTCAGGTAAACGTGTAGAGAGCGTAGGGGCAAAATGGAGTAATCTGCAATTGGTAAATTTCAAGGCCAATGCTCAGCCCTATTATGTGTTGCTTTCACCTGATTTAAAGGTACTGAATAATCCGGTAGGCTACTCAGATAAAGATGCTTTCCTCGGCTTTCTGAAGGAAGGTTTGAAGAATCACCAGGCCCAGGCTTTAACACAGCGCTAATGCTGATAGATACCCACACCCATATCTATCTAAGCGAATTCAGTGAAGATTTGAACCTGATGATGCAGCGTGCCGAGCAGGCAGGGGTAACACGTATGTATTTGCCAAATATTGACCAGGAAAGTGTGACTGCAATGCTTGAATTGGTTGCGCAATATCCTGAACGATGTTTCCCGATGATGGGGGTGCATCCATGTTCGGTAAAGCCTCAGACTTGGGAGCAGGAGCTTGAACAGGCATACGAATTGCTTTGTTCCGGAACTTATTATGGAGTAGGCGAGATAGGATTAGATTTATACTGGGATAAATCAACTATTGAAATTCAACAGGAGGCATTCCGTACGCAATGCGCCTGGGCAGTTGAGAAAAATCTTCCGGTATCAATACACAGTAGGGATGCCACAGCTGAATGTATTCAGATTGTGAAAGAGTTTAATAATAAAGGACTAAAAGGTGTTTTTCATTGTTTTTCCGGAACGGCAGAACAAGCAAATGAAATTGTTAAACAGGGCTTTCTACTGGGGATTGGCGGAGTTGTTACTTTTAAAACAAGTACCTTGCCTGAGCTGTTGAAGCAAGTACCTATTGAAAATATTGTATTAGAAACCGATGCACCTTACCTAGCGCCTGTACCGTATCGGGGTAAGCGCAACGAACCAGCTTTTTTGCAAGAGATTGCTGCAAAACTATCTTTGATTTATGAAATTCCGGTTACACAAATTGCCGAAATTACCAGTACAAACGCATTAAAATTATTTCATCATGATGCGTAAACCCTCCTCAATATTGGTAATATATACTGGTGGTACCATTGGTATGGTGAAAGACGTAGAAAGTGGTTCGCTGGTGCCCGTGAATGTTGAAAGGCTTCTGGCAAATATTCCTGAAATCAACCGTCTTGATATTGAGATACATATCCACACCTTCACACATACCATTGATTCGTCCAATATCCACCCGGCACATTGGGTACAATTGGTAGAAGTGATTGAGGAGAATTATCCGCAATACGATGGTTTTGTGGTGCTACATGGTTCAGATACCATGGCGTACTCAGCCTCTGCATTGAGTTTCATGCTTGAGAATCTATCGAAACCAGTAATCTTTACAGGTTCTCAATTACCTATCGGCGTTTTACGTACAGATGCACGTGAGAATTTTATTACAGCACTTGAAATAGCTGCTATGAAAGAAAACGGTGCACCCAAGCTGAATGAGGTGTGCATTTATTTTGAATACCATTTGCTGAAAGGTAATCGTACCACCAAGTTCAGCTCATCGCACTTCAATGCCTTCACCAGCGCCAACTATCCTCCATTGGCGGAGGCAGGAGTGCAAATTAATCTTAACGAAAATGTATTACACAGGCAGAGCGGGAAGGAAACGATTTTTCATAAGAAATTGAATCAGGATATTGCCATACTTAAGATATTCCCCGGAATGACTCCTGGGTATGTAAATGGTATTCTTCAGGTTGAAGGGCTAAAGGCGGTTGTTATGGAGACTTTCGGCTCTGGGAATGCACCTACCGAAACCTGGTTTATTGAAGCTTTGCATTCTGCAATTCAGAAAGGATTAATCATTGCAAATGTCACCCAGTGTACCTCTGGTACTGTTTATCAGGGAAAATATAAAACAAGCAACCAATTGGAGAAAATTGGGGTAATAAGCGGACAGGATGTCACCACTGAAGCAGCTATTACCAAACTCATGTTTTTGTTGGGTAATTATTCAGATACTGCGGAGATAAAAAGATTGTTTTCTTTTTCGCTGAGGGGAGAAATGACAATCGCGGCTTTAGAGAACAAATAACCTGCACTGCACCCCGGCTCATTGCTGTCAGTGGCTGTGGCAGGCGTTTTGCCTACAAGCTACCAACCGAGTAGCCAGGCAAAAATCAGAGGGGCTACAATGGTAGCGTCTGATTCGACAATAAACTTAGGAGTGTTGATGTCTAGTTTTCCCCAGGTGATTTTTTCGTTAGGCACAGCACCAGAATAGGAGCCGTAAGAGGTAGTAGAATCAGATATCTGGCAGAAGTACGACCAAAAAGGTACATCTTTCCAGCCTAAATCCTGGTACATCATTGGTACCACACAAATAGGGAAATCTCCGGCGATACCACCACCAATCTGAAAAAAGCCGACTCCTTTGCCCGCAGAATTGTTACGGTACCAGTCTGACAGCCAAACCATATATTCAATACCCGACTTCATCACTGATGCCGGCAGTTCGCCTTTAATTACATAAGAAGCAAAGATGTTGCCCATAGTCGAATCTTCCCAGCCAGGAACGATGATAGGCAAATTGCGTTCAGCGGCAGCAATCATCCACGAATCTTTGGGGTCAATTTCATAATACTGTTGCATCTCTCCTGACAACAGCATTTTGTACATGTATTCATGAGGAAAAAAGCGCTCACCTGCATCATGTGCTCCTTTCCATTGTTTTACAATGTGCTTTTGTATCCGGCGAAACGCTTCCTCTTCAGGAATACAGGTATCTGTTACCCGGTTAAAACCTTTTTCCAAAAGTTTCCATTCGTCCTCCGGACTTAAATCACGGTAATTCGGTACCCTTTTGTAATGGCTATGAGCCACCAGATTCATGATATCTTCTTCAAGGTTAGCGCCGGTGCACGAAATAATATCAACCTTGCCTGCCCGAATCATTTCTGCAAGTGATTTCCCCAGTTCAGCAGTACTCATTGCTCCGGCAAGGGTAATCATCATTTTACCACCTTCGTTGAGGTGTGCTTCGTAGCCTTTGGCCGCATCAACTAATGCAGCAGCGTTGAAATGCAGGTAATGTTTTTCAATAAATTGTGATACAGGGCCTTTGGTCATGATTGGTATTTTGAGCCGGCAAATATAGCCCGATTTAAAGAGAAAGGAAATCTATTACAGATAGAACAAACAGAGTGCAACTTATAGAGTGCAACTTATATAGAGCGCATTTTCAAATAAATACCTGCCCGGGGACAGCACCCGCTGCCCCGTCATAAAGGTACGCAATGCCTTTTTTGGCTCAAAATGACCATCCGTGTATAAACGTTTAGTTCTGAACTTTGCTGTTAATATCTGCCCTGAACCAGCGCCAATGGTCGTTGTCGGGACTTTCAATTTTTCAGGTTCGTGAATGCTCACAATATCCGGAATGAGAATCCTCTCACATCCTTTAGCTTTCACAAACGAAACCCACAAAAAAATCATTGGTTGTAATATGTTGCAAAGCCAATTATCTTTGGCCAAATGAAGCATATTGTTTTTTTGACCCTAAGCCTGATTTTTCAAGCGCCCTTTTTTGTTGGAGCACAGAAATTGGCATTACATAATGAAGCAACTGTAAATACTATTCAATCCAATGGATTCACCTTGAACTGGCAACTTAACCAGAAGGCAAATGCATGGGTCGAATGGTCGGCTACCCATACCAACCAGACAGGCACGATGCAGCTTGGCGAACAACAGGAAAACTTTCGCTGGATCTTCCGGGAAGGTGAACCAGCACGTTTTTATCAGGTTACTTTTTTCGCCGCAAACCAGAACGATACTTTAAAATCAGGTCCGTTTTTATACACAACCCGCGCCCTGTCAACAGGTGAAATAAAGGTCTATTTTAACCATGAGGTTGAGCATGCAGTAGCCACCCAAACCCCTGCCAATTATTTAAACAAGTTGGTTGATGATACCCTGATTGCCTATCTTAATCGTGCAAAACAAACCATTGATATCGCGATTTACAACAGTTCAACCGCTAATAGTTTGTCAAATATTGCTGCCGCATTAAACAGTGCCAGAACACGTGGGGTGCAGGTGAGGATGGTGTATGATGAGTCTTCGAGCAACACGATGATTCCCAATGTATCATCGCAGATTGGAAAAATAAAAAGTAAGGTACGCAACTTTACTTATGGACTCATGCATAATAAATTTGTGGTTATTGATGCTGATGCTGAAAATCCGAATGACGCATTGGTATGGACGGGTTCGACCAACTGGACGGTAGATCAATTAAATGGGCCGGATGAGAACAATGTGATTATCCTGCAAGACCAGGCACTGGCAAGGGCATACAAGCTTGAGTTTGAAGAAATGTTTGGAAGTACCGGGCCTCAGCCTAACGAAGCCAACGCAAAATTCGGACCTGATAAGACCAATAACACCCCGCATGAATTCAATATTGGTGGACGTCGGGTGCGCTCCTATTTCAGTCCTTCTGATGGAGCAAATGCCCAGATTATAGGAGTGATTAACTCAGCAGGCTACGATTTGGAGTTTGCTTCTATGGTAATAACCCGTTTCGATATTGCCAATGCCATTACAAACCGTGTCAGCAACGGGCTTACTGAAACCTATGGGGTCATTGATGACTCTACCCAGGTTGATCAGGTGGCAGAATGGAATCAATTAAAGGGGGCATTGAGATTTGGCAGAATGACCAGTAACAATGGCTTTGCAGGTATTATGCATCATAAATTTGTAATTGCTGATGCCACTGCTCCGGGTTCAGACCCTCAGGTATTGACGGGCTCGCATAACTGGAGCACATCGGCCGAAACAAAGAACGATGAAAATACCCTGATAATTCATGATGCCGACATCGCCAATCAATATTACCAGGCATTTTCGTGGCTATTCAAACGCTATACCGGAAGAACGGTAGGCATCTCTCCGATGGCGCTGCCACAGACGTTGTGGCAGGTGTTCCCTAATCCGGCAGCAAGTAGTATTCAACTAAAACGCACAGATAATTCAAATAGTCAGCAGGTGCAGGTGCGCTTATCAGATTTAGGCGGGCAAACCATCCGGCAACTTTCAGGCACAGGTAGTACCCATTCTATACAAGTAGATGTTGCAGAGCTGAATGCCGGGATTTACTTGCTTGAAGTAGTGACAGGGCAGGAGAGAGCAGTGTTTCGGGTTGCAGTTGCCAGGTAAATTATTACTTGATTTCTCGCATCAAGACCAAGTAAACCGGGAAGTGGTCGCTAAAGCCACCATCGTATTTGCCACCAACAAAGGTACGCCAGGGGTAGCCATCGAAGTTGCCATCTTGTTTTCTGATGAAGGGCTTGTTAAAGATTCGCGAACGATTAAACTGAAACCCTCCGTCGTTACCATTTAAAAAAGGTTGTGTAATAACCAGTTGATCAAAGAGATTCCACGCATCCCTATAGGCGAGAGTGCCAATACCATCTTTGTAAAATGCATACATGGTATTAAACATGTCACCTGCTTGTAGCTTGTTTCTGTTTCCCTTGGCACGCAAACCCTCGGTAAGGCTTTTATTGATGGGGTCATCGTTTAAATCGCCCATATAAATAATACGGGCATTGGGCTCTACGGCTAAGATTGAATCAATGACTTTACGACCAGTTTGGGCGGCAAGCATCCGCAAAGGTGAGCTGGCTTTTTCTCCTCCCCTGCGCGAAGGCCAGTGTGCTACCATGAAATGCACCCGTTCGCCACGTAAACTCCCGCTTACCAACAATTGGTCGCGTGTTCTGAAGGAAGTGTCGGAAGGATTCACTAAACGTATGCTTCTTGACGATTCTACTGTAAAGAAATCTTTCCGGTAGATAAGACCCACGTCAACCCCCCGACGGTCAGGGCCATCGTAGTGAACAATACCATAATTCCGGCCTTTCAGTAAGGGTTGGGCAATAAGATCTTCAACAACTTTCCGGTTTTCAATTTCTGCCATGCCTAATACAATTGCACCATCAGGACTTGCGTCGGTGCCTATCTGGCTGATTACCTGACTCATGTGTTGTAGTTTTTCGCGGTATAGCTTGTCCGTCCAGCGATTACCCCCTTCCGGCAAAAATTCTTCGTCGTTCACCAAAGTATCATTCTCGGTGTCGTATAAGTTTTCAACATTGTAAAAGCCAATGCAAGCCACCTCAAATTTCTTTGGTTTTTCCTGAGAAAAACCCCCGAAAGGGTTGAAAATAAAAATAAAACTCAATGACGCTATAATGGAGGCCCGGTGGTTCATGTTTTGAGTAAGTTTGAAACAAGCGAATTAAGCATGCAAATTAAAGATATTCCATTTGTCATGAACGAATGATTTGTAAAGCGAATATAAATAGTAAGGCTTTAATTTCATCTTTAGGTTAAAACATGCATGAAAAATTGTAAACTTGTATCCCGGCTGAATGAACAGTCTATATTTGTAGCCCTAAAAATTTCCGTGAAGCAATTCATACTCTCCTTAAGCGCATTGGTAGTCATGTTCTCCGGTCAGATCATGGCTCAAAGTGACACCATAGTTAAGCCTGATTCGGCAAATGTAAACCGGATACCTTTGTTTAGTGTAAGCGGGGATGATGCCGATTCTGATAAAGGCGGGCAAGATGTATCCGGCTTATTACAATCATCGCGTGATTTATACGCCAGTACCGCAGGTTTTCATTTTGGCACTGCCCGTTTCCGGATACGTGGATACAGCACGGAGAACTTTGCGGTAATGATCAATGGGGTGAAACTCAATGATGCCGAATCAGGCCTGGCTACATTTGCCAACTGGGGCGGTTTGAATGATGTTACCCGGTTTCAGGAAATGCGCCCCTATTTGCAAGACAGCCGTTATACCTTTTCGGGGGTAGGAGGGTATTCGCACATCGAGGCCAGGGCAGGTTCACTACGGCCCGGAACTTCGGTTTCGTATGCCAGCAGTAACCGGATTTTCAGGCACAGGGTCATGTTTACCCATTCAACAGGTTTTAATAAGAACGGATGGGCATTCACTTTTTCCGGTTCAAGACGCTGGTCGCAGGAAGGCTTTGTGGAAGGGACATTCTTTGATGCCTGGAGCTATTTTGGGGCGGCAGAAAAGAAATTTAACAAGCGGCACAGCCTAAACCTGATTGCCTTTGGAGCACCTATCCGGCAGGGGCGGCAAGGTTTTGCCACTCAGGAAGCTTATGACCTGGCAGGTTCAAACTTTTATAACCCTAACTGGGGATACCAAAACGGTGAAAAACGCAATGCCAGGGTAAGCAATAACCACATGCCTACCATTATTTTAAGCCATATCTACCAGCCGGATGAAAATACAAAAATTACAGGCTCACTTTTTTACGCTTTCGGACGAAACAGTTATACAAATTTGAATTGGTACGAAGCAGCAGACCCACGCCCGGATTACTACCGTTATCTGCCCAGCTATTATGCTGAAGAAGACCCTGCAAGGGCGCAGGCAATGACAAACGCATGGGAAACCAATGAGAATATCCGACAAATTAATTGGGAGCAACTCTATTTTGCCAATTCAAAGAATTTATATCAGGTAACAAATCCTGATGGCCAGGCAGGACAGATTTTAACCGGTAATCGTTCAAAATATGTGCTCGAAGAGTCGGTGATTGACCGCAGGCAGGGAGGCTTTACGCTGCTTGGTACCCGCGCATTTGGTGAAAGCATGAAACTATCCGGCGGGATAAATGGATTGTTTTACAAAAGCAGAAATTACAAACGCATGAATGACCTGTTAGGCGGTGATTTCTGGTTAGATGTTGATCAGTTTGCAGAGCGTGATTTTGCTGACCCCAATGTGGCACAGAACGATTTAAATAATCCGAATAATGTTATTAAGAAAGGTGATGTTTTTGGCTTTGACTATAATATTCACCAACAACAATACATGGGTTTTTCTCAGCTCGAGTATAGTAAGGCAAAATGGGAAGGCTATGTTGCCGCTCATCTGTCGCATACCGCTTTTTGGCGTGAAGGCAACATGGTGAATGGGCGTTTTCCGAACAGTTCATCTGGTAATTCTGCCAAACAGAACTTCACAAACGGCGGGGTTAAAGGCGGGCTGACATGGAAAATCAACGGAAGGCATTATGTATATGCCAATGCGGCTTATTACAGCCGTGCCCCCTTGTCGAGAGAAGCTTTCTTGTCGCCACGAACCCGCCCCGACCTTGTGCCAGGCCTGCGTAGTGAAACCGTAGCCTCGTATGATTTCAACTACCAAATTCGTTATCCTCGACTTAAACTGCGCCTTACATGGTTCCATACTGAATTTAGTAACCAGGTTTGGTACCGGAATTTCTACCATGATGATTACCGGAATCTTGTAAATTACACCATGAGTGGTGTAGGGCAGTTGCATCAGGGCCTTGAGTTTGCGGGCGAATACAATGTCTATGGCCCTTTTACACTGCAATTGGTAGCATCAAAGGGCATGTATATTTACAATTCAAGGCCACTTGCTACGATTGTGCGTGATAACTCAGCTGAATTGCTGGCTGAAAACAGGTTGATTTATTTTGAAAATTACAGAATAGGAGGGATGCCTCAAACTGCTGTTAGTTTAGGTTTGCGTTTCAATGGCCGGAAAGGCTGGTGGGCTGGCGCCAACCTGAATTATTTCAGAGATATTTTTGCTGAACCCAATCCTGACCGAAGAAGTGCAGAAGCTTTAGACAAATTCGTTACTTCTGATCCACAATGGACTGAATTACTTGAACAACAAGAGTTTGACCCTGCTGTAACTTTAGACCTTTCATTAGGGAAATCTTTCAGAATAAAAGGCAATAATTTGAACATTAGCCTAAATATTAATAACGCCCTGAACAACCAGAAGTTTGTGATTTCTGCTTTTGAACAGTTGCGTTACGACACTGATAATATTGACAAGTTCCCTCAAAAAAGAGTGTACAGCCTGGGGGCAATTTATAATTTGGTTATTTCTTACCGTTTTTGATTTTACATTTCATGAAATACATTTCTTCCATTATCGGATTATTTGCTCTTCTATTTTTAACCACCATGGGTGGATGCAAGAAAGAGTTTGACACGCCTCCCCTCAGGACCTTGCCAACTGGTAGTGTGCTGACAATAGCAGATTTGCGTGCATTATACGTAAACAAAACCGTGAAAATTATTGGTGACTCATCGGTTTATGCTGTAGTAACTGCCGACGAACGCAGTGGCAATTTGTACAAAAACATTTTTATCGAAGACAATACCGGAGCAATCAACGTAAGGTTGCTTAATTCTGGTGGTTTATACGAGGGAGACTCCATCAGAATTTATCTAAAGAATTGCTATGTTAGCCGCTATAATGGTATGCTGCAATTAGATTCAGTAAGCGTTGACAATAACGTTGTAAAGCAGGCTACAGGCCGTAAACGGCAACCTACTGTTGCAACAATTGACCAATTATCAGGGATGCAGGCAAAGCTGGTTCGCATTGACCAGTCGGAGTTTACAGCAGCAGATCTGGGTAAATCATGGTCGGATGCAGTGAATCAGACCACAGTGAATCATACACTTACAGATTGCAATGGAAAAACAGTTCTTGTAAGAACCAGCGGTTATGCAAGCTTCGCAAGCCAAACAGTACCTTCTGGCAATGGTTCACTTATTGCAGTGGTAAGTGAATTCAACGGTGATATGCAACTGTATGTTCGCAACCCTGCAGAATTAACCATGACCGGTGATCGTTGCACAGGAGGCGGTCCGGTTGACCCTGTTGCCGTTGTACAGGAGGCTTTTGATAATGTAACGAATAACATTGATTATGCCGCCGCCGGATGGCTTAATATTGCGACTACAGGAACGCGTTACTGGCGAGGTCGTATTTTTAACAATACTGACAAGTATGCCCAAATAAGTTCATATCAGTCATCAGATGCAAATAATATTTCCTGGCTGATTACCCCACCAGTGATCAATAGTGCCACAAAGAAACTTTCATTTAGTTCGGCTGTATCAAACTGGACGCACAACGCACTGGAGGTGCTCATTAGCACCAATTTTGATGGCTCAAACCCTACTACTGCCTCATGGTCGTCTGTTACGGCAACATTAGCAGGCCAGTCAAATGCAAATTATGCATGGGTAAGTTCAGGTGATATTGACCTAAGCGGCTATCTGCCACAGGGCTATACAGGTAATTTTCATATTGCATTCAGGTACACAGGCAGTGCTCCTGCAGGAAAAACAGGCACATCAGCCCTTGACAATATTTATATCAGAGACTAAAACAGCAAACAAATACACACATGAAAAAAGCAAGTACATTTTTTAGCGTTCTGGGCGCCCTGTTAATAGGCGGAGGAGCGTTTGCACAGGCCCCGGTTTTTACAAGTAGTTTTGAGAATTGGGACAGTGGAAAACCTACTGATTGGCAAGGCTCTGCTTCAAATCTGGGGGTAGACTCAATTACACAGGTGAATTCAGGTACTGTATATGGCAGTACAGCAGTACAGTTGCAAAACAGGTCGAACAGCCATAAACGATTTTCTTCAAATGCTGTTAGCGTAGAAGAAGGAAAAGAGTATCATTTTAAATATTTTGTAAAAGGAAAGGGCGAGATTCGTGCAGGTTTGTTCGACAATGATAAGGGCGACAATGATGCCGGATACGGTTACAGCAGTTATTTTACCCTTGACAGTGAAGACTGGGTTGAGGTAAACCAATCAGTTGCTGCCGATACAACAACCGATGGGGCACAATTTATTTTCTCGATCCGCAACACCAATGCTGCCAACAACCACATTCAGATTGACAGCGTAGCCATCACCCCTGCAAGCGTGGTTCCGGTTAGTATATACGATATTCAGTTTACAGAAGAGTCAGCTGGAGATTCACCACTGAAAGACCAGAAAGTTACCACCGGTGGTATCATTACTGCCGTAAAACCAAACCCCAACGGAGGGTATTTTCTGCAAGCAGGAACAGGGAATTGGAGTGGGGTTTTTGTTTATGACCCGGCCCGCAGTAGCACAGTAGCTATTGGCGACAGCCTTACCATTTCGGGTACTGTAAAGGAGTATTTTAACACTACCCAAATAGAACAGGTAAGTAACTTTAACAAAGTATCTGGAGGCAATACTGTTCCAGCGGCACATGAAGGCACCACCGCTGTACTTGGCACTGAACCATTTGAAGGGGTATTAGTGAAGGCCAGCAATGCCGAAGCAACTGCTGCACCTAACAACTTTAAGGTTTGGCCTGCCAATGATGGTTCTGGTGACCTATTGGTGGATACAGTGTTATTTCGTTACACACCCGTTGTAGGGCATAGATATAACATAAGCGGTGTAATTACCTATGCATTCGGCAATTACAGGTTGCTACCACGTAATATCACTGATATTGAAGACCTTGTGGGCATCGAAAGTCCTACAGTTCAACTAAACTGGTCAGTTTATCCAAATCCGGCAGATGAAACCCTTTATTTGACCTGTGAGCTTGAGAAATCAGAGGCAGTAACTATTCAAGTGCTTGATATCACCGGAAAAAAGATAGCAGAGCGACTGCTAAACTTGCCTGCCGGTGTGAGTACCAGTGATTTAAGTGGGATGTTGTCAAGTGCAGGGGTGTATTTTGTTAATTATCGCACCCTCAACACCAATTCAAGCATTCGTGTGATACGTCAATAAAGGCACAGAAACGCAACATGCATAAACACCCGGCCAAAACCGGGTGTTTATTTTTTACGGCGTATTTCGTTGCGCAGCAGACTCACTTCTCTCTGCAATTCCATGACCGTGTCTGAAATCTCATCCTTACTCAGATTGGGTTCAGGCAACTCATGACTGATAAAGTGCACAAACTTCCATACCTCCTTTACAGTGTTAATATCAACTTCGTAAGGCTCATAGGTGGGATTGGTAGAACAAAGTAGCAGCGTACCCGACTTTTCAATACGGTTGTAAACCGTTTTAAAAACAATGCCCTCATCAAGGGTCACTAATATATACGGAAGCCCGTTCTGGATAAAGTTCCAGTTTTGTAGATATTCACCTGTGACCCAGGAGCCGTCAGCTACAGGTGGCATTGAGTCACCAATGATGGGGAAGGTACGGTATTTGCGATTTGGCGAAAGAAATGGAAGCTGAAAGGTAGGCAGTACCGCAATGTACTCAGGGTCAGCATACCCGGCTGTATACCCCGCCCTTGCTTTGAACGGAACCAACTCAATATTTTCGTTGTTGTCGCTATCAACCGTTGTTGCCAGCACCCGGAGCGCCCCCCCAGATAGGTCAGCGCCTTTGAGCGCCCCCCCTGTTTGTGATTGAAGGTCTGCCTTTATCACCTGGTCAATAGCTACTGCATAAAAATCAGTTAGCTTAATGAGATTTTCAAAGTTTGGTTCCGCTGAACCGTTCTCATATCCACTCAGGGTTGTACGTTTAATGCCTAATGCGGCAGAAACTTCCTCCTGCGACAAGCCTTTTTGCTTACGCAGAAATTTCAGGTTGGGGGCTGTAAACATGCCGGAAATATCGTCAAATATTCCGACATGCCAAAAAATATGTCAAATTAATGCCTCATTTTTCATGGAAGACAACTTTTCTGACATAAATCACCATTTCATCCGGCCGTTCAAAAAGGCTGTATTGAAGACCCGATAAGTCTAAATTTTGATAAATTTAAGTACCTCTGAATTATTTCCTGATTGAACCCGCAAAAGGTATGTGCCAGGTGCTAACGAAGAAATATCAATGGCAGAAGGCAGGTTTCCCTGAGGAATGCGTTCGTACTTCAATACAATTTGGCCGGTAACGTCAATTACAGCAATGACAGACTTTTTAGGCAAGGAAGATGAAATAAACAATTGATAAGTTGCCGGATTTGGGTGAATCTGAATGGTGGGCTTATCTGCCAGATGCGTAATAGCTGTAGAATTACAGTCCTGCATCTCACCTGGCAAAGAGATTCCATCTAACACCACGCCAACATTGTCAGCAGATGAATGGTGCCTGAAAGCTATATATACAAGCTGGTTGTTATATGCACTCAGGTTGATTGACCTGGCCTGCCATTCAGCGGCATCAGCTGTAAGCGTTTCTGAAAATATTTCAGTGTTAAAATCTGCAGTGTCATTTCCGGTGGTTGAAATTAATACCGAATATTTTTCAGCCGGAAAATCAGCATTCAGGGTCTTTATTACATAATAGAGTGAGTCGTTTTCCCCAAATTTTAATTGTGGGGTAAACAGGTAATTATCAGGCGTAAGTGCTTCTCCTCCCACCGGGTCCCATGAAAATGAGACTATTGCATTATTTCCGTTGAAAGCCAGGGTATCAAAATTTATAATTTGCCAACCCTTCCCGTCGCCATCTGCATCTACTCTGTTCCAACATGTCGGCAACGCTCCAAATAGTCCTTCAAAACTTTCAGCTCCTTCTTTAAACACTGGTGGAGGAGGGCAGTTGAGCCCACCATAATTTGTTGTAATTCTTGCATAACCATTGTCAATGGTGTCAGCAATGCCACATGCACCTGCTTTGTTGATAACAACAAGGTAAGTGCCTGGCTCAGTGGCTGTCCAGGTAATTGAGCATGAAGAGGCAGAATCATGTCCGAAGGCATCTACTCTACCAGTAGGAGATAGAATCGTATAGTCTATTTCCCATGTGCCGGCGCCCGCACCATTACAGGCACTAAAAGTGTAGTTCCCGTCTTTCAGGATACCAGGCAGGGCGTATGCTTCTGACTGAAAAATCTCAAAGCTTTCATCTTCGGTGAATTCACCATTGCAGGGCACAGTTTTAAAATTTAACCAGCCACTTGCAGTATCCGGGTCGCTCCATTTCAGGCATTGACTATGCGTTATTGAGACAACGATTGAGAAGAGTGCTGTAAAGAGTAGTTGTTTTATTGTCATTATAATCTGATTTTATTCTTTCGTGTGGATTATTACCTGCAATTGAGTTTTGGTTTCGTACGTAATGTTATACTTGTGAATTTGGCGTTCAGTTTTTACTACGCGCTTACATCTTTCATGAGCGATATCCTTCGATGAGTATTTCGAGAATATCATGAGCGGCTTGAGGTATACGGGTTCCGGGGCCAAAGACGGCTGATACACCGTTTTCAAAAAGGAAGTTATAGTCTTGCTGGGGGATGACTCCACCAGCCACAATAACCATATCTTCACGACCGGCTTCTTTTAAGGCTTCTATTACTTGTGGTATCAAAGTTTTATGGCCAGCCGCCAGTGAAGATATCCCAAGCACGTGCACATCGTTTTCAACAGCCTGTTTGGCCACCTCAGCTGGGGTTTGAAACAGTGGGCCAATGTCAACATCAAAGCCGATGTCGGCAAAGCCGGTAGAAATTACTTTGGCACCCCGGTCATGGCCGTCCTGCCCCATTTTTGCAACCAGAATTCGTGGGCGGCGACCTGCTAATTCAGCAAAGGTGTCGGCCATCTGACGTGCCTTTTCAAGTTGATGGTTGTTTTTCACGGCATTCAAATAAATTCCTGATATGGGTCTTATTGCTGCCTGATAACGTCCAAAAACCGACTCTAAAGTGGAAGAAATTTCTCCGAGTGTTGCTCTGTTCCTGGCAGCGTTTATACTTAATTCCAACAGGTTTCCTTCGCCTGATAGTGCGGCATGATTCAATGCCCTGAGACTTTCGTCTACCTTGGTATTATTTCTGGTTTTACGTAAATTATTCAGGCGTTTTAACTGGTTTTCACGTACAAGTGTGTTGTTGATTTCAAGAATATCCAATTGTTGCTCATCTTCGCTCCTGAATCTGTTAACGCCTACAATAACATCCTGACCTGAATCAATACGAGCTTGTTTCTTTGCAGCGGCTTCTTCGATGCGCATCTTTGGTATACCCGTTTCAATTGCCTTTGCCATTCCACCCAGCTTCTCTACTTCTTCTATGAGTGCCCATGCCTTATCGGCAAGTTCTTTGGTAATGCTTTCAACATAATACGAACCCGCCCAAGGGTCAACGCTTTGGGTAATCCCGGTTTCAAATTGCAGGAAAAGCTGTGTGTTTCGTGCAATTCTTGCAGATGCATCGGTTGGTAGTGCAATCGCTTCATCCAATGCATTGGTATGCAAACTTTGTGTACCACCCAGGGCAGCGGCCAATGCCTCTACACAAGTACGGGTGATATTATTGTAGGGGTCTTGCTCTGTCAGGCTCCAGCCGCTTGTTTGACAGTGTGTGCGCAGCATGAGAGATTTCTCAGACTGAGGCTCAAACTGTCGGATAAGTTTTGCCCATAACATACGTCCGGCCCTCATTTTGGCAATCTCCATAAAATGATTCATGCCAATGCCCCAGAAAAATGAAAGCCGGGGCGCAAACTCATCTATTTTCAGCCCGGAGGCTAGCCCGGTACGAACATATTCAAGCCCATCACAAAGGGTATATGCCAACTCTATATCTGCGGTTGCTCCTGCTTCGTGCATGTGGTACCCGCTGATACTGATACTGTTGAACTTCGGCATTCGCTTCGAAGTATAAGCAAAGATATCAGCAATAATCCGCATACTGTGATTGGGAGGGTATATGTACGTATTGCGCACCATGAATTCTTTCAGAATATCGTTCTGGATTGTTCCGGAAAGCAATTCAGGTGCTACGCCTTGTTCTTCTGCGGCAAGGATATAAAATGCCATGATGGGTAAAACTGCACCATTCATGGTCATAGAAACACTCATCTTGTCAAGGGGAATCTGGTCAAAAAGGATTTTCATGTCCTCTATTGAGTCAATTGCAACACCGGCCTTGCCTACATCTCCTTCCACTCTTTCATGGTCGCTATCATAACCCCTGTGGGTTGCCAGGTCAAAGGCTACGCTAAGCCCCTTTTGCCCCGCAGCCAGGTTGCGCCTGTAAAAGGCATTGCTTTCTTCTGCAGTTGAAAACCCTGCATATTGCCTGATTGTCCATGGGCGATTGAGGTACATGCTGGCATAAGGCCCTCTGAGAAATGGTGCAATGCCTGCACCAAACCCAATATGTTCTGCGTTCTCCAGGTCTTTTGGTTGATACACAGGCTGAATAGGGATGCCTTCAGGGCTTATCCATGCTTCCTGCCTTGGTATTTTGGAGGCTGATTGCGGGATGTCATGACCCAGGCGTGAAAAATCAGGGCGTTTCATGCGGTAAATATACGCATTGATTAAAAATAATGCAGGCGCTAACCTTTAGTGTCTACGAGGAAGGTGGTTTAAAACCTAACGAAAGGGTTATGGGCTTTTTCATGTCCGATACTGGTACTGGGGCCGTGCCCCGGGCAAACCAAGGTTTGGTCAGGCAATATATAAAGCTGCTCACGAATACTTTTTTCTAATTGGGCATGATTGCCGCCTGGCAGATCAGTACGACCAATACTTTCTTTAAACAAAACGTCGCCGGCAATTAATAAGTTATTTTCTGCTGAATACAGACACACTTCACCAGGTGCATGGCCAGGGGTGAACAAAATACGAAATTGATGCTCATCAAGTGCAATTGTTTCCCCCGGCAACAGGCTATGGATAGTTTCTGGTTGTTCTTCAGAACGAATGCCCCACATTGAACCATATTGCGGAACTGCATCCAATAATGCCTGCTCCAAAGGATTAATTTCGGGTTTTAGCCCCCAGGTTCTATAGACAAAAGGATTTCCCAATACGTGATCAATATGGCAATGGGTGTTGATAAGGCGTACCGGTTTAAGCTTATTTTCGGTAATAAAGGACAACAAAGTCCTTTCTTCATCAGAGCCATAGCAGCCAGGGTCAATGATGATGCAATTAAGCTCATCAGACCAGACAAGCCAAGTGTTTTCACTAAACGGATTAAATGTTATTGAATGTGCATGAAGCATAAAGCTGAAACCTGAATGACAGAAGGATGCAAATTTACTGTTTTAGCAATGAAAGCCACTTGAAATATTCTATAGAAGAATGAACGAGCTGCTTCCTAATAATCAAAGCAATTAGTAATTTTACCGGTTCTGTGGCAAAGGTGAAATATCTGTTTGGTAAAGTGTTTTTTCTGCTCTTGTTGAGTATGAACGGTAAGGCTCAGTTTTATTCGGGTTCACAACTTGAGTTTGGCAAGAGCAGAATTCAGTACCACCCATTCGATTGGTCGTTTTATCGGTATGAGCGTTTCGATGTATATTTTTATGCAGGCAGCAAAGAAGTTGCTATTGAGCTTGCCAGGGCAGCTGAGGCTTATCTTCAGCAATATGAGCAACGATTTAGCTATCCTTTGGAAGGGAGACTTCAGATTGTTGTTTTTAACCGGCTTTCAGACCTGAAACAGACAAATTTAGGCACCGGTGTTTTGGGCTCCCAAAGCCTTGGAGGCACCACCATGCACGAAGGAGGGAAAATGCTGCTTTATATGGAAGATGGGTATGCGCAATTGTATACTCAGCTACGTGAAGGCATTGCTACAGCATTTGTATCAGAGTTGCTACTGGGTACCGAATTTCGGGAGAAAATCAGGAGCGCCGCATTTCTGCACCTATCCGAATGGTACTTTAATGGCTTGATATCATGGTTGGCAAGCGAATGGACCAGTACTGACGAAGATATTTTACGCGATGGCATGCGCTCCGGGAGGTTTAAGTACCCTGACCGATTAACGGGGAAAGAAGCTGCTGTTGCCGGGAGTTCTGTTTGGAAATATATAGCAAAAACTTTTGGAGAGAGTGTAATTCTTGATATGCTTGATGTGGCATATATGAGCCGGAATATTGATGATAGTTTTATTTATGTGTTGGGCCATAAACAATCAGAAATATTGGAAGGTTGGAGAAAGTATTTTAATAGTTATTTCACCATAGACAATACCATAAAAACCAACAATGATTCAATTGTTTTTTATAGAAAAATAAAAAAGAATTCTGTAGTAACATCAACAAGAATCAGCAATGATAAAAAGCATATTGCCTGGGTTGAAAATTGTTATGGAAAACAGGTAATTTATATTTACGATGTACAAGAAAGGAAGATAGTAAAAACTATTAAAACGGGTAAAAAAATTCCGGATATAACCGACCTTTCATATCCTCTTATTGCATGGCATCCCGACAATGAATGGTTGTTGTTCTCTGATGAAAATAAAGGAAGAATTCTCCTTCGTTATTACCACCTACCATCCGGAAGAAAAGAACAAAAATATCTTGAATTTTTTACGAAATTATGCAGTATAGATATTTCGCCTGACGGCAGAAAAATTCTGATGACTGCAATAAAAAACGGATATAAAGACCTTTTTATCTTTAATAATGTTTCCAACACAATTGAACAGCTGAGCAATGATGGTTTTGATGAATCAGAAGCCAGATGGTTTCCAGATGGAAATTCATTTGTTTTTAGTTCTAATAGAACCAATGATTCACTGTTTACAAAATCAAAACCTAATTTCAGTTCGCTGAACAACAACCACGATTTATTTTTATATCATCCCGTAAGTGCCACGAAGAGTTGTTTGCGTTTGAGTAATTCTCCTCAAATTGATGAACGTTATCCAGTACCTGTCAGTAATAAATCTTTGACATTTCTCTCTGATGAGAATGGTGTTAAAAATATTTTTTTAGGGCAGGTCGACAGTGCAATTACACATGTTGATACACTGGTGCATTATCGTTATTTATTGAGGAAATACCCATTGACGAATTATAATAATTCAGTACTTGTTAATGATGTTCATTCATCTGGAATGGCGGTTGAAATATTTAGAAATATAGGTCGAATAAATTTACGATATCTCAATATTGATTTACAAAAAACAAACTCCATTTTGTCTCATGCAATGTGGGGCCAGCATATCATGCAGTCATCCGATAGTGTAGTTGGTAAAACAGTGCCGAAACCAGAGTTGCAAAAAGACAAACCGAAAAGGATTGTCGTTTTTGGTAAGGATAATTCGACCGATTCGAATAATATTCTGCTGCCTGCAAGTAGCGATACTTTTAAAATCCCTACTCAAAGAATCTACTTTACTACCTGGTACCTCGAGAAGTTCAGTGCCCGAATAGACCGGGCATATCTAAATCAGTCATACCAGCCTTTTACGGGGCAGGCAGGGTACGTAAACCCACCTTTAAATGGCATGTTTCGATTTGGAATTGCTGATTTGTTTGAGGATTATCGCATTATTGCGGGTGTTCGATTATCAGGCGATTTTTCAGGAAATGAATACTTACTTGCATTCCAGAATCAGAAGCGAAGACTTGATAAGTTATATTCTGTCCATAGGCAGAGCCTGCGTTTAGATAATAGCGCTGATGAGAAGATTGTGACTCATACGATATCATCAATTTTTGGTTGGCCATTTTCACCTTTGTCGAAAGTTAGTTTTGGAGCTGCATATCGCAATGACCAACACATTTATCTTTCTTCTGATTTGGCCAGCTTAAAACAAAAAACCACATTTACACACTGGCTGCAACCGAAACTTGAATATGTGTTCGACAACACTTTCCCCTACGGAAAGAATATGCTTTCGGGCACGCGTGCCAAGCTCACATCGGAGTTCTTTTTTAGTTATGGAAGTGACAAACCAATGGTTGGCGTTTTGGGTGTTGACCTGCGACATTATATACCTATTGTTCGTGAAACAATATTCGCACTTCGCTTTGCAGCTGCAGGTTCTTTTGGCCCCGGGAAATTATTGTTTATGCTTGGTGGCGTTGACAATTGGTTTAATCCTGACATAGAACCGGGCGTGTCGGCTGACGCAAAAAACACTTATGTTTTTCAAACCATTGCAACTAATATGCGCGGTTATAGGCAACAGGTAAGGAGTGGTAATTGCTTTGCTTTATTCAATGCTGAATTAAGATGGAATCCTGTGCGCTTTTTCAGTCATTATCCCTTGAAGAATGAACTTATAAATTCTCTACAATTGGTGCCTTTTTTCGATGTGGGTAGTGCCTTTACCGGCCCCCATCCCTGGTCTGATAAAAATGTATTTAACCATACAATTATTCAGAACGGCCCAATTACTGTTACTTTGAAGAATCTGTACAATCCCTTGGTATTTGGTACGGGAATAGGTTTGCGTGCCCGAATTTTTGGTTACTTTGTACGGTTCGATTATGCAAGAGGGATATATGACCAACACCTGCTTGCACCTGTTATGTATCTTTCGTTTTGTAATGATTTTTAACTAAAATAAAATGGGCGTCTCAGAACTTTTAATTCTTGTATTGATTGGATTATGCGCAGGTATAGTCAGTGGAATGGTAGGTATTGGTGGCGGTATTATTATTGTTCCGGCACTGGTGTTTTTTATGCACCTAAGTCAACACAAAGCCCAGGGGGTTAGTATTGGGATGCTTATGTTACCGGTGGGATTCATGGCCGCATACAACTACTATAAAGCAGGGAATTTCGATATGCGGTACAGCCTCTTAATGGGTTTGGGTTTTATCGGAGGGGCCTTCCTGGGTTCAAAGATTGCACTTGCAATTGACCCCCATACTATGAAAAGAATTTTTGGGGTATTCATTCTGATTATGGCACTCCGTATAATATTTCAAAAATGAGTTTAAACGCTAGTCAATGGCGGGAAAAAATCCAGTCTGCCGCCGGAAATATTTTCCCTTCAATTCAAAAAGTACGAAGGCATTTACATCAGCACCCTGAGCTTTCGTTCAACGAATTTAAAACCAGTGAGTATCTTCAAAACTTATTAAAGGATGCCGGTATCCCTTTTGTCGCCGGGCTGGTAAAAACAGGTATTCGGGCAGAAATCAAAGGTGCGTCTGATGGCCGGCAGGTTGCACTCCGGGGCGACATGGACGCATTGCCAATTCAGGAAACCAACAAAACCGCATATAAGTCAATAAATGATGGGGTGATGCATGCCTGCGGCCATGATGTGCACAGTGCCTGTCTGTTGGGTGCTGGAATGATTCTCCATTCTCTTGCTGAGCACCTCCCGGGCACAGTTGTACTTGTTTTTCAGCCGGGAGAAGAGCAGCATCCTGGTGGAGCAAGGCTAATGCTTGAAGATGGTGTATTTCAAGACCGCCATCCTTTATCAATTTTTGCGCAACATGTGTTTCCTACCCTGCCTGCCGGTATGGTGGGCTTTCGGGAAGGGCGCTATATGGCATCTTCAGATGAAATTTTTATAAAAGTCAGAGGCAAAGGAGGCCATGCAGCCATGCCCCATCAGCTGGTTGACCCGGTACATACTGCCGCTCAAATGCTGGTAGCCATGCAAGCTGTCAGCAGCCGCTTTGCGCCACCGCTGGTTCCCACTGTACTTTCGTTTGGCAAGGTTATCGCAAATGGCGCTACCAATGTGATACCTGATGAGGTTTTGCTTGAAGGTACATTCAGAACCATGGATGAACAATGGCGCAATAAAGCACATGAACAAATTTTGCGCATTGCCACCGAAACAGCCCATGCTTACGGGGCAAAGGCAGATGTTGAGATTAGCAGAGGTTATCCGGTATTATATAACCACGAAGCACTCACCCGTCGCAGCCGTCATGCTGCTGAAGAATACCTTGGCAAAGAACAAGTAGTGAACCTTGATATGAGAATGACTGCCGAAGACTTCGCATGGTTTGCACAAGAAATGCCAGCTTGTTTTTACCGGCTTGGTACAGCAGGGCAAAACGGCGCATACACTTCAGGTGTTCACACCAGCACATTTGATATTGACGAACAAGCCCTGATTACCGGAATGGGGATGATGGCATGGCTGGCAGTAAATGAACTTTTGCAGCCTTAATTAAGCGAGTGCACAAACTAAATCAGCAAGCGCCTCAAGGTTAGCACTTGGCGCACATGCTGCTTGCAATCCGAGTTGGTGCAAAGCTTCAAAGGTGTAATGGTCTATAGCAAGAAGGGTGCCTTCTGGCAAGCCATTGGAACCGATAAAAGCCTCGACAGCTATAGGGCTTGTAAATACAAAAATTTCAGCCTGCAAACCAGTTATATGCTCCGGAACAAACTGGTAAATGGGAAGTTTGATGATGGGTGCAGAAAAACCAGGCTTCTCGAAAGGAGCTATACACTCCTTATCTCCGCAAGGGAACAATACATCCCTGTTTTTCACAGCAGCGGAAAAGCCTTCCCGGGTTGCTGAAGGTTCACCATCTGTACCAACAAATGAAGGTTGTATGCCAATTTCCATTAATGCTGTGGCGGTTCTGCTGTCAGCAGCGCCAATCATGGCAGTAGCAGGGGCAAGCAAATCCTGGCCAAAAAAATGAATAACTGCCTGAGGGTTTTTAAAGAAAATCCAGTCGGTAAATGGAAGATAGCCTGTTTCAATGGTTTCGTAGCGATAGGGTATAGCGGCATGCACCCTAAAACCACAGCCTTCTACCCGCCTGCTAAATAGTGCTGCTTCTTCAGGAGGGCTACTGATGTAAACTGATTTCCTCACGCTATTCTTCAGTCCACTTTAAACGGTCGGCCTGACCATACTGCCAGGGGGCTCCGTTGTTCTCCATGTTGCTGAACATAGATGCCAGCGCAGGAGGTGGAGCACTTTCTTCCATGACAAGTTGACGGCGCAAATCAATAATGATGCTCAGAGGGTCAATGTTTACCGGGCAGGCCTGTACGCAAGCATTACAGGTAGTACATGCCCATAGTTCTTCCGGACTGATATAATCATGCAGCAAAGACTTGCCGTCAGGTACAAACTGACCTTTATTTTTATCAATATTCCGACCTACTTCTTCCAGGCGGTCGCGGGTTTTCATCATCACCAATCTCGGACTGAGCAATTTACCTGTGATGTTTGCCGGGCACTCAGAGGTGCATCGCCCGCATTCAGTACAAGTGTATGCATCCAACAGGCTTTTCCAGCTAAGGTCATGTACATCTCTGGCACCAAACTTAACAGCACCTTCCGGCTCAGGCACCACAGCCGATGGATCCATCATGCGTTTTACCTCGTTGGCAACCTCTGGCATATTGCGAATGCGGCCTTTGGCTTCAAGGTTAGCGTACCATACGTTCGGAAATGCCAGAATAATGTGGAAATGCTTTGAATAAACCAGGTAATTTAAAAAAGCCAGAATTCCTAAAATGTGAAACCACCAGGTGCCCCGCTCTATCATGATTAAAGCCTCGGTGCTAAGATGGCTGAATGCCGGTACGAGCAAATTGCTTATCGGAAACCAACCAGCCTGAGAATAATGTTCGACCATCCTTGTTTGCAATATCGCATCTGTTGAATTCATTACAAGGAATGCCGACATCAAAAAGACTTCAGTAATTAAAATGATATTGGCATCTGATTTCGGCCAGCCATCGAGGTCTTTTTGACGGAAACGTTTTATGTAGATGAAATTGCGGCGTGCAAAAAAAGCGACAACCCCCACAAGGACGAGTAATGCAAGTACTTCAAATGAACCAATTAAAAAATTGTAAAAACTGCCTAGTAGGGGAGCAAATACCCGGTGAGTACCAAAAAAACCATCAATGATGATTTCAAGTATTTCAATATTAATGATTACAAAGCCAACATATACAAAAAGATGTAAAATTGCCGGAATTGGGCGTACCACCATCTTGCTCTGGCCGAGGGCAACCTTCAGCATGAGCTTCCAGCGCTCTGCTTTGCGGTCGGTACGGTCAAGCGGCATGCCTAAACGAATGTTACGGATTACTTTGCGTACGTTTTTGGTGAAAAGTACCACTGCAAAAGCAAAAACCAATATGAACAGGATGTTTTGAATACCCATTGCGAACAGTAGAATTGTTGCTGACAAATATAGGCGGGAATTCTTGTGCCGGAAGTTTACATTTCTTAGAATATGAACACCGGTGATGTAAAATGACAAAAGCCCCGCTTTGCGGGGCTTTTGTTGTCCGACTAGGGATCGAACCTAGACTCTTCTGAACCAAAATCAGACGTGTTGCCAGTTACACCATCGGACAAAAGTGCGGCAAAATTAACAAATCCCGTTAAATGCGCAATTCGATGTTAAAAATTATTATTTTTTAATAAGTAGCTGTAAATCAAAATAATAATCAATTGTGGCGTTTATTTACTTCCTTAGCACCTAAGAAAATAGTTCAGGCTTTCCTATTTTCGTCGCTTTGAATTTTTCAGCTAACACCACCATATTCGTTTAGGTAAACAAAAGATGAAACAATACAAATTAATCAACAACAGTCTGGGCTGGCTCACTTTCGCCATCGCCATGTACACCTATGGCACCACCATTGAGCCAACCGCCAGTTTCTGGGATTGTGGTGAGTTTATTGCAACAGCATATAAGCTTCAAATCGGTCACCCGCCCGGGGCTCCGCTGTTTATGATTCTTGGCCGTGTTGCCACATTATTTGCAATGGGCGATACCTCTAAGGTAGCCATGATGATGAATCTTTTTTCGGCATTGGCAAGCGCATTGACCATCTTGTTCCTCTTTTGGAGCATCACACACCTGGCGCGAAAATTTGTTACCAAAGGGAAAGCTCCTGCAAATATGGCTGAAACAATTGCCATTGTAGGTTCAGGTTTGGTAGGCGCTTTGGCTTATACCTTCTCTGATACTTTCTGGTTTTCAGCTGTTGAAGGTGAAGTTTATGCTACATCTTCTCTCTTTACCGCAGTTGTATTCTGGCTGATGCTTAAATGGGAAGCCATAGCTGATGAACCGCATGCCGATCGTTATCTTGTACTGATTGCCTATCTGATGGGCTTGAGTATAGGGGTCCACTTATTAAACCTGTTAACTATTCCGGCATTAGCTTATGTATTCTATTTCCGCAGGTTCAAAAAAACAGGTGCTGGCATTTTAATTACTGCCATACTCGGAATGTTGCTTCTGGGCTTTGTTCAATTTGCCCTTATACCAAAGGTTGTTGGTACTGCTGCACAATTTGAATTACTCTTTACCAACAGCATGGGAATGGCCTTCGGAACAGGCGCATTGGTATATATCCTTGCATTGGTAGTATTGATTATACTTTCATTGAAATTTTCTTCTGATGAAAAAGAAATGCCTGCATTTATTAGCTTGTCGGTACTGCTACTGCTGATTTCCGGACTTTTCTTCGGAATTCTTGCGGTAGGGGTGATGGCTTACTTCATGCTGGTAAAGAAAAACAACTTCCGGCTGGCAAATACATTGACAGTATGTATCACCGTGATGCTCATCGGATATGGCAGCTACGGCATGATTGTTATTCGTTCTTCTGCCGATACACCAATGGATGAGAACAATCCGGAAAACGTATTTACACTGCTGTCGTACCTGAACCGTGAACAATATGGTACGCGACCACTTGTATACGGACAATACTACAACGCACCCCTTGACCGTTCTAAACCATACAAAGACGGCAATACTGTTTATGCGCCCGATCGTGAAACCGGCAAGTATATTGTAGTTTCAACTCCAAAAGACAATCAGGAGCCAAATTTCGACAAAGAGTATTCAACCATTTTCCCCCGGATGTGGAGCTCGCAACCTTCGCACATCAGAGGCTATAAAAGCTGGGCCGATATAAAGAATGATCCGAAGAATCAGCGTAAGCCTTCGTTTGGCCAGAACCTGAAATTCTTTTTTGGCTACCAGGTCGGATTTATGTACCTGCGCTATTTTGCCTGGAACTTTATCGGTCGGGTAAATGACGTGCAGGGGCATGGTACTCCATCAACTGACGGTGGCTGGAAATCAGGTATTGCAGCAATGGATGCTCCAAGGCTGGGTACACAAAATGACGTACCCCCTTCGCTGGCAGGTAACAAAGCCAACAATTCGTTTTACTTCCTGCCATTTATTCTGGGGCTAATCGGCCTGATTTACCAATACCGTAAGGATAAACGCGACTTCTTAATCGTATCCTTGTTCTTCTTCTTTACCGGGTTAGCCATTATTATCTTCCTGAACCAATATACCAACGAGCCACGCGAGCGTGATTACGGGTTTGCAGGTTCATTTTATGTGTATGCCATCTGGATCGGTTTGGGTGTTGCCGGATTGATAGAATTCCTGAAAAAATACACCCCGGCAGCTATCGCAGCCTCATTGGTTACCCTTGTCACTTTGGTGGCAGTACCAGGCCTGATGGCTAAGGAGGGTTGGGATGATCATGACCGTTCTGACCGCTATACGGCGCGTGATTACGCTTCAAATTACCTCAATTCTTGTGCCCCGAATGCCATTCTGTTTACCAATGGCGACAACGATACATTCCCCCTCTGGTATGCCCAGGAAGTTGAAGGAATTCGTACTGATGTTAGAGTGGTGAACCTGAGTCTGCTCAACACCGACTGGTACATTGACCAGATTCGTCGAAAAGCATACGACTCTGATGCGGTACCTATTTCGTTTACCCCGGCCCAATACAGGCAAGGAAAACGTGAACAAATAATTATCGCTGACAAAGGCCTTGCCGGATACCAGGATATTCGTGAAATGATAAAATTCGTAGCATCTGATGACCCTAATCTGAAGTTCCGTTATGAAGACCGCTTTTTTGATTATTTCCCATCCAATAAGTTCAGTATCCCCGTTGACAGTGCGACCGTACTGAGCAATGGTACTGTGCCAAAACATCTGGCAAATCAGGTGGTGAAGGAAGTAGATTTCTCAATTGAGCGCCAGTACCTGCTTAAAGCTGATTTGATGATTCTTGACCTGCTGGCCCAGAATAACTGGAAACGACCTGTGTATTTTGCAATCACCGTTGGTGATGACAGTTATCTCGGCTTGCAGGATTACTTCCAGCTTGAAGGTCTGGCTTACCGCCTGGTGCCTGTGAAAAATCCGCCAAGCAGTGGAAGAGGCGACAACATGGGCAGGGTAGAGCCAGATTTGATGTACAAAAATGTAATGGAGAAATTCAAATGGGGTGGGGTAGATAAAAATCCACTCTATATGGATGAGAACAACCTGCGCATGACAATGAATCTTCGCAGTACCTTCGATCGCCTGGCTAATGCCTTGCTCGAAGTTGGCAAAAAAGATTCAACACTGAAGGTGCTCGACCGCGCTTTTGAAGTGCTTCCGGAAAATAATATTCCCTATAATTTCTTTGTTATTAACCTTGCTGATGATTACTACAAGGCTGGTGCACCCGACAAGGGCGACAAGATATTAAAGGATTACGCCGGAATTTTGCAAAAAGAAACCAGTTACTACTTCAAACAAAAGAAAGAGGTGTACAAAGAATTTAGTTCTGAAGCCGACCGGAATATGTCTATTTACAACTTCCTTTTGCAGGTTGCACGACGTGCCAAACGTGACCAATTGGTGAAAGAATTGAGCCCTGCATTTGAACAACTGGAAGCAGCCAGACCGGTTTCAGTTGTTAAACCAGCAGTAAATTAATAAGATGTGAGTTTTCTGGTCTGCCCCCCGCCATGGATGCGCCTTATTTACCCTAAGGCCTTGTGGCGGGGCGATAAAAATAAGGCGCAGATTTATCTCACATTTGATGATGGCCCCATACCTGATATTACCCCACAGGTACTGAGTATATTGCAAAAGTGTGATGTGAAAGCTACATTCTTTTGCATCGGGGATAACGTACGGAAATACCCCGGGCTTTTCAAACAATTGCTTGAGCAGGGCCATTGTGTGGGCAACCATACTTTTCACCATAAAAACGGACTGAAATCAGATGTGTCGGCCTACCTGACCGAAGTGCAGCAATGTGCTGAATATGTAAAAAGCAAACTTTTTAGGCCGCCATATGGTAAAATGAAACGAAGCCAGTACAGGGAAATAAAAAGGCAAAATTTTCAGATTGTCATGTGGGACGTACTGGCAATGGACTATGACCAGCGTCTGACTGCAAATCAATGCAAGGCAAATGTGTTGAATAACTGCCGGAATGGCTCTGTTATTGTTTTTCATGATTCTGTTAAAGCATCAAAAAATGTTTTACCCATTCTGGAAGAAATCATTGACGAACTAAAGAAAAAATACCATTTTGCTACCCTGGAAGAATTTGAACCAGACCGTGCAATTATGTAATTCCTTATGGAAAATCAATATTCATTTGACCCAATTCGCCCCTATGACGACCATGAGGTACAATCAGTCATTGCTGAATTAATTCAGGAGGAAAACTTTCTAGCTGCATTGCAATTTGTACTGCCGGGCGCTGGTACAGAGAAGCTAAAGCAACAATTGCTTTCTATGCGCAGCATCGAAGATTTTCAGGCTGGCATTATTGCGCCTGTTTTGAAAAATATCATTCGAGCTTCTGTGAGAGGCGAGGTGCAAACAATTGGTATTGAGCAATTTAGTGCCGGAATCCCTTTCCTTATTATTTCAAACCATCGGGATATTGTATTAGACTCTGCGTTTCTGAATTACGAACTATTCCGACATCACTTTCCAACTACCAGAATAGCTATCGGTAACAACCTGCTGCAAAGAAAATGGATTGAGATGTTGGTGCGGCTCAACAAAAATTTCATCGTACACCGTGATGTTGCAGCAAGGCAAGCCTATGAATATTCAGCAAGGGTTTCAGCTTACATTCGAAAATCAATTCTTAAAGACAAACAATCGGTCTGGATTGCCCAGCGGGAAGGGCGAACCAAGGATGGCAACGATTTTACCCAGCCCGGCTTATTGAAGATGCTGAGTATGTCAGCAGCAGACGGACCTGATGGTTTTTTTGAATTAAACATCCTGCCCCTGAGTATTACTTATGAATTTGAACCTTGTGCAGGGCTTAAAGCACGCGAAATGTACATCCGGCACACAAGCGGAACTTATCAAAAAAGCCCCGGCGAAGACCTAATAAGCATGAAAACAGGTATGTTACAACCGAAAGGGGCAGTAAATTTTAATTTCGGCAGCCCGTTGAGCTTACATGAACTTCATGAAAGTTTTGAAGGTAAAAGCCGGAATGATGCTCTAAAAAGCGTGGCAGCATTGATTGACAGGCAAATACATAGTAATACGACATTGTATGCCAATCATTATATCGCTGCAGATTTATTGCAGGGGCAAAGTAAATACCCGGCATATTATTCGCAGAAAGCATTCAGCAATTTTCAATCATACGTCACGCAGGAACTTGCCAACTGGCCAGAAAAAGAAGAAATAAAACCTTTTCTTTTACAGATATATGCAAACCCTGTATTCAAAAAGGAACAATATTTATAGAACATCCAGGCTAATTTGCCAGAATGAATTTACTTTCCCAAAGCTCCAATGTGCTTTGAAATTCATCAGCAGTACTTGGCAAATACTGCGGAAGGCTTAAATGTATCATATCATTTATCATCAAATGGTCGCCATAGTTCTGGGCATTATAGCTTAGAAAACTATAAAATCGTCCCATTTGCCTTAGCTCGACAAAGCTGCTTGTTGATTCGATTTTAAAATAGGTGCGACCATCGGCATATTTCCGAAATACTGGAAAAGGTATTTCTTTATTTTCCATAACTCATAATTTCATTTATTTTAGCCCGGTATAATGTTAAAGTAAATTGCAAGTAAATGCAAATTGTTCAAAACACGGTGTATAAAGTGTTCATAAAGTCATTTGTCAAAGATGGCAATAAAACGAAATTTGAAGCGGTTTTTGAACCAATTAAGAAGTTAGAACTATTACTTTTGCCACTTGCATTAAACATCAACGTATGAAAAAATGTTTCCGTCTGGTTTTGTTTGGATTACTTGCAGCCTGCTTGCCATTTAACCCGTTAAATGCTACTGCGACAGCACTGGGTAGCCCCGATAATCAAGACATTGCAAAGGTGATGGACGGTGCAATTAATACACTTCCCACCCCTGGAATTCTTTGTCCCAACTCAGCAGTTGTTATCCGCTTTGAAGCCAGCGGAACCTTTAACAATGACAATATCTTTACTGCCGAGCTTTCAGATGCCAGCGGTAGTTTTGCTAATCCGGTAGTGATTGGCTCAGTACCAGGCCCTGGAACCGAGGTGCCTCCATTTATCTTTGGCCTTATTTCATCACCTGCTGGTACTGGTTACCGTATCAGGGTTGTTAGCTCTAGTCCGGCAGTTATTGGTACCGATAACGGCACCGATTTGGTTATTCAAAACGACATCGCCCCTGGTATTCCTTCAGTTACTGTAAACGGTCCAACCGATTTCTGCTACGGTTCAGCCACTACCTTTCTTACTTCAAGTGCTCCTTCCGGGAACCTTTGGTATCCGGGTGGAACCAATACCAACCCATTTATTGGTGTGGTTTCCTCAGGTTGCTATTATACATTGTTAACCGCACCTAACGGATGTACTACCTCCTCAGTACCTGTTTGTATCAATGTAAATACCCCCATCTTCACATTCCTTGCATATTCGGCCAACGATACCATTGTTACTACGGCAGATACTACTGTTACCATCTGTGAAGGCGACTCCGCCCAATTGGCAATCATTGTGCAGGGTGGCGAGCCTCCCTATGACCTCTTTTACACTTTTGACGGATTAGGTTCTGTTTTATCATTTAACGACGTAGGTGAACCTTTTGGGAATGATCATATTTACCGCTTCTATACTTCACTTCCTGGAATCTATTCAGTAATAGGTCTTACTGATAACTTCCCAACCAATTGCGGCTCTAACGGAAACTCCGGTATTGTTACCATTGAAACGGCACCTCCTCCGGTAACTGCGTTCTCCTATAACCCTTTCTGTGGCTCACCCTCACAGCCCCCTATTCCAGCACCCGGTTTCTTGGGTGGTGGTCTGTTTGAATTTGAGCCAGTACCAGGTGATGGCGCTACGGTTAACCCTTCAACAGGAGTTGTTACCGGAGCACTTACCGGTGTTACATACACTGTAAAATATACCGTACAAGGGCCTAATTGCGAAGCATCTTCCAACACATCGTTTACTGTGAATGATTCGGATGTGGTAGCCTTTACCATCCATCCTTTCTGTGCCAATGCCCCTTCAACAGCACCAGTTGGAGCACCCGGATTCGTAAGCGGTGGAACTTATGCTTTTGATGTTGCACCTGGCGATGCAGCAACTATCAATCCGGTTACCGGTGTCATTTCTGGAGCAACAGCACTTGCTTCTTATACTGTAAGATATACCTCTCCTGCCGGCCCATGCCAGGCTACCAGCACCAGCACTGTGAATACCCTTGAAGCTCCTGCTATTACAGGTGATGTTACCAATACTTTGTGTGGCGACAGCACTGGCGGGGTTGCAACAAACGTTACAGGTGGAGTGCCTACATATACATATAGCTGGTCAGCACCAGGCGGAAACACGTCTGAGCTTCAGAATATCCCCGCTGGTTCTTATACCCTTACTGCCACTGACCAACAAGGTTGTAAAGCCACAAAAACATTTACAGTTATCAATACCAATCAACCGGTGTTGGGCATGGTCCCCACCAATGCAACCTGCGGAACTTCCAATGGTGAATTAACCCTGACAATTACTGGTTCAACAGGGCCTTTTAGCTTCTTGTGGAACGACAATGCAATTACCCAAAACCGTAGCGGACTATCGGCCGGAACATATACAGTTACCGTTTATGATTCAACTACTGCTTGTACTGCAAGCGCCTCAGCTACTATAGTAAATGAAGGCGCCCCGGTTGCAACTGTAAATACCATTACCCATACGCTCTGTGCGCAGTCACTCGGATCTATTGATTTGAATGTTACCGGTGGAACAGGTACAATCACACATAGCTGGAGCAACGGCGCAACTACAGAAGATATCTCAGGGCTTCCTGCCGGAACCTACACCGATACAATTCGTGACGACAACAATTGTCAGGTGCTGATTTCAGCTACGATTATCAACGAAAATGAATTTACTGCTACAGCCCAGGTAACTAATCCAACCTGCGGTAATCCGAATGGAGGCTCAATAAATATTACAGTTGATGGCGGACAAGCACCATTTACCTATGAGTGGACTCCAAACACGCAAACCATTACCGAAGATGCAGTAAATCTGCCTGCCGGAACATATACCGTGAAAATTACTGGTGCTGCCCAATGTTCAACTACCGTAGTAGCAACAATTCAACCAGCAGTAAAACCAGGGTTAACTTTCAACAAAATCGATGCAACCTGTGGTAACACAGATGGCGCTATTGACCTCACTGTTACTGGAGGTTCTGGTACTTACCTGTATGAATGGTCAAATGGAGAAACTACCGAAGATATTGATACACTTGCCATTGGAACTTACAGCGTGGTAGTAAAAGATGCAGCTGATACTACTTGCAAAACAAGTGGAAGCATCACAATTATATATGGAAATCAACCTATATTAGACATAACTGCTCATCCAAGCGCCTGCGCCCAAAATGCCGGCGCAATTGAAATGACAATTAACAATGGCTCTGGCCATTATGCGATTGAATGGACTGGCCCCAATGGATATACCAATGATTCAGCTAATATTAACGCGCTGATGGTTGGGCTTTATGAGGTAACAGTTTATGATTCGACAACTACCTGTACTGTAACTGGCGGCGCTGAAATTATTTTTGAAAATGCTCCCCAGGTTACTGCTACTGTTGTAAATACCCGTTGTGGCCTTAACAATGGCTTAATTGATGTAATCATTTCCGGTGGTGTAAATCCTACCGTTACCTGGTTGCCAGGTAATGAAACCACCGAAGACTTGGTGAACCTCCATGCCGGCTTCTATGAAATTATTGTTCGGGATGAACAAAATTGTGAAACACGCAAAACGTTTGAAGTTGCTGCCAGCTTACCTCCCCTTGCAAGCCTAATATTTACGCAACCAAATTGTGGACACGATACAGCGCACATTGACCTGAGTCTTCTTGAAATGACTTCTCCTATTATATATGTATGGAGAAAAAATGAGGTAACATTTGCCAATACTGAAGATGTAAGTAATCTCGGGCCAGGTACCTACCGTGTTACCGCTACTGATGCAAATGGTTGTGTGGTAAGAGATACAGCGATTCTTGCCTACGAAAACCTTCCGCAATTAGATGGAACAATTACCAATACTCCTTGTGGATTGGCTGAAGGAGCTATCAACCTTGAAATTACCGGCGGAACACCTGCATATACTGTTACATGGACAGGTCCCAACGGATTCGCTGCCAGCACCGAAGACATTAGTAACCTTCCGGCAGGTTGTTACAATGCAAAGATAACTGATGAGGCCGGTTGTGAAGTGAGTTTGCAACAATGTGTTCAACCAGAAAATGCACCTGTAATTGCTTTTGCAATTACTCAACCTTCGTGTGGCCTCAATAATGGAGCAATTACTGCAAGTGTTTCTGGTGGTGTAGCACCTTACATCCTTTCATGGGCACACAACATGGGAGATACTACTTCAACCCAGACAAACCTTGCTGCAGGGGCCTATTCTGCCACTGTAACTGATGCCAATGGATGCGAGATTACCAGTGTTGCGAATCTGGTGAATACAGGTAAACCTTCATTGACTGCCACCCAAATTAACACTACTTGTGCTAATGCTACCGGCTCAATTGACTTGCAGGTAAGTGGTGGAAAAGCACCTTATACCTACACCTGGTCTCCTGGTAATGAAACTACTCAGGATATCAGTGCTCTTGCTTCCGGAACATACGCTGTAACAGTAACTGATTCAACTGGATGTGAAGTAACTGGTACCTTTAACATTACCAATACTGATGCCCCTCAAATTAGCCACACCTCAGTAAATACCACCTGCGGAAATGCCGAAGGAAGTATTGATATTACAGTGAGCCCGCTTGCAACCTATACCTATACCTGGTCTGGGACGGGAGTGGCCCTTAATGCAGAAGACCAAACTGGCCTCGTTGCCGGAACTTATAAAGTTGTAGTGGTACCAGATGGCAGTCAATGTTCTGATTCACTCGAAATTACTATTGAAAATTCAAACCAATTTACAATAGCCGGACATGTTACCAACGCTACCTGCGGACTTGAAAATGGTGCCATTGACTTGACTATATCCGGCGGGCAAAGTCCGTTTGAAATTACCTGGTCATGTGTTGATGCAGTTACTGAAGACATTAGCGAAATGCCAGCAGGTGTTTGTGAGGTAACCATTAAAGATGATGCAGGTTGCGAAGCCACAAGAAGCTTCGAAATTCTGAATATCGCAGGCCCAACCGCTACTGCTTTGGTTACAGATGCAAGTTGTGGTGCCTGCAACGGTGCATTAGATGTTAATGTAACTGGTGGTACAACTCCTTATACTTTCCTCTGGAATGATTTGGCTACCTCAGAAGACAGAACAGATCTTTGCGGTGGTTCTTATACGCTTACACTCACCGACTCGAATAACTGCTCTTCTGAATTTACCTTTACAATTAATAGTGCTTCAGGCCCATCAATTGCCTTAACCGATACTACCCATACCGAATGTGGTGAAAGCTTTGGTGCTATTGATGTAACGGTAACCGGTGGAGAAGGAGCTTATACCTATAGCTGGACAGGTCCTGCTGGTTTCAGTGCCACTTCTGAGGATATCAGCAACTTAGCCGCTGGTAGCTATGAACTTACTGTAACTGATGAAAATAATTGCAATGCTACTTTGACGGTAAATGTTGTAAATACCAATGAACCAAGCCTTTCATTTAACGTTACAGATGCCCTTTGTGGCCAGGTAACTGGTTCAATTCTATTGACAGTTATTCCTGCCGGAGGAGGTTCAACGCCAGACCCGGACCCAAACACATACGCATGGACAGGTCCTAACGGATTTACAGCTTCTACCAGAGACCTGATGAATGTACCTGCCGGAAGTTATCAGGTTACGGTTACAAGTGGCGCTTGTGTTGTTAGCGGCTCTGCCAGCATCAATAATACAGATGCACCAACAGCAAGTATCTCAGCTGACCGTGATACGATCTGCGAAGGGGAGTTTGCTGAATTAACTATCACCCTTACCGGAACAGCTCCTTTTACCTTTAAATATACTGATGGAATTGCAGTAAACACAATTGGTGCTTACAACGATACTACCTTTACCTTCTCGGTTGATCCTGCAAACTCAACCAATTATTCTATGGTATCAGTAGTTGAAGATGAAGACCCTACCTGCTTTGGAAGTTTCCCTAATGCTTCTGTGTCTATTCATGTAAATCCAAGGCCGGTAAGCCCTGTGATTTCCGCATCAGGCCCTGTATCTTTCTGTACAGGAGATAGTGTTACACTAAGCTCAAGTTATCAGACAGGTAATGTTTGGTCAACCGGCGAAACCGGACAAACTATCGTTGCCAAAGTATCCGGAAACTATACAGTTTCCATTACCAACGAATTCGAATGTGTTGCTACCGATACAATGGCTGTAAATGTGATGACCATTCCGGTAGTAAATGCCGGATCTGACACTACTGCCTGCCAGGGTATTACTGTGCAGTTCCAGGGTACCGGTGCTTCTGATTACCTCTGGAGCCCAAGTATCGGCCTTACAGGTACAATTATCGCTAATCCCTTAGCATCTCCTCCTGTAACTACTACCTATACCTTGACCGGTACAAACGCCTGTGGCGCTGATACCGACACCATTACCATCACTATTCTGCCGGTAATTGATGCCAACTTAGGTGCCGACCGTACAGTATGTGCTGCTGATACAGTGAATCTTGGTGTTGCCAATGTACCAGGTGCTGTTTATGCTTGGGGGCCTGCATCTGCCATTCAGGGAGCTACCAATGGCCCGTCAGTTACAGTATTGACTTCTGATAATGCCGATGTTTACCTTACTACCACCAACCTTAATGGTTGTATTGATACAGATACGGTGCGCATTAATGTAAATCCGCTTCCGCAGGCTCCTGTGATTTCAACTGAAGGAAGTCTCGATGTCTGTGCCGGTCAATCAGTAGTGATTCACTCAACCATTGGAACCTTTGTACGCTGGTACCGCAACCAGGAACTTATTGCTGAGAATGTATTAGACCTTGAAGTAAACCAGGCCGGAGATTATACCCAGGTTGCATACGGTGGTACCTGTCCGGTAACATCTAATACCATTACCCTGAGTGTTAAAGCAAACCCGTTTGCAGCTATTCACCTTTCTGGTGCAAATGTTATTTGCGAAAGTGAATGCATCACGCTTGAAGCCGACAGTGCCAATGGTACTATCAACTGGATTACTCCAGCAGGTTCAAGTTCAGGAGATACCGTTCAGGCCTGTGAAGCCGGAACATACATTCTTGAAGTAGCAAGTAACGGTTGCGTTATGCGTGATAGCATTGACCTGATTGCCAAATCCAAACCAGAACCACCTGTAATTAGCCCTTCCGGCCCGATAGCCATCTGCGAAGGACAAACTGCTACGCTTACAAGTAGTTATAGTGCCGGAAACCAATGGTACCAAGACGGAGCGCACATGTCAGGATTTACTTCTAACTATATCCTGCTCAACAGCGCAGGGTTCTACACAGTGCGCTATACTGATGAGTTCGGTTGCTCTTCTTTATCAGAGGCTGTTGAAATTACTGTGAAGCCTGTTTCACCACTGTTTATTACAACAAGTGATACTGTAATCTGCTCCGGTTCAGGTAAAGAAATTACGCTGACAGCTTCAACAGGTTTTGTTGATTATCAATGGTCTGACGGCCAATCGGGCGCAAGTATTACCATTACTACTGCAGGTGAGTATGAAGTAACCGGTACCAATAGTGTTGGATGTACTGCAACTGCACAGGTTGAGATCGAAGAAGGTCCGGCAATTAAACTGAGTCTTTATAGCCCGGTTCATTATGACGATTACAACATCACCAAGAAAGGTGCAAAAGATGGTTCTATTGACCTTACTGTTGACGGAGGAACAGCACCGTTTGCATACTTATGGGCCAATTCAGCAGACACGACCGAAGATTTGAATGGTGTAAAAGCAGGAATGTATGTTGTAACAGTTACCGACCAGCTCGGTTGTATAGCTACCGATTCAATTAAACTGAAAGAGCCTGGAGACATTAAATTACCGAACGGGTTTACACCAAACGGCGATGGATACAATGATTTCTATGTGATAAAAGGTATTCAGGGTTACCCTGGAAACAAGGTTACCATCTTTAATCGCTGGGGAAATATTGTATATAGCCAAACAAATTTTGTAAATAATTGGGCTGGTGTAAGTAATGATGGTAACTTATTACCGGATGGTACGTATTTTATTGTCGTGGATCTGAATGATAACAACAAACTCATAGAAGGATTCATAGATATAAGAAGAGAAAAATAACCGTAATACCCTTGTAAACTAAATCAACAATGATGAAAAAAATTGCTACAGTACTCAGTATACTGGCTTTCTCACTAAGCACTTTTGCTCAGCAGGAGCTGCAGGTTAGCCAGTATATGTTCAACGGTCTGTTTCTTAACCCGGCCTATGCAGGTAGTCACGATTATTGGGGAGCCACCGCCTTGCACCGCAGCCAGTGGGTGGGCTTCCCCGGAGCTCCCCGCTCAAACATGTTAGCCGTTGATGGCCCTATCAAAGATAAAAATATGGGGCTCGGCTTTCAGTTTATCAATGATGGCATCGGTCTTATGGCGACCAATGAACTTGCAGCCAACTACTCTTACTATATTAAAGTAAATGAAAAAGGTCATCGCCTTGCCTTTGGTATCAGAGCCGGCATCAGAAATGAAACATTTAATGCCTCAGGGCTTGAAAATGTTGATATGACTGACCCGCTCTACCAGGGAAACCAGAGCTGGTGGATTCCACGCTTTAACTTCGGGATGTATTATTATACTGAACGCGGTTATTTAGGCATATCTTCTCATAATCTGCTTTTTGCTGATGCACGCCATAAGCTCGATTCAGATGCCGGTCTTAAACGCCATTTCTTCATTAACGGAGGTTATGTATGGGATTTGAACAGCTCCGGAAGTGTGAAGTTTAAACCTTCTTTCCTGGTAAAATACCAGCCCGCGGCCCCTATTCAGGCTGATATCAATGCACACTTCCTCTTTGATGACAAGTTTTGGGTAGGGGTTTCTTACCGCACAAATGCTGCAATTGTGGGGATGATTGAATACCAGTTTACGCCAAGGATACGTGCCGGATATGCCTACGATTACACTACTACGGCAATGCGCCAGTTTCAGGGAGGTTCCCATGAAATCATGCTTGGCTACGACTTTATTGCCAAAATTTCTAAGTTTAAACATCCACGCTACTTCTAACCCTGCTATTCAAGGATACTATGAAAAAAACATACAGCATCATATTTCTTAGTTGCGGCATCCTCCTGGGTGGCTGCGCCAATATGTGGGTGAAAAAAGGTAATAAGCGTTTTGATGCGGAAGCGTATTCAGAAGCTGTAACATATTACCAAAAAGCCATTGATAAGAAACAAGTTCCGGAAGCAAAGGTCAAATTGGCCCAGACCTACCTGAAACTCAATAACTCCAAAAAAGCCGAAGAGTTATTTCGCGAAGCGGTTACCCTTCCTGAAAGCGAACCCATCAATCAGTTCTATTTCGGCAAAGTACTTATGCAAAACCGTAAGTACGAGGAGGCTGGAAAAGCTTTTAGAGAATACGCAAAATCTGTTCCGGATGATAAACTTACCCAGAACATGATTGCAGCCTGTGACAACTGGCGTAAATTCGAGGAGGGCTTAGATACCTGCGCTTATACCTTTAAAAAGATCGAAACCAAAGGATTTGCTTCTGCTTATGGCGCATCTCCTTTTAATTTCGGTTTTGTTTTTGCAACTGAATCAGTAGCTGAAACCAAGAAGGCAACTGATAAGTACACCGGTCAAACATATCTCGACTTGTATTATTTCAAGAAAGACCCTAAAGCCGGCTCATGGTCTACCCCGGTATGGCTTACAGGTGGTGTTAATTCTGAGTACCATGATGCTTTTGCTACCTTCACTGCCGACGGCAAAACAATGTATTTCACCCGTAGCAACGAAGCGAAAGGAAAAGCGAAGAAAAATGCAAAAAATGAGATTACCCTGAAAATCCTCAAAGCCAGCCTGATTGATAACGAATGGACCAATATCGAGGAGTTCGCATACAATAATGACGATTTCTCTAATGCCCATCCTGCATTAAGTCGCGACGGAAAGTACCTGTACTTCTCTTCTGATCGCCCGGGTGGTTTTGGTGCTACCGATCTTTATGTTTGTACATGGGATGGAAGCAAATGGGGCGAACCTGTAAATCTTGGTGCAACTGTTAACACAGCTGCAAGAGAAGGTTACCCCTGGTTGTCAGCTGATAACACACTTTATTTTGCCTCAGAAGGGCACCCTGGCCTGGGCGGTTTAGATGTGTTTAAATCAAAAGGCAGTGGCAACTCCTGGTCGGCACCTGAAAATATGAAGGCACCCGTGAACTCTTCACGTGATGATTTCAGTTATTCAATTGATGATGATGGAAAATTTGTAAATGTTTCTTCTTCACGCAATGGCAATGACAACGACCTGAAAGGAAACGACCAGATGTATGAAATCTTCTACAAAGACCCAATCGTGAAAACTACTGTCTGTGTTTTCAAAAGCGACAGTGTAAGCCGTTTCGCCGGTGCAATGGTGCGTGTTCAAAACGATGCTACTGCTGAAGCTGATAGCGCCCTTACTGATTCACAGGGGAATGTTACTTTCTGGCTAAAAGGAGAAGCTGATTACACTATCAGGGCCAGCTCAAAGAAATTCTTTACCAACTCTATCAACGTTTCAACCAAAGGTAAATATTGTAAAGATGCCATCGTTACTTGCGATGAAGGCAAGAAAATTTACCTTGATGAAGCTGATACCACTGGTACCAAAGAATACAACATCGGAGATATATTCTATGATTTCAATAAGTGGGATATCCGGAAAGACGCTGAGCCAAATCTTGACAAGCTCGTGAAATTACTCCGCGACAATCCAAGCTTTACTGTTGAAATGGGTTCACATACCGACTGCCGCGGTACGGATGAATATAACCAACGTCTTTCTGAGAACCGTGCGAAAGCAGTAGTAAAATATTGCACCAACCGTGATATCAAAGCCAAACGCCTCCGTTACAAAGGCTATGGCGAAAGTGACCCACGTGAGAAATGTGTTTGTGAGCAGTGCACAGATGAACAACACCAGGCAAATCGCCGTACTGTGTTTAAAGTCATCACTGATAAGCCTGCCGCACCTGCCGCAACTCCGGAAAAGAAAAAATAATCAAAACGTGTAGAAACGTTTGTAAATGTGTAAAAGGCTCTGAAATTCAGAGCCTTTTGCTTTTTTGGGCATGGGATAAATCTGTCGCATGCCAGGCACCACCAACATACCCCATTGGAAAAGCCAGCCATTGCTGCGCTTTATGGTTCCCTTTTTTGTTGGCCTCAGCTGGGTGCCACCATTGAGTTCAACGGTACTGCTTATTTCATTCTGGATTGCTTGGATTGCGCTAACATTTCTAAATAGATTTAAGCTGCAAAGAGCAAAGGCAAGACACCTTTCAGCCTTAAGTCTGTTGATTCTTATTTGGCTTTGCGGAATTCAGCTTAAGCATCAGGAGTTTAACTCATCCTTTAAGGAAAAAGAATACAGATACGTCGTACTTGAAGTTATGCCAGAACCTGTTTTTCGAAATGAGAAGCACCGCTTTGACGCATTAGTGAAAGCACACAAAGACCAGAATACCTGGAAACGTACCCGTGAATTGATACGCGTCAATGCCCGGTCAGACAGTAATCAAAACATTAAAACAGGTTCGGTACTGCTGGCTAAAATAAAACCAGAGCTGCCTCCCGCAGCAATGCTGCCTGGTACCTTCTGTATGAAATCATGGCTGGCCGACAGAGATATTCGCTTTACAGCACAACTCAGTCGTGACGATTGGCTTATGACCCCGCAGACTACTAATTGGTTGCGCAGGCATCTGATAGACTTCCGGAAAGTATTAATACAACGACTCGCAAAAGCAGGGCTTGCCGAGCGTGAGCGCGCAGTTGCCGGTGCATTAATTCTTGGCGATCGTGCTGAAATTGACCAGGAAGTCATTGCTGATTTTACTGCAAGCGGCCTTGTACACATACTAGCCGTATCAGGTATGCACGTAGGGCTTATTTACGGAGCATGGATTTTGCTCCTGGCCTGGTTGTTACCCAAAGGCCGAAGGGATTGGGCAATCTTTACTGCCTTACCACTGATTTGGGTTTATGCAATTCTTACCGGTTTGTCACCTTCGGTATTGCGCGCTACTGTGATGTACAGCCTGATTGCCATCGCCTCAATGCGAAAAACCCCGGCCTCCCCGTTTAATGCACTGGCTGGGGCAGCTTTACTAATGCTGGTTTATGACCCTTCTGTTTTAAAACAAGCCGGCTTTCAATTGTCATTCATCGCTGTTTGGGGAATACTTACTGTTGAACCGTTACTTAACCGCTGCCGTGCTATCAGACTTCGCGTTTGGCGAATGGTGGCCATCTCTGCATTAGTAACCTTTGCTGCGCAAATGGCAACAGCACCCTTCGGATTTTACCACTTCGGCTCTTTTCCTGTTTACTTCTTTATTGCAAATCTCCTTGCGATACCGCTTGCAACTATTCTTACCTATTGGGGTATCTGGTCAATTATTGCCGCCCCTATACCTGTTGTCGGGCCGGCCTGCGTTTGGCTGCTTGAAAAAGGAATCTTTCTGTTAAACTCATTGGCAGCATGGGTGCAACAATTGCCGTTTTCAAGTATTTCAGGAGCCTATTTTACCTTGCCTGAACTTTTTGCCGCATTGGTCCTATTGATGGCAATTGCTTTGATGATATACAGGCCTTCCATCCTGACTGTACGAAAAGCTTTATATGCAGCACTTGGCTTATCAATCCTTTTGGGTGCTACCGACTTGATACGTTTATATAAGCCCAAATACATCGCTTATAGAAAAAGAGCTTCCTTAGAGTTGTGTTTTGTCAGAAAGGGACAAATAACACATGTTACAGTAGGTAAAGCGATGCAACTGGCTGCACATCAGGAGATTGGCATAGCATTGGGGAAAGAATTCCGACAAAGTAAATGTCAGACACATTATATGTTCAACAACACCAGATGGGCGTTTAAGCCAATCAAACAAAGTAGCTCATCAACCTGGAAAGATTATATAGTGGAACGATAAATAAAGATTTTTGTCTTTGACAGTATTGAACAAGAGAGGTATTTTTGAACTCATCTTACTGAAATACAAAATTGCCGCAGATTTGATTGTCTTTTTTCTTAATCTTGTGGGCTTTTTCAGAAAAACCATTTGCGCGAATACGCTATGAATAAAATTTTTAAACCACTCCTTCTTACAACCGCCTTCCTTATTGCTTCTTATTCGGTGCATGCACAGGAAAAATGCGCTACCTGGACAAATATGCAACAGGAAATGAAAGAACACCCTGAGTTGGCAACCCAGTATGAGCAGTGGCAAACAACAATTGACAATTACATTAAAGAACACAAAGGCAAACCTAAAAATGGTGGAAAGCGCATTATACCTGTTGTGGTGCATGTGATTCATGAATATGGTGCAGAGAATATCTCTAAAGAACAAATTATCAGCCAGATAGATGCGCTGAATGAAGATTTCTCAAGAACAAATAATACCTATAATAATATCCCAACACCTTTTAAAGCACTTGCGGCTGATTGTAATATCGAGTTCAGACTTGCCACAAAAGACGATATGGGCAATTGCACTGACGGTATCGTTAGGGTGTACTCACCAAAATCAACTGATGCAACAAACCGCAGCCGCTTTAAAGATTTAAGTTATTGGAACTCAAACAAATACCTGAATATTTGGGTGGTGAAATCCATTGATGCAGGTGAATCAATGCAAATCCCGGGTACCGTGCTTGGTTATGCCCAATTCCCCTATAATATTTTCCCTTCAGGTTTGATGTCAACAGATGGTGTTGTGCTGCGAAGTGACCATACCGGAAGAATCGGTACCGCCATGCAGCCAGGAAGAAGCGGACGTACTGCTACCCACGAAGTAGGCCACTGGCTTGGCTTGCGTCACATCTGGGGTGATGCACAGTGTGGAAACGACTTTGTGGATGACACCCCAATTGCCTACGGTCCGAACTTTGGTGTGTGCTGGGATAAGTACCCCTACCATGTTACAGGGGCTCAAAACTGTAACCGCTCAGCCCTGGATACCCTTGGTGAAATGTTCATGAACTACATGGATTATTCTGACGATGATTGCATGGCCATGTTTACGCACGGTCAATTGGAAGTTATGGATGCAACATTGAATAGTTTCCGGAAAAACTTATGGTCGGCAGCTAACCTTGAAGCAACAGGTACCCGCGATGAAGATATCGCCAATGCAAGCCCTTGCGCTCCAACAGCTGATTTTAGTGATAATCGTGCCGTTACCGGCAGAACTCAGTACCAAATTGCAATGATTTGCGAAGGCACTTCTGTAACCTATAAAGAAGCCTCCTATGGCGGCTCTAACAATAAATTCGCCTGGGAATTTGAAGGCGCCAACCCAGCAAGCAGCACTTCGAGCCAGGTGACTGCTACTTATCCTGATGCCGGTGTGTACGATGTGAAACTTACAGTAAACAACACCACCGGAGCTTCTACCATGTCACGTGAAAATTATGTGATGGTTTCAAGCAAAACGGCTGATTATACAAGCGGCCCCTATTATGAAGATTTTGAGCAGGGCGGAGGCTTTGAGAAATGGATTTCTATTAACTCTGACGGTTCTGATAACAAGTGGGAACACAATCCCTACTTTGGCTTTGGTGGCGGAGGATGTTTCCGAATGAGTAACTTCAGAAACACCTATAACGAAATAGATAAACTGGTTTCACCATCATATAACCTGAAATCGGTTTCATCGCCCGTTTTATCATTCAAAATGGCTGCTGCTGAACGGGGAAGCCGCCCTTATGACCAGTTCACCATCTTTACATCCGGCAACTGTGGCCAAACTTGGTCTCAGAAAAAAGCCTGGTCGGGCGCAGCTATGTTAACTGCTGGTATATTTACCGCTGACTACAAACCCGGTTCAGTTGATGAATGGCAAACTTTTTACCTGCCTTTATCAACCGTTGCCAACAATGACAACCTCCGGATTATGTTTGAATTCAAAGCCGGCTCCGTAGGAAGCAACAACATTTATATTGACGAGGTGAATATCGGAACCGCACTCGGAACCGCAGAGCTTTACGAACAAACCGGCTTTAGTGTATTCCCAAATCCTTCAAATGGAACAGCAGTTGCAGAGTTTTTTGTGCCTCATGCAGGTCAGGTAAACGTGATGGTATATGATATCACCGGAAACCTTGTACAGCAAATATCCAAAGGCAAAGTTGCCAGCGGTGAAATGCAGGTACAACTAGACCTTAGCAATAGCGCCGCCGGATTGTACACTGTACGCCTTGATATTGACGGGAAAACTACCTTCCGTAAACTTATCGTTGAATAATGAGACAAACCAGCTCTAAAAACTTAACAGCAATTGCCAGCATCATCACGATGCTGGCAATTGCATTTTTACCTTCTATGGTAAATGCACAGGATATCATCGAGCTACGCGATGGTAAAAAAATTGAAGCAAGGGTAGTGGAGGTGCTTAAAAAGGAAATCGTTTACAAGAAGTTTTCAAATGAAAAAGGCCCGAATTACCGGGTGTCTACAAGCGATGTAAATCAAATAACCTTCGAAAGCGGTGCTGTTGACTACTTCAATAAAAGCGATAAAGCTGCCGCAGGCGACGATGGGCAAGTGAACTCCCTGCTATTTGGTATGATTCCTAAAGTAACTGAGAGTAACCTTGGAAGTAATGTGGTGTCAATGAATATCACTGACCTGGTAGTACAAAATGTTACCGTTTCTTATGAACGGTTGCTGGGGGAGCACCGTAAAGTTGGCCTTCGCGTTCCGGTGAGTGTGAGCCTGCTGGGTACCTCTACATCAGCCAATACCGTGTTTTCACAACACAACCTTTACTATTCTGGTCTTGACCTGAGTATATACCCTTTCGGACAAGGACAAGCGAAATTCCTCTTTGGCCCAACCATCAGGGTGGGTACTACCCGAAAAAAGCACAACGAACAATTTATCGGGTATGATACTACCTGGGTGGATGGTAACCCGGTGCCAGAAGCAATCTATGAGCATAAACTCACTTTACACCCTTATGTTTCATTTATGGTACACGGTGGATTTAATTGGAACCCTATACGGGAGCTTTCAGTAATCATGCTCGCCGGAGTGGGCTCAAGACGCTATTTCCAAAGCGGACCTGATAACTACGACATCGTACCAACTGCTTTCTTTAATTTTTCAGTGGGCTACCGGTTTTAAAGGTTGCGGCTTACTTCACTGAAAGAAATTCCATTGGCTTCTAATTCAGCCAGTACCGGAAGATAAACCTCTTTATCAATCGGCATTAAAACCCCACGTTGCTTTAGTTTGTTTTCTAAAAACAAGCGGCAGGTGATGGCCAAAGGCAAACCAACTGTTTTCGCCATGGCAGTGTGCTTTGCATCTGTGCCACTTACCCGAAGTGAGCAGATAAGCTGTTTCTTTGCCCCATCATGCTCATATTCAATCAGATGCTGCATTAAAACCAAATCCTTGTCAGCAGGCTGTAATTTCCAGCGTGCCTCAAGCAAATGTTGTAAAATCATAGCCGGGCTGCCTTCTGAAATACCAATCGGGTGTGCATCAAACAACCCGGTCCACAGTACCTTCTCAATAGCTTCATCACTAAAGCCCCCCGGGCGTAATAGCTTAATTCTTTTGCGGAAATCATCACCTGAACCAGGCAGGTAGGAAGAAGCAAAATCTTTGTAAGTATGCCCTTTTTGCAAAGGGAATTGGTAACTATCATCAGTAATGCCCATCAACACAAAGATGTGCCAGGCATCACAATAACCCTGATACCTGAGTGTACCCCTCACCATATCCTTCACATCTTTCAATGCGTAAACTTCGCGGTACGACAAAGAATCGCGATTGGGATAGGCATCCCAACGGCTGCCATCTTCAAACTCAACCTCTCTGACCCGTTCAAACAAACGTGAATAAGGCATAAAACGCAACTCCCCATGCTCCATATACCTTGCCGTACCTTGTCCGGCTAAAATCACATTGCGTGGGTTCCAGCTAAATTTATACCCCCAGGGATTGTCCATTGACTCAGGCGAAACCAAACCCCCACAGTACGAATAAAACCCGGTAATACTGCCGCCTGCTGATTTGATGTCGTGAAAAACCTTCATGGCCGACATGTGGTCTAAGCCAGGGTCGAGGCCACATTCATTCATAAACCACAGCCCTGATTTATGAACTTCAGGTGCAATAGTTCTTAATTCATCACTGATATACGAAGCCGTAGCCATGTTTACACCCGCCTTTAAGCAGTCATCTGCGACACTGGCATGCATGAATGCCGGCAACATCGAAATAACCAAATAGGCGTCCTGTATCAAAGCAAACCGACCTGTTAAATCATCCGGCTTTAATAAAACTGTTTCAATCAGCCCTTCGTAGGGCGCAAGTTGCGCTTCTGACAGGTCAGCAAGTACCAGTTTGCAACCCTGCCATTGATGTAAATACGAAATCAAAAAGCCCGACGATTTGCCGGCACCTAAAATCAAAACCTTTTGCATGGCCTAATTATTGGTAATTGGAATAAAGCCACCATCACGCACTGCCGCTTTTACCATGTATGAGGTATCAGCAAATTGTGCTTTATAGAAAGCATTGAATGCAAATCCGCCGGCTATTGTGTACGCGCCATTACGGAAAGTAAATTCTGCAACACTTACAGCACCTGAATCAGCAACAAACATCCTGCCCGCAGCATCATAATACCTGATTCTGGTATTGGTATCGCCTGCAGTGATTTTATAGACCCCTTCCTCTGTACCTCTGAAAATAAGCTGTATCTTTTCCTGAGAGCCCCTGAATAAAATCAGGTTGTTTTCAAAGGTCGAACCCTTTTGCACCAAAAAATACTTGTATTTTAAATATTCATTCACGGTACCATTGACCTTCGCTACCCCATAAATCACCTCCTCAGGCGCTGCGTCAGGACCTTCGGTTTCTTTCTTTTTGCAGGCTGTTGTAAGCGCTGCCAGTATTGTAATCAGGCAAATTAGGCCTGCCCACTTGTTCAATCGTAACCACATAAAACCCATGATAATTGTTTTACAATGATAAAAATTTGTTCGTTTGGGTAAGGTTTTTCATAAAAAAACCCCCCGGTTTTGCCGGGGGGCCTCAGAAAGTCTTAAATAACACTTAAATGAAGCAGATTATATCTTCTTTACATTAATAGCATTTAATCCTTTGCGCCCTTCAACCACATCAAATGAAACCCTGTCGGCTTCTCTGATCTGATCAATTAGACCTGTGACATGGACGAAAATCTCCTGCTCGGAGTTGTCCACTTTAACGAAACCGAATCCTTTGGCTGCGTTAAAAAATTTAATGGTACCTGTTTTCATTAAAATGGTGAATGTAATAGGGTAAATGTAAGAGAACTATTTTATCATTTGCAACATTTTGTGAAATTTTTTAATTTATGTGGTGTACATATCCTTCTTGCTTCCGGCATACAGGTCGTACTTCAATAACCTGCACTCCAGATCACCATTGAATAAGGCTATTTTTCGTGATGGCCTTAAGCCAATCCAGCGAATTGAATCAGGTACTGAGCTGAAAACCCAGGCCTGAGAACCAGGAAAACGATGTTTAAAGGTTGAACCAATCATTTTGTAAAGCCCTTCTAACTCAGCCGGTTGCAAACGCTCACCATAAGGCGGATTGAGAAACAAAAAGCTTTTTTCAGTTTGCTCCGGATAATCTTTAAAATCACGACACTCAAACCGGATATCGCTGGCCACATCAGCCGCAATTGCATTGTTTCTGGCTGCCTCAAGCGCCCTGCGACTCATGTCGCTGGCGAAGATCTTTACCGGAAACTCTTTGATTTTTCCAGTAACACTTGCCATGATTTGCTCAAATAGGGCTTTGTCATAGTTTTTCCAATGTTCAAAGGCAAAACCCTTCCGGAAAATACCCGGAGGAACCTGGTGAGCCATCAGCGCCGCTTCGGTCACAATAGTACCCGAACCACACATGGGGTCGAGCAGGGGGAAATGCGGACTCCATTCACTTAATAGCAGAATTCCGGCTGCCAGTACCTCACTCAGCGGAGCTGCTGTCTGGGTTGTTTTATAGCCCCGACGATGCAAAGATTCACCACTGCTGTCAAGATATACTACTGCTTCCTGGCCATTTACATAAATGCTGATAAAAACATCCGCTGAACGGGTGTCAACGAAAGGACGCTGCTCTGTTTCTTTCCTGAACCGGTCAACTATCGCATCCTTGGCAAGTTGCGAAACAAACATGCTGTTCTTAAAAAGTGTGCTAAACAAAAGACTGTCAATCCGGAAAGTCTTTTTTACATCAAACCACTGGTGCCAGGGCAAGTCATGAATGGCCTTGTAAAATGAGTCATTGTCACGAAAGTTGAAACGCCCGACCTCATGTAATACGCGTAAACCAGTGCGTAACGAAAGGTTGAGTTTGTATATAAAGCCTAAATCGCCGCTGCATTGCACCCCTCGGGTTATCACCTGCGCATCACCTCCGCCCAGTTTTCGAATTTCACCGGCCAAAACTTCCTCTAATCCGGCATAAGTGCGCACCAACAGCGGCATTGTACCTGCCTCTTTTATATTGCCTCTAATCATCCTTCAAACATACCGGTTTTATGCCATGCTGCATATCCGGCAAATAAGAAAACTCAAACAACAAAGTATAGTATCGTCTGACGGCTATCCGGATGAATTTTCCATCTTTGTTGCCGTATGAAAAACTCAGGCACCCGCTTTTTCGCATCACTTGCAATGATATGTTGTATCATGGTACAACAGACTTCATGCAGCATTTTTCGTAAAAACAGGTCAGAAGACCCTGCTGCTTATGAAGATACTGAATTTATAAGTGAATACGCAAATGATGATACTTTGCCGGAAGTGATTGAAATGCCTGTTTATCAAGCTACTGCAACACGTATCAATGACATTTTGCACACTGAATTGGATGTGCGCTTTGATTTCGACAGCTCCCGCCTTTTCGGGAAGGCACGCATTGAAATCAAGCCCTGGTTTTATCCGGTTGATTCTTTGATTCTTGATGCTAAATCGTTTGATATCAAGTCGGTACAATTGCTTGGAAAAACACCTGTGCCCCTGAAATACTATTACGATAATACCACCTTGCGCATCGCCCTCGACAGAAGCTATACTCGCAATGAAATTTATAGCGTGCAGATTGAATACATTGCCAATCCAGAGAAAGTTTCACAACAGGCTAGCGATGCAATTACCAGTGCAAAAGGGCTGTATTTTATTAATCCCCGTGGTGACGACCCAACAAAGCCTACACAGGTGTGGACACAAGGTGAAACGGAATCAAATTCATGTTGGTTTCCGACAATTGACAAACCCAATGAAAAAATGACCCACCAAATCACCATGACCGTACCTGAGCGCTATAAAACGCTGTCGAACGGACTGATGATTGCAACTAAAAAGAATACCGATGGCACCCGCTCGGATACCTGGAAAATGGACATGCCACATGCACCTTATCTGGTGATGATGGCTGTTGGCGAATACAGCGTGGTGAAAGATACCTGGAGGAACATTGCGGTAGATTATTACGTTGAAAAAGAGTTCGAGCCTTATGCCCGGAAAATTTTTGGCAATACACCGGAAATGCTTGAGTTCTTTTCAAAGAAATTAGGTGTTGATTATCCTTGGCAGAAATATGCCCAGGTTGTTGTGCGCGACTATGTGTCAGGAGCCATGGAAAATACAACCGCTACCGTTTTTGGTGAGTTTGTACAACAAACCCCGGCAGAAATGCTCGACCAAAACTATGAAAGTGTTATTGCGCATGAGCTGTTCCACCACTGGTTTGGTGATTTGGTAACATGTGAATCATGGGCCAATCTGCCCCTGAACGAGTCATTTGCTACGCTGGCTGAATATTTGTGGGACGAATACAAGTACGGTCGTGATGCAGCTGATTTCCACAACCAACAGAATATTAGTCATTATTTTGAAGAGTATTTCCAAAAGAAAGTAAGCCTCATTCGCTTTGACTACGAAAAGCGTGAAGACATGTTCGACCGTCATTCATACCAGAAAGGCGGGGCGGTACTTCACATGCTTCGGAAATACCTCGGTGATGATGCGTTTTTCGAAGGGCTGAAAACTTACCTGAACGATAACCGTTTCCAGCCTGTTGAAATACACCAATTACGACTTGCCTTTGAAAAAGTATGCGGTGAAGACCTTAACTGGTTTTTTAATCAATGGTTTTTAAGTCCAGGCCATCCTTATGTTGATGTTGAGTGGTCGTATTCTGCTGAAAACAAATCTGTTGCATTGGTGCTTGCGCAGCAGCAAGACCTTGAAACAAGTGGGCTGTTCAAGTTGCCGCTTGATATTGATGTATATTTCAAAGATACTAAACTGCGCAAACGCATTGTGCTCGATAGTGTAAAGCAGACTTTTCACATTCAGCTTCCTGAAGATGTGCAGCCCAATGTGGTGATTGTTGACGCAGAGAATTCGCTGGTGGGTAAAATCTACCAGACACTCAGTCAGGAGCAGGCTGGCTGGCAGTTACAAAATGCACCTTTGTACAATGACCGCTTTGCCGCCCTTGAAACCCTCCTTGAGAAACAGGCAGAACCTGGAAGTGCAGCACTGCTTAACCGAGCCATGCATGATAAGTTCTGGAACATCCGGCTTACTGCCATCAATGGCCTGGCTGGCGATGACCCGGAGATAACCATGCAATACATGGATGTGCTGCTGAAACTGGCCGCATCTGACCCTAAGTCAGTAGTGAGAGCAGCAGCCATTGACAAACTGACTGAACTTTTTCCGACAGATTCAACGCTCTTTCAATTGTGTGAAAAATCATTGTCTGATAGCAGTGCCACCGTTCAATCATCTGCCATCAGTGCCATGTACGCCCTGAACCCGGAGGCTACGATTGCTTTCATTTCAAAGATGGAAGAGACGGCATCCGGAAACCTGCTCAGCTCCATCGTGGGCATTTACACACAGGCACAGGTGCCTGGAAAGATGGCATTTATGAAGAAAGCTTATTCAAGAGTCAAAGGGCCTAATGAGAAGTACTTCTTTATACTTTCTATGGGCAATTATGCAATGGCGCATGACGAACAAATCATACGTGAATCATTGCCCTTCTTCGAACAAATCGCCAAAACCGAATCTGCCTGGTGGCTGCGCCTGGCTGGTATTCAGGTGATTGCAGAAGCGAAAAGCTGGTACGATGTGAAGGCTGATGAAGCAGCCGCCGATATCATGGCATTGAAAGAAAAAGGAACACCTATCGTTGAAATTCACGACAAAGAAGTGATGAAGGCTTCCTATACCAAGCAATCTGAACTCATCAGTGAAATGCTTCTTTCAATCAGAAAGGCTGAGAAAGACCCCAATCTGAACAAATTGCTCAACCTGGTGGGCGAGTAAATTACCGCACAACACCTGCCAGAACCGACACTACCTGACGATTGTCATAAACCCTGATAATCACAGCACCATGCTTAGTATTGCTTAAGTCAAGGTTTGTTATACCATTAATACATTGAAGTTTCCCGGGCTGCATTACCAGACGCCCACTAATATCGTACACTTCCACAAGGTACAAGCCGTCAGGGCAGCCCTCACAAATTAATTGACGGCTTTCATTTGAATAACGCCAATTCACTGGCGACTGCTTGGGTGCTGGCAGCCCCGTTATACCGGCTTCCACATTGCTGCAACTGCTGTTACTACACAATGAATCACGGGTAATTGTAAGACAAACCTCATATTCTCCTGCTGATTTATATGAATAAACAGGGCTACGCAGCGAACTTATAGCACCGTCGCCGAAGCTCCATGCGTACGAAATTCCTGCCAGAGAGTCTTGTTCAGCATGAAAGCCATAGGTGTAATTGCCTGGTGAAATGCTAAACGATGAATTTATCGAAGTAACATTGATATAGGCTTCACGAACGAGGGTATCACTCAAACCACTTAGTGTTGCGATAAGTTCAACCCTGAAATTGCCAGTGTCAGGGTAACACACAGCTCCGGGCTCCCTTAATTCAGAATACGCCGGAACCCCACCTTCAAAATACCACCGCCATGCGCTGGCATCAGTACTCTCATTTGTAAAGATGATACAATTATCCGGGCAAATGGCTTGTCGCTGGCTTGAAAACTGTACTTCCGGGGCACTTATGGTGCGGTATTTCCCCACGAAAATATCCTCATCATCCATATTGGTTGTAGGCATCATGAAGGTGCTGCCTGCTGCCGGGTCGAAATCAGGTGCTAAGCCGGCATATTCACCAGTTACGTAAAGGTGCTCAAAAGCGTCAGTTGCTATGGCCAGCCCGGTATTGATGGCCACGCCGTTCTGACCACCCAGGGTGCCGGCACTTAAAAACCATCCCGCTGAATCGAGCTTGGCAATATAGATATCAGGTGAGTTGTAAGGCAATGTAACGTTGTATTCATCCTGACCGGGGTCGAAATCTGTTGGATTGTTTGTTCCTGAACTTATCTGGCCACAAAGGTATATGTTGCTGCGCTGGTCTGTACAAAGTCCGTTTGCCTGGTTGCGCCCGTAAAAATGCCGCGCCCATTTAAACCCACCTTCACCTGAAAATTTACTGATAAAGGTGCTCGCATTTGTACCTGTAAGATGAAAAGTACCTGTGTCAGGATTAAAATCAACAGTACCGCCAAATACACCGGCTACAATCACATCTCCCTGCCTGTCAATGCTGAGAGCACGTCCTGCTTCGGCAGAGGATGCGCCGCCAAACTGCTTTGCCCATTGAAAGTTTCCGGCACTACTCAGCTTACAAACAAATGCATCAGAATTGCTGATAGAAGCCGATAATGGATATTGACCATCTCCGGGGTCAAAATCAACCAAGCCGGTAAATGAACCTGTGATGTAGCAATTGCCCTGAGCGTCAAGCCCCAGGGCATTCACCAGTTCTCTTCTTGTTCCACCAATTCTTTTGCCCCAAACAAATTCACCTTGTTTGTTTAATTTACTGATGTAGCAATCTAAATCACCTGCGTTATTCAGGTAATGCATTGCGGGGCCGGGGTCTAAATCAATGCCACCACTTGAATAATACATTATCCCTGCCGAATATACATTCCCTGAATCGTCAACAGCGATAGCCATTCCTTCGTTCTGGTCCATTGAAGTAGGCATGCCCCCCAATTGCTTCAGCCAAATCACCTGCCCTGAGGTATCTAACTTGCAAACAAAGGCATCCTTGTACCCAATAGGTTGAATGGTTTGCGCCGGAGGGTAGGTGGTAGCCCCCTGCAAATAGCCTGTAATATACAAATGACCCTCCTTGTCAATTGTCAGTGCATTTGAATTATGATAATTGCTTCCTCCGATTTTAATTGCCCAGACCAATTGCCCTGCTTTGCTTAGTTTGCATACAAAAACATCACTGGCCCCAACTGATTGAAGGTAATAGGTTCCAGCGCCCGGATCAAAATCAGCCTTGCCCCAGAAATTGCCAGTCAGGTAAACATTGCCATCCACGTCGGTAACAATACCTGAACCTTTATCAGAACGGGCACTTGTGATATTATCTTTTGCACCCAACTGACCTGCCCATACCAATGCCGGCTGTGCAACTGCATGAAGATGAGATAGTACCAGAAAAACCCAAGAGTACCGTAAGTGCTTTATCATGTTCTTGTTATGTTATTGTTTGCTGAATGTCCATCAATTGAGTAATGCAAGCCCCGGTTTTCTTTGCGCAAACGTGCCGCCTTGATGATCAGATAACCCACCAGAATCATGTTGCGTAGCTCGCACAGGGCAGGGGAGAGGCGGGTGCGTTTATACATCTGCTCTGTTTCACGGTTGAGTATTTGCAGCCTGTTCAAAGCCCGTTCAAGCCGGATGGTACTGCGTACGATACCCACATAATTGCTCATGATTTGTTGCAGCTCTTTTACGCTCTGGGTAATCAGAATCATCTCTTCCGGATCAGCCGTACCCTTGATGTCCCAATCTGGTATGCCTTCTGCAAACTGGATGTTTTGAATGAGTTCAATTGAATGAATTGCGGCACGGTGACTGAATACCACAGCCTCCAGCAATGAATTCGAGGCCAAACGGTTGGCCCCATGCAAGCCGGTTCGGGCACATTCACCTGCTGCAAGTAGGTGCCGTATGCTTGAGCGTGCATGCTCATCTACTGCTATCCCTCCGCAGATGTAATGACAAGCAGGTACTACCGGAATCATTTCGGTTTCAATATCTATACCAATCGAAAGGCACTTTTGATAGATATTTGGAAAGTGTTCATGCAGAATTTTTCGGTCAATGTGCCGGCAATCAAGGTAAACAAAATCTTCACCCCGAATTTTCATTTCCTTGTCAATGGCACGGGCAACGATATCTCGTGGGGCAAGCGAACCCCGCTGGTCATACCGAAGCATAAAGTCTTCGCCGGCAGCATTGCGAAGCAGTGCGCCTTCGCCTCTCATGGCTTCTGTAATTAAAAAGGCCGACTGAACGCCCGGTTCATACAAAGCCGTAGGATGAAACTGAATAAATTCCATGTCCTTCACCTTGCCTTTTGCCCTATAAACCATCGCTACCCCATCACCGGTGGCAATACGTGGATTGGTAGTGCTTGAGTAAACATTACCTGCGCCGCCCGAAGCAACAAGCGTTATCCGTGCAAGAATCACTTCTGTGCGCTGGTTTTTCAAATTCAGCGCATAAATTCCGTAACAGGTTGTATCAGGAGTAGAACTGTCAACATAAACCCCCAAATGATGTTGGGTGATGATTTCAACAGCAAAATGATGGTCTAAAATCTCAATGTTCGGATGCTTTTTCACCGCTTCAAGAAGTGCCCGCTCAACTTCAAAGCCGGTATTGTCTTTATGATGAAGAATACGATTTTCAGAATGGCCGCCTTCTCTCCCAAGGTCGAAACTGCCATTAGGCTTGGTGTCGAACCGGGTGCCCCATTCAACCAATTCATTGATACGGTCGGGCGCTTCTGTAATCACCATTCGTACAACATTTTCATCACTTAATCCATCTCCGGCAATTAAAGTGTCTTGAATGTGTTTCTCAAATGAATCAGGGGCATTCAACACCGCCGCAATGCCACCCTGCGCATATTTTGTGTTCGACTCATCACCGTCTGACTTGGTAATGATGCAAACCTTGCCATGCCCCGCTACCTTTAAAGCATAACTTAAGCCGGCAATGCCTGAACCTATCACCAAAAAATCGGTCTTTTTGTACGTAGCCATATTCGTATAATTGGCGAATTTACAACGAAATAAAACGGTATCCCGAAGGTTTTTGTTTGAGGCATTGCCTAAAGCCACAAACAAACCTAAATACATGCTCAACAACAGGAAGGGTAAACCTGGCATGTTCAATACAGATATAGCAACCTAACACATTGCTGAATAGTTATATTTGCATGTTTTACTTCACATGACACGCCTGTACAGCCTCCTGATTTGCTTCCTCTTAGCCGTCCTTAACCTGAACGGACAAACCGAATTGTTTTTTGAAAACTTTAACGGGGCATCGCCGGCTTTTCAACTGAATACTACCGATCAAAGCAGTACACCCAGCGGGATTAATCAATGGATTATCAATAATTCTTATGACGGCGGAACAATTAATGGTGAATGTTTGGGATTCCCAATTCCTACACCAATACCGCCTACACCAAACCAGCCCGGTGGAGTGGCAGGAGGGCCTCAAAGCAAATACCTGCATGTTACCACCTCTTATGGTGTCACTGACGGGGTGACAAATTGCCACTACCTGTCTGCCGACGGCACTTGCAACCCCAATGCGGAAAATGTATTTGCCAAGATGACCACCGACTTTTCTACTGTGGGGTACACCAATATCACCTTGTCATTCTGGTGGCTTTGCGCTCCTGATATCGCAGCTGGTGAAGTTTATTACAGCACCAATGGAGGCACAAGCTGGACCCTCGTTAGCGGTTTGCCCTCCTTCACAATGACACCCAGCTGGACGCTGGCATCAGCAGTAATTCCAGCCTTTCTGAACCAGGCGACTATTCGGCTTGCATTCAGGTTTGTCAACCCGATTGCCTCATCCGGCGAAGACCCTGCCTTTGGAGTGGATGATATCAAAGTCACAGGTACCGCAACAACCCCAAGTACTGTTACAACCGGCTCGGTGCTGGCAGGTCCTTATTGTCCTGGTAACACTTTCGATGTGCCTTTTGCCGTAACCGGGCCTTTTAATGCCGGAAATACCTTCACAGTAGAACTCTCTGACGCCTCCGGAAATTTTACAGCACCCACCGCCATTGGCTCTCTGAACGGTACTACAAATGGCATCATCACCGCTACCATTCCGCCCGGTACCGTAGCAGGCACCTACAAGGTGAGAGTGAAATCATCTAATCCGGCTGTAACAGGTACCATTGGCCCAATCAGCATTACTGTAAGTGCGCCGCCAACAGCTACCGTACTACCTACTTCTACTACTGCGGTTTGTAACGGTGGTACTGCTACGCTGAATGCGTCTGCCGGAACAAGCCATCAGTGGTACAGCTCACCAAATGGCTCAGGGTTTACCCCTATTTCAGGGGCTACCTCTGCTACATATACCAGCGGACCACTCAATGCAACAACCTATTACCAGGTAAAAGTAACCAACCAATGCGGTGAGGCTACCTCTGCCTCCTGGCAAGTCAACCTGCAAGCAGTGGTTGACATCCCCCTGCTCAAATCACCTGAATCATTAAACCTTTGCAGCGGGCCGGTGACAATTACTGTGCAGGGAACGTTTAACAACCTTGCCTGGTCTAACGGCGCTACTGGAAACTCAGTTACCCTGACTGAGGAAATCACGATTAGCGTTACCGGTGTTGACCCCAACAGCTGCCCCGCTGAATCTGACGCTGTAACCATTATTGATACAGAACCACTCCCCATCACCATTTCACCCGCAAGTCCGGTTACGCTCTGTGGTGCCTCTGTGAACCTTACAGCAACCGGTGGATTTACCAATTACCAATGGACAGGTGGCGGCACCGGAAACCCTCTGGCTGTAACTGCTACCGGTACCTACAAAGTCACCGCTACCGATGCCAATGGATGCGAATCATCATCAGAAGATGCTACCGTTGAAACCGGAGAAATTGCCCTCATTGAGATAAGCCCTGAAAACCCCGCTATCTGCCCGGGAGAACCTACGGTATTGACCGCCGCATCAGGGTTTAGTAATTACGTATGGTCGAATGGTGCCACCGGACCTACCTTAACCGTTACCCAAAGCGGAACCTATTCTGTAACAGCTTCGCCTGCCTCAGGTGGTTGCCCCGGTGAATCCCTGCCGGTAGTGGTTACAAAATCGAATCAACCTATTGCCAATTTCACCTACGACCAAACCAGCGGACTTAAAATTGTATTCGACAATACATCACAAAACGGTGTTGAGTACACCTGGTCGTTTGCCGGCTTTGGCACTTCAACCTCTTCCGACCCTACATTCACCTTCCCCGATTTAGGCCCGTATTATATTACCCTTTACGTTTCGAATGGCTGCGGCATTGATTCTGTTACTAAGCTGATTATCGTTTCTGATGTGGGCTTTGAAGAATGGCTCAACGGGGCAGGCTTGCAAATTTTTCCCAACCCCTCTGCGGGCGACTTCAGCGTGAAAATAAACGCAGGGGTATTGGAAAAACTACAGTTTGAATTGATTGACCTTTCCGGAAGAACTGTTCTGCCGGCCCAATCAGGTGCTGTAGGTACCGGAATCATCACCCTGCCAGCCAGCCAGCTAACCCCCGGGCTTTATTTGCTTAAAATTTCTGACAAAGAAGGCCACACGGCCCTGCTGAAACTGCTCCGAACTGCGCAATAGCTTGTAACCTTTCTGCTGTTTTTCAGTATACCCAGGTGCTTCGGCAAGTCTGGAAAATATCGAATGCACCGGGAAAAAACGTACCTCGCATTATTTCTGTTTATATGCCTCTTCCTGTCTGATTTACAGGCGCAGGTTACTTGTGGCTATGCCTTTGAATACAGCACTACAACTCCCTATCAGGCGCTCTCAGCAAGTCAGCCTACCCTTATTCTTGCCAGTGGCGCTGACCAACCAACCAACCCTGATGATGTTTCGCCAACAGACGAGGATTTTTTTCCAAATCAACCTATCGGCTTCACGTTCAACTTTAACGGTAAAGCATATCAAAAACTTGGTGTAGCTACCAACGGCTGGGTCTGGTTCGGTGAAACGCAACCGGTAAAAGCTGCCGGTTTGGTAATCCCCTTTACCAATATCCTGGCAACTGAACACCAATTAGAAGGCGTAATCTCTGCCCTGAATGCCGACCTTGAAGGACGCTGGAATGCAGAGCCGGCAACCATCAGCACCCGAACAAGTGGGGCAGCTCCTAACAGAACTTTTACAATCGAATGGCGCAACTTCAAAGCACTCGACGATGCTGAAGGTACCGGATACTGCGGCGAAAACAGAAACCGTTTCGATTTCCAGATTATCCTTGAAGAAGCCAGCGGGAAAATTAGCATTGCCTATAATGCAAACTATTGCTGGCAAGGCTATAACCAACTCTTTCAGGTAGGTTTGCGGGGCGCTGAATCAGGTGATGTTCATACCAGAAATATCCCCGCCGGACAACAGGCATGGGCAAATTCACGCCTCGGCCTCGACAATGCCACCGTGACAATCCGCTCTTCTGCACCGGTAACTACACCGCCTGAAAATGCACGATTCGTGTTCCTGCCCTCAACTCCTGTACCTATGTTGTGGCAAGGCATTAATAGCAATTGGTTCGATAAAGCTAACTGGTCAGGTGGGGCAATACCCAACCGCTGTAACGAGGTAAGGATTCCATCCGGAAAAAATTACTACCCTCAACTCAATGGCAATATGCCTGCTGAATGTGGCAATTTGACCATTGAACAAGGTGCCGCGCTGAACCTGCCGGCTTCGTATAAATCGTTTCTGAGTGTTTTTGGTAATCTGAGCAACAAAGGCATGATGAACAATCTGAGTAGCTCATATATTACCCTTGCCGGAACCGGGCAAAGTACCATCTCAGGTGATGGCTATTTTGTAGGTGTTGACTTATTCATCACGGCAGGTGCTAATTATCAGCTTCAAAACGATTTGGTTATCAGGAATTTGCATATCAACCAGGGTGCAAACCTCAGCCTGGGCTCCTATGTGCTTGATGTGTTTGCACTAACACAACAAGGTACCCTGCGCCAGGGAACCGGTACCCTGGTCATTGAAGGCGACCCTGCTTCTGTGCAAATGAACGACTCAACCTTCAAGGCTGAAAACGGTACTACCTTCTTTGGCAGCGGAGAAGTTTGGGCGCAAATGAACAACCAGCTGGTGCCATCACTGAAATACCATAACCTCTGGGTGCGAACAAACAAGAACTTCAACGTACAGTTGGGCTCCGATAAAGATTTTGATTGTAACAATCTGTTATTCTACAATCCGGGCGAACCGGGTGGACTGGCCGCTACCGCCAGAAATATTAAGGTGAATGGAGATTTTAGGCTCGGTATTGACAGCTTGCCCGGAACAGCCCTGGCTATCAACCATACCATCACAAGAAACACCGGCAATGGCCAGTTCAGGATGGGGGAGAAAGATAACCTGAATATCACCCATAGCTCCAACACCACACAGCAGGCAATTAACGGCTTTGCCGCACCATGGTTCAAAGGAACTGTTACTTATTCGGGCGACAACAAGCAAACCCTTGTCAAAGGTACCTATCAGAACCTTATCATTTCAGGTGCCGGAGAACGAAATATCCGCGAAAAGGTAAACCTGAAGGGAATTCTCCGAATGGAAAGCGGTACCCTGCTTACAAACGACAGCCTGACATTGAAGTCAGACAGTGCCAACACAGCACTCATATCACACAAAGGTACTGGCGCCCTAAGTGGTAAGGTAGAAATTGAGCGTTTCATACATGGTAGCGGCGAACAGGAAATCTTGTTCGGAACAGCCTTCCAGAATGCCATCTTGCGTGATTACACCGAAGACATGCCAATTCTTGGGCCCGATGGGGTACAACTAAGCTCCGGAGCAAATGCCACCGTGTGGGAGTACCGCAGCGAATCACAAGATGGAAACTTCATGTCGGCATGGTACTCTAAAACCAAGCTTCAAGACCAGCTCAAAGCCGGCAAAGGCCTGATGGGCAAGGTCGCAGGTGGCTCAACTTTGCGCATCAGAGGCACGGTTAACAAAGGCCTCCAAAAGGTGGCGCTGAAAACAAACGCACAAAACGGCTTTAATTTATTGAGTAATCCATACCCTTCACCTATTGACTGGAACCTGCTTGTTCAACAAAGTGATGCGAATATGAGCCTGAGTATGAGCAAGATGGGCGCCGGAAACCGCTTTGGTGGCCAGTTTGCTACCTGGCTACCCTTGGGCAACGAAGATGGCCTGGGTGTGAACGGTGCCACAAGGTTTATTGCCTCTCAGGAAGGATTCTTTGTAAAAGCATTTCAAAGCGACACCCTTACTTTTACTGACCAATGCAGGGCCGAAGTCCTCAATACCCGCTCTGTAACTGTGCCAGAGGTGATTCCTTATATCCGGATGAGTATGAACCAGGCCGGAAAAGCAGATGAACTGCTGCTGTACTTCTCTTCGGTAAATAGCAACTTCGAAGCAATTGACGGCAAAGATGCCCTGAAAATGAAGCCTGCACAGGATTTAGCATTCTGGTATTCGCTTAAAGACTCAGTGCAGCTTGCTATTCAAGGCCGGAAATCTTTGGAAGCACCTGATTCGGTACCACTTGGCTTCCATGCACCACAGGCAGGTACATGGCAAATACGGCTCTCAGAAATTCAGCATTTCCCGGCAACTGCAATGGTCTTTCTTGAAGATAAGAAAATGGGTACCTACACCAATCTGCGCACACAATCTTCAATAGACCTGAACCTCGATAAAGGCGATGATAATAACCGCTTTGTAATTCACTTTAAACCCGGGGT
>JAIBAI010000084.1 GCA_019695235.1 Bacteroidia bacterium | reverse complement strand
ACATCCGGGTTTTTACAACGGGCTATTCCGGCAAACTCTTTCCAGGCATTGCTTTCATGTGCATCTTCACAGATAATCAATTTCAAGTCAGTAGCTGAAACAGCTTCAAGTGCTTCAGGATTGTATAATCTGCTAAACCTCCAGGCATGTTCAGTTGCCAGCATATCTGGAACTGTAGAATAGTTGCCATTTAGGATAAGGTGAATGGTCATTGCCGCCGGAAGAAATCACGGCAAGATACGGGATTTTTCAATTTTCAATGAAAATCTTACCTCTGTAAGTTGAGGCCATAGCCCTTGGGCAAAACAGGTAACGAAAGTACCACTGTACAAGTAAACCGTGTATCCGGAAAAAATACCGGGATGTATGATGTTCAGGAGTCTGTTGATTTGTCTTTTTTTATTGCCCGTCGGCCTGGTTTGGTCTCAGAATGAAGGGATCAGAAACTACAGAGTAACCGCCTACAAGGTAACGGGTGTTAGTTCTTCGAGTGTGTCGAATGTAGCTTCTGCATCACCACGGCCAACCCTGTACGTACCGAGTGCTTTTACCCCAAACGGTGACGGCATGAATGATGAGTTCAAGGTTGTGACAAGGGGCGTAGGGTTGTTTAGCCTGCAAATTTTTAACCGCTGGGGTGAATTGGTATTTGAGAGTGAAGACCCTAACAAAGGTTGGGACGGTACTTATCATGGCGAGAAAATCACAAGTACTGATGTGTATGTATATACCGTGAAAGCCAAAGGCATTTACCAGGAAGAACTTCCGGCAGAACACGGAAGTGTAACGTTAATTGCTGAAGGAGGAGAGGATTAACATGAAGAAAAGTTACCAAAGACTTATGCGTTCGATTCTGATTTGTGTGTTATTAGGAATAAGTGGCTCCCTGCTTCAGGCGCAAGTTACAGCTGGATTTACTGTAGCTTCGCAGCAAGGTTGTGCGCCTTTCAGCGTGAACTTTAGCAATACTTCAGTTGGTGCGTTATCATATTACTGGGACTTCGGCAACGGCAATTATTCAACCATTGCCAATCCTCAGAATGTATATATCAACCCCGGTACTTATAGTGTAAAATTAGTGGTAACCGGAGCAGGCGGAATAAAGGACTCACTTATCCGCAATAATTTAATTTCAGCTATGCCCGGTCCGGTTGCGGGATTTTCAGTCAACAAGTTTCAGGGCTGTTTGGGAAGTACTTCGTTTCAATTTACAAATTCATCGTCAGGAGCTATAAGTTATTTCTGGGATTTTGGCGACGGGACATCTTCATTACAAGCGAACCCTCAAAAGATTTTTGAATCGCCAGGTACAAAAACCATCAAGTTAAAAGCCAGTAATGCTGGCGGCTGCCAAACAGTATATACCCTACCTCAACCTATTCAGATTTTCACTTACCCTGACCCGGGTTTCAGTAGCGATTTAAGAAGCAGCTGTGATTCAACACAGGCATTCAAATTCACTGCCAACACACAAGGTGCAACTTCCTATCTGTGGCAATTCGGAGATGGTACTGTTTCCACCCAGGCCAACCCCAGCAAGGTTTATAACCGCTCAGGCAATTTTCAGGTAAAGTTAAAAGTAAGTAATCAGGCAGGTTGCAGCGATAGTCTGGTGCGTACCGATTATATTCAGATATATTCATACGGCAGCTTAAAAATCATCGCAAGTGATTCAGCCGGCTGTACCCCTTTCAAGCCACTTATTCGCAGCAATGTAAATGATGCAGTATCGTATTCATGGGATTTTGGAAACGGGCAAACATCAACAGCCGCAAGCTTTACTCCAACGTACAGTACTACAGGTCTGTACACCATTACCTTGCAGGTAAGTATGGCCAGTGGCTGTTCATTCAGTAAAACAGAACAGGCATTTATCAAGGTTGCGCAAAAACCCAATGCCTTGTTTTCATTGACCAACACGGTTGGTTGCGCTCCTTTGACTCCACGCATTACTAACCAAAGTACCGGTGCGGTGTCGTATTTGTGGAACTTTGGTGACCAAACTACTTCAAGCTTACAGCATCCGGAAAAAACTTACAACCAAACAGGGCAGTACACTATAAAGTTAACCGTTACCTCTGCCGAGGGATGTGCAGAGATGTTTAAGTTGACCAACAGTATTACTGTGAGTGCCCCGGTGGCAAAATTTTCGGCCTCTGATTCTTCCGGTTGCCCTCCCCTGACTGTGAACTTCAGCAATACAACACAAGGTGCTGCCTCATCGTTATGGATTTTTAGCGATGGTACCACCTCCACCGAGGCGAATCCGGTGAAAACATTTCAAGCATCGGGCGATTATGATGTTACCCTTGTTGTAACCAGTGCCAATGGTTGTAAAGACACCCTGACGAAAGCGGGTTATATCAAGGTAAACTTCGACCAGGCCAATTATACACCACCAGCGCCTGTAAGTGGATGTGCCCCCTTCTCAGCATCATTTCAAAATAACGACCCCAATGCGTTGAGCTTTTTGTGGGATTTTGGTGACGGCACCACATCAACAGATGCAAGTGTAACGCACGTGTATGACAGCCCCGGAACGTATAACGTGTCATTGCTTGTAGATTATGGTACCGGTTGTAAGAAATATTATCAGGTTTATCAAACCGTTACGGTAGAAGGTGGAGCACCGATTTTCACGGTTGACATCTCCCCCTGTCCGCCGCATGAAGTCAGCTTCAGAGACACCACGCACGGTGCTGTTTCATGGTTTTGGGAATTTGGTGACGGCAGCACTTCGACCGAACAGTTTCCGACGCATATATATGATGAGCAGAAAATTCATCACGTAACGCTTACCACCACAACATCGAGCGGCTGTACCAATACCTATATTGGGTTCAATGCCGTAAATTTTGCCAGTTTATCAGCAACATTTGTTACCCATTATACGCCTGGTCCTTTCCCCCGGACGGTATATTTTCAGAACACCACGCCCGGTGCGACCAATTGGTTTTGGGACTTTGGCGACGGAACCACCTCAACAGAGCAAAACCCGGTACATATTTACCAGACAGACGGGAACTACATAGTAGGTTTAAGTGTAAACAGCGATTCATGTTTACAGACCGGTTCAGGTACTGCCTTTGGCAATGTGCAGGCTTCGCAAGAAGTGGGCCGTGATACTGCTTCGGGCGGTAACTTCCCTCCGGAAAATATAGAACCTAAGGGGCCCCTTACAGGTTGTGCACCTATCAATATTACATTTTTCAGGCAAGACACCTCGCACCACGTATTGATGTGGAGTTTTGGCGATGGTGCTACTTCCGACTTACAACGCCCCCAGCACGTCTATAATGAAGCAGGCGCATATTCGGTATTTTATATTGCTGAAACCCCTGCTGGTCTTGACACAATACAATATCCGCAATCTATCCTGATAGGGGGGCAAAAGCCCGAGTTTAGTGTAGCCAAAGAAGATTTCTGTACACATTCACATGTTGAAGTTCAATTAACAAGCAGCAGTTACCGTAATGTAACATGGACCTTTGGTGGGGGCACACAGGCAAGTGGAGGACAGGCTAGTCATGACTTTCCGGTTTCAAACTCAGCATCCACCATTTTGGTACTCGTAGAAGACACATTAGGCTGTAAGACTTCGGCGTTGAAGAGTATTTTCACAAATCCTCCAATTCCGGAGATCATTTATCCGACCTCTGTTTGTAAAGACAAAATTAAATTCAGGCAGACCTTAAGCAATCCGGCAGGATATACCTTTCACTGGGATTTTGGCGACGGCAGCACTTCAACCGAATACGAACCTGAACATCAATATGATACCAGTGGGGTTTACACTGTCAAGTTGATTGTAAGAGACCCCGCAGGATGCATCAACAGCTTTGATTTACCCTCAAATATCACTTTTTCGAATCCACAACCATCGTTTGAGTTTTTGAGTTCGCCTCAAGGCTGTTCTCCCTTGGTAGTAAAGCTTCAATACACCGGTGGTGGATGGCCAATATGGCATTTTGCCGGATATAACCGGTCGTATTACTCAACAATAGATGCCACATTCACCAATCCGGGAGTTCACTCATTTGGAATCACCGCAGTAAGTGGAACTGTAGCTTCGTGCTCGACAAGGGTAGACAATGCAGGTCATGTAACTGTATTCGGGGCAAGTGCAGATTTTAGTTTTACCCAGGATCGTCAATGCTTTCCGATCAAGGCACGCTTTACAAGCGCAAGTTCAAATGCTACTTCGTGGTTTTGGGATTTTGGCAATGGTATAACATCAACTGACAGAGACCCTGTGGTGACTTTTGCCAGTATGCCTGCTGACTCTTTTTTGTTGCGAATTACCACAGCTGACGGTTGTACAAGCAGTGTTAAGAAAGTCGGCCTTGAACTATTCAACGGAAGGATGCAGATTGAATATACCGGTCAATGCAAACCACTTCCGGTATTATTCAGGGCTGAACCATCAAGCGGCATCAATTGGGAATGGCATTTGGGTAATGGGCAAACAGCCAATGGGGCATCAGTAAGTTATGTTTATCCCGTAAACGGACAATACAGGCCTTTCGCTATAGGGCGCACCTCTGAACAATGCGTAGATACCGTCTGGGCTGACAGTTCAATTATTGTAGCGGGTCCGCTGACTTTGTTTAACTCTCCCACTCCGGCCGGATGTGCTCCTTCGGTTGTAAGTTTTGTTGATCAGAGTATTGACGCTGTTAGTTGGAGGTGGTCTTTTGGCGACAGTACCTTCTCAGGCATTCAACATCCGGTGAAACTATATGAAAGGCCCGGTAAATACGACATTCAGCTTATTACAACAGCTATCAACGGATGTTCTGATACGCTGAACTATCAAGAGTATGTGACTGTACTTGGACCTGCAACGAGTTTCAGTGCAGACGTAGAAGAAGCCTGCGAAAAAACCATTGTACATTTCAAAGACCTTTCAGACGGGGCGGTTGAATGGGAGTGGAATTTTGGGGAGGGGCGTACTTCTACACTTCAAAACCCTGTTTACACCTACCCTGTTCAGGGCGAATATGCTGTAACGCTGTTCTCTAAAGACACCCTGGGTTGTAGTGCATTTTATACGATGCAGCTTCCTATTGCGGTTCATAATATGCCTGTTGCACGGTTTGATTTGAGCAGTATGGCCGGATGTACGCCATTTCAGGTGCAGACCATCAACAATTCTGAACAGGCTGTGAAGTATTACTGGAATTTTAATGACCTAATTGAAAGCAACGCCACTAATACCGGGTTTACGTTTATGAGTCCGGGGTATTACTT
>JAIBAI010000083.1 GCA_019695235.1 Bacteroidia bacterium | reverse complement strand
GGGAAGGGGTGAAGAACTATTACGAAGCCAACAAGGGCTATCTGCAAGGTCAAATTGGGAATCCGGAAGGGGAGGAGAAGCCAAATAAAAAATACTACGACCCACGGGTTTGGCAACGCAAAGGCGAGGATAGCTTTATGGCCAGATTAAAGCAAGCTTTTGAAGACCTAAATTGTCTGAATCGGCTATAAATATCAAGTGTGGGGCATTGAACAGGCTTAGAGAGGGATGTCCTAATTTATACGAAACCTGTGATACAAAGGATTTTGTGATTTAGCTTCTGAAGATGCCACATAAAAAAACGGCTATCTGAAAATTTCAGATGGCCGTTTTATATTTTTCCGGTATTGCTTACTTCCGAATCACCCTGAATGAGCTGGTTTGGCCTCCCTGATAAAGGTTTAAGAAGTAGATGCCATATTCCACCCGGCTCAGGTCTACCGTAAAGTTATGGCTTTGGCTTTGATTTACCTCTTTGACAATTCGGCCAGAAAGGTCTGTGAGTGAATAACGAATTGGTTGGGAGGTATTGGTTCCGCTCAACCTAATGTGTAAAAGGTTTTCAGTTGGGTTGGGATACATGTCTATACGGCTTGAATTGCCAATGGATGCCGTACCCGCCAAGTTGATGCTTATCACTTTACAAATACTGTCTACCCCGCAAGAATTGGTCGCCTTGAGGCAAACGTTATAAGTGCCCTCGGCCTGATAGGTATGACTTGGATTTTCATCTGAAGATGTGCTGCCATCACCGAAATTCCAATGAAAACTTTCTGGTGCGCCTGTACTTTGGTTGTTCAGAATGATGGTTGCCTCGTTGGTACTGCTTTCGAATGCAGCATCAGGTAAAGGGGTTGAGCCTATTGAGAATGATTCGGACTTTGAGCAATAGCGGCTGTCTTTTACAGCCACTGAATAATCACCACCTGCCAGTCCTGTAAGGCTTGAACCACTTCCGTTAGCACCCGTCCAGGTATAAGTATAAGGTGCAGTACCTCCGGAAATTGCAAGGTTTATAGAACCATTTTGCTGCCCTTCACAGGTTTCTGGATTTACTGAAGAATTGAGTTGAATGGCGCTTGGTTCATAGATTTTTGCAAACGATTCAATTACACAACTGCTGGCATCCTTAAGATAAACGGAATAATCACCCGCAGGCAGCCCGGTAAAGGTACCGGATGGCTGAAAATTAACATTGTCGGTTGAATAGGTGAATGGTCCGGCACCACCAGTTATAGAAACAGCAATAGCACCATCGCTAAGTGCATTGCAGGAAACATCCGTGGTTGTTTTTGTAATGGTAACCTGGTTAATTCCGGAAACGGCGGCAAGGCCTTTCTGGTTCACTCCGTTAATAGAAACGAAATCCCCGCCGACGAACAATTGCTCACTTGAACATTTGGCATCGAGCCATAAGGTATAAATTGGAGCCGTTGCATTGCAGGTCCAGGGCTTGGCTAATCCAGTGCCACTGGAATCTATTGCTGCAAGATAACTGCGTGACTGTCCTCCGATAGAAGTGAAATAACCTACGGCATAAACAGTTGAGCCTGCTGCCTGAATGCCATAAACGGTATTGCTGGCACCCGGATTCCATGCAGTTGCAAGTCCAGAAGTTAATTCCAATGCAGCAATTCTTTGTCTTGTTTGTCCACTAATGGAAGTGAAATCACCTCCGACATAAAGCAAAGCATTGTGCAGGTGCAAAGTCCTGACAGGAGAGTTGGGCGCAGGATTCCAACTGTTTAAACTCATCGTATTCAAATTCACAGATGCAAGGTTCGTCCGGGATTGGCCATAAACATTTGAGAAGTATCCTCCGAGGTAAAGTATGCTGTCGCGTATTTCTATTGCGCTAACATAACGTGAGCTGCTGCTGTGTACATTAGCATTAAAGTTGGTGAGTTCGCGCGTTTCTAAGTCATAAACTGCCAGTTTACTACGGTTGACACCATTGATGCTTGTGAAATATCCACCCACAAAGAGCTGATTATTATGCACTTTCATCGTGGTAACTGTGTTGTTTGGGTTGGGTTTCCAGTCTGCAGGTTGTCCTGATTGTTTATGTATTGCAGCAAGGCGGCTGTTGTCATGGATGCCGATACTTGTAAAAATTCCTCCAGCATAAACATAATCACCTGCAAGTGCCAGGGTGTTTACAGTATTGCTGGCATTGGGGTTCCAGTCGGTTAGCATACCGGTTGAAAGGTCAATTGCTGCCAGGCGGTTGCGTATGCCTTCGTTGGCAGAACTGAAATTTCCACCTGCCCAGACAGTGCCAGCAGATACATAAATTGCCCGTACTTCGTTGTTAAATCCAGGTGTCCAATCATCAACTGCCCCATTCGCGTTGATACGTGCGCCTCCATTTCTTGGCTGACCACCTATGTTTTGAAAGCTTCCTCCGGCATATACGGTATTGCCTTCAACAAAAATGCTATACACATTCCCATCTGGGTTGGGTACCCAGGGCAAGGCTTGCCCGGTTCCGGTATCTATGGCAGCAAGCCTGTTATAACCAAAACCACCAATGGAAGAAAAATTACCCCCAGCGTATATGCGTTGTCCATCAGCATATAATACATTTATCGTGTTGTTGGCATTTGGGTCCCAGGCAAGTAAAGAGCCATTGACTGAATCTAAAGCGGCAATTCTGAACCTATTGGTATTGTTTATGGTTTGAAAACTTCCACCCAAATAGACATTTGCTCCATGTAATTGAATTGATTGCACATTGCCGGATGGAATATCTGCTTGCCAATTGGTGGTTAAGCCCAGATTCAAATCAATACAGCCAACACGTTTTCTTGCCTGAGAATTGAGGATAGTAAATGCCCCGCCGACATATAGTTTAGAACCTTTGCCTTGCAATGAGAATACTTCGTCGTTTGTACCCGGATTCCAGATAGTAACTGCACCTGCAATGATATCTATCTCTGCAATATTCGATCTGCTTTGAGATCCAATGGTGGTGAATTTACCAGCGACGTATAATTTGGTTCCCCGAAGATATAAAGCACGTACTGAACCATTGGTAGGTGTTTTAAATGTAGTGTCAATTGAACCATCAGGCTTCAATCTGATTAAGTCGGTATAAATGAATGAAGCCGTTGAAATACTAAAATCTCCCCCAATATATAAACCACCATTCACATCAGGAATTACTACATGAATCAGGCCCGGATTAATCTTTAATTTGTTGCTTATAATCTTTGCATTGTCAGGATTCAAGCCAACCAGACAACCGGTGTTCGGCCCAACTTTGGTGAATGCGCCACCTATGTATATGGTATTGTTGTCTTTTAAAATGGCATTCACAGCCCCACCGGTGGCAGACCATAGGCTTGTATCAACCTTTTGGGCATTTGAAAGAAAGCAAACAGCACTAAGATAAAGGATGAGGAAAATTTTTTTCATGGTCATGATTGGGAGATTAGGATTTATACAAAGTTAAAAACTTTAAAATAGTAATTCGAAAATTAATCTTTTTGTCTGTGCTAGTACAGCATATTGGATGGATGGCGGCCTATTCTGTGTGAAATTTATTACATTTGGTTCCAATATTTATTTTTTACTATGATTTCATTTTCTACATTTAAACTTTTCGTAAATAGCCATATCGGTACTTGTCTCTTCTTGATAGGTCTATTTTTTCTTTTCTTTAAGGGAACGGAAACATGCGCACAGCCGCAAATCTTTGTGCAGCCAGATTCAGGCTTTGGCAGCAACGGACGAAAGGCCGTTCAGCAAGGAGTAAGCCAAAGTGGCCAGTCAGGTCATGGGGTACGTTCACTCCAGCTATATAGTGATGGGCGAATTCTCTTAGGAGCCACGTCAAAACCATTTACCGCTTTAAATTATCAGGAGTATTTTGCTGCAAGGCTACTAGAAAATGGCGAATATGACCAAACGTTTAATGATAGCGGCCGGATTTTTATTAAAGGTGAACCCACTACTACCGGGGCTATGCATAGAGCAGTAATAGGCCCCAATAACACCGTCATATTAGCCGGCAACCGTCCGAATCCATTTAGTTTGATCGATGAAACCTATGTGGTGAAGCTTAAGGCAGATGGTAGTTGTGATAGCTCGTTTGCTACAAACGGGATACTTACCCTGAATGTTTCTCCACATGGCAGTAGGTCAGGTGCATACGATGTAGCCATCTTGCCTAATGAGAAAATTCTTTTAGCGTCGCAAGTGCAGGTAGGTTCTGGAAATCCTGGTCTTGAATTTTGTGTAATTAGACTCAATGCAAACGGTAGTCTGGATGAGAGTTTTGGAGATGCTGGCAAAACTTTTATTGTTGATTCAGTTCGTGCAGCCACTCCATACAGAATGGTAGTGCAAAGAAATGGGCGTATTGTAGTAGGGGGCATCACAACAATTAACGGAGTACCTACCTTTAAAGTCATCCGGTTACTTGAAAATGGAGATATTGATAATGATTTTGGTGTAAATGGTATTTTATTGGTAGACAGAGGAGAAGAGCGCACACCCAACTTTAATGATATTTTAGAACAACCGGATGGGAAAATTATACTTGCAGGCAATTATTCTGCTGGAGCTGGTGACAGTAGGCTTACCCTTGTACGATTAAAGTCAGATGGGTCAAGAGATGAAAATTTTGGAACCAACGGCATCGTAGATATCCAACAAGCGAGTATCGCTAATAAAGTGCTAATTAATGAAGACAAAACAATACTTGCGATTGGTAGAAACTTTGACCAGGTTGTAATTGCAAAATTCAAAGAAAACGGTTCATTAGATTTCTCGTTTGGTGATCAAGGGGTTGAAGAACTAGGAAATGCTAATCCGTCTAATAGTGACCTTACAGCTGTGTTAATGCCAGATGGGAAAGTGATGATTGGCGGTCTCTGGACGGATAACAACCTGAATCATTTTAGTTTACTAAAAGTTAAATTTGTACCGCAAGCCATCAATTCTTCTGAAACTTTTAGCGTTGCCCAGGTGGGTATTTATCCAAATCCAGCAGTAGATTTCATTCACATTCAACCTAAGCAGCCCTATAATACTAATTGCCGCATTTTAGATGTAAGTGGGCGGATGCTTCAACAGCTGCAAATCAATTCTGAACAAACTATTGACTTGCAAAATATACCCGCCGGAATTTATATCCTTGAACTAAGTGCCAACGCAGATATTCTGAGAACAAAGTTTATACGGAGGTAATAAAACTATCAGAAAGATGTTAAGATTGCTCTATACGAAACGATGTCATAGTCAATGAACCGGCCATTGGCTTATCATTAAAAAAGACAATTTTGTCTTTTTTATCCTTGAGAGCCAAAACATACAGCATCGGCAGATAATGTTCGGGGCTGGGTATAGCCAGTTCAAACGCTTTTCCTTTCGACCTGATATTTATAAGCTGTTTATGATCGCCGGATAGTATTAGTTGATTGATTATTTGTTGTG
>JAIBAI010000082.1 GCA_019695235.1 Bacteroidia bacterium | reverse complement strand
TTTGCCGGAGAGACATTGAACGAAGGTGTTTTTTCGTTGTGAAAGGGACAAAGACCAAGCAAATTAGCACCCCGTCTTTTCAGCACTACAAAATCCCCTACCACCTCCTCAATGCGGGCGGTTTCCATCACTTGCTGAATGGTCTGGGGTGAGATCATGGTGCAAAGGTACGCTTAGGCTTTGATTAACGAAATCTCCAATTTTTCCAAAAACGGTTGTCAAATAAAAACCCCTATAATTGTTTTCAGAAAATTAATCAATACCGGAAATGAAATATAAAACACTACTATTAAGCTTACAGCTGCTATTTCTTCTGAATATCCCATTATGGGCTCAGACTCCCAGGCCAGAACAAGACTGCATCACCCCTCTGAATGTTTGCTCAAAGTTTGTTAATCTGAGCTATCAGTATAATGGATTTGGCAATCATATGGAATTAATACCGGAAGCTTTAAGTTGTAGAATAGATGAACGCGACGCTGTGTGGTTAAGGCTCGACATCGTTTCGTCAGGGATGCTTGGTTTCAATATTATACCCACTTCAGAAGAACATGATTGGGATTTCATGCTATTTGACCTGACGAACAATAATTGTTATTCCATTGAAAGCGACCCAAGCTTGATTGTTGCTTGCAACACCCGGGGATTGACATTCCCAACACCAGTTACCGGAATGAATGATGGAAGCTGGCCACAGGATGAACCAATGATGCATGTTGATTCCGGAGAAGTATATTTTCTACTCATCAGGTTTTATAAAGCACCGGTAGGAACAGACACAATTTGGTCTCCTGCATTGGTTGATTTTTCAATTGGCTCATGCGGCATCTGTAGTGTCGAGGGAGAAAACAGGATCAGCGGGAAGGTGTTTTTAGATACCGATGAAAATTGCCTGGCTGACTCAAATGAGACCAAACTTGGAAATATTATGGTAAAGCTCGAGCCTGTAGAGGCCAGTCTTCCCTCGGTTTATACCCTGACAGACGAACATGGAAATTACCAGATTGTTGCCCCATCTCACGGCCAGTTCAGATTGAGTATTATCAATCCTTTGACCACCGATATCGTTTGCAGACCCAATCATGATTTGGTTGAAATACCGGAAGGGGGGCAATTATCAGGTCAGAACTTTGCGGTGAAAAACAAGGAAGACTGCGCAGATATTCTTGTGAGAAATTCCACTTCCGGATTGGTGCGTTGCTTTAGAAACACACGCACGATTAATGTTTGTAATCAGGGAAATTTACCAGCTGAAAATCTGGTTCTCCGGCTTGAGTACGACCCGGTTCTGACACCTGTTTCCTTGCCTGATGGCATGGCAAAAGAATCAGAAAATCTTTACCAGATTAACCTTCCTCCGGTTCCTCCGTTCGAATGCATAATCTATAAACTTACCGATTCTGTTTCCTGCTCAGCTGTAAATGTTTGGGAAGCATGTGTAAATGCCCTCATAGAGCCTACTACCAGATGCAGCAACACTTTGAACGATCAATTCGAACTGGATTTAGAAAGTTCCTGTGTAAACGGTTATCAGCTTAAAATAACCAATACAAGCAATGTGGATATGGGTGCGCCACTTAAACTAAGCATTTACGGTGATTTGAATTTGCTGCAGCAATCTCAGATTCAATTGTTGGCCGGAGAAGAATTGTCTTTCAACCTGGAAGATGCCGGACTGAATGATTACTCTGCGGTAATTTCGGAAGGTTCAGAAATTTTGCTCACGAATAATATTCATGGTTGCCAGGAGACGCAGGATCTGGCAAGTTACTGGCGGAGTTTATCCCACAGTTTCAGCAATTACGGCGACAGCCTCTCCTGTGAAACCATCCTGGCAAGCTATGATCCCAATGATAAAACCGGATACCCATTCGGCTTAGGCCCTGAAAACATCATCCTTCGGGACCAGAAAATGAAATATAAAATCCGTTTCCAAAACACCGGGACAGGAATGGCTTACAATGTAGTGATCAAAGATACCCTTCCCGGCTATCTGGATGAAAGCACAATCAGGATTGGAAATGCAAGTCATCGCTACGAATTTCACGCTTCAGGCGGAATTATAACTTTCAAATTCCCAGAAATATTTTTACCTGATAGTGCATCTGACCCGGCAGGCAGCAATGGATTTATTGAATTTTATATTGATCAGATAAAAGAAAATCCTCAGGTATACCAGATATCAAACCGGGCTGCAATTTATTTCGATTACAACGACCCGGTGATTACCAAACCAGCTTTGCATAATATAGAACCTGTAAAATTAAGCATCCAAACATTTAATCATGAACCAGTTGGTTTGTATCCCAATCCCTGTGATGTTGGTTTCTTCCTGGAAGATTGTCCTTCAAACACAATTGTTTCCATATTTGGTGTAGATGGTAAATTGATTGAGCAAGAAAAGACAGGGCATGGTCCTTCATTTATTCCAACCCAACATCTTCAGGAGGGTCTTTTTGTTGTTCGATTGGATATTCCCAATAATATTTCTCTTTTTCAGAAACTGATTATCAGTCACCGTTAAGCAGAATTCATAGCTCTATAGAGCGTTGTTGAATATTACTTATTCACACCGCCGTTGAGCTCCGGTTCTCACCGATACTCCTGGTGACTTTCATTTCATGATCGATAGAACGGTGGAGCTCATGGGGTGATGCAAGGATATACCGAACCAGGCTGGTTTCAAATGTATGGTTTGGTTAATCACTGGGTACTTGATGAATCAGCATCGGGTTCCCGCTTAGGGGTTTTGCAAAGACCACCCGATAAATACGATTATTTGTCTCGGGTTATATGGAATGTTTAAGTCTATCTTTGTTAAAGTATGAAGCAAATTTTACGCATCTTTTTCTTTTTGAGTCTGCTGATCCATGGCCTCAACGCCCAGGTGATCAGGCCGGAGCAGGATTGCATCAATGCAATACCGGTATGCTCAAAGGAGATTTATATACCGTATATTGCCCCCGGTATTGGCTTTATAGCTGAAATTGATTCCGTTTCCCAAATATATTGTATTTATAAAGAGAAAAATTCTGCCTGGCTGAAACTAACAGTGGATACTTCCGGATGGCTTGGATTCAATGCGCAGCCTTGCTACTTCGGTACAACAATCTTGCGCCCAGAAGTTGATTTGGATTTTGCAGTATTTGATCTAACCAATAATCTTTGTGAAAACATTTGGTGGGACCCGAATTTAAGTGTATCCTGCAACTACCGGGGCTCAGTCTTTCCGACACCGGTTACAGGTCCCAACAATGGGCCTAACCCACAAGATGAGCCTATGATCTGGGCTGAAGCCGGACATACTTATTATATTTTAATAAACACTTTTACGTTTTCAATATCAACAGGACATTCAATACTCATTGACTTTTCTATTGGTACAGCCAGTTTTTGTGGTGTAGATGGTGTTCGTACCGTTTCGGGATATGCTTTTTTGGATGAAAATGCTAATTGCAAAGCCGACGAAGGAGAATCTCCAATTAGGAATCAGGTAATCTACCTGCAATCACAGGAAGCCAATAACATTAGTTATTCCGGAACAACGGATGCGCAGGGCCGTTTCATGCTCGTGGCTCCAGACTCAGGTTCTGTTGATATTCTTTTCAGCAATCCCAACCTGACACAGGGCACATGCAATACCATTTTAGACAGTATCAGCATACACGACCGTCATAATATTTCTAACGTAATCTTTCCGGTTGTTTCCAAAGTAAATTGTACAAAGATCGCCTTGCAAAATACTATCCCCGGGCTTCTGCGGGGAACAGTTCAGCAGCGCCATATACGCATCTGTAACGAGGGAACACTTAGACTTGATTCGGCTAATGTTCAACTGGAATATGACCCACACCTAACACCTGTGTATGGGCCAGATGGGTTTGAACAAATCAGTGAAAACCATTACCAGCTCAGCATACGGGATTTGGCACCTTTTGCATGCAAAACCTATATCATCGGCGATTCAATACACCAGAGTACCGAACTCGGAGAACAAGCCTGTGTTGCCGCATCATTAACCGGAATAGATACTTGTACCACCAACCCCGAACAGGTTGTAAATCTGCAGGTAAGTTTTCTGTGCGACACGGCAAAACGTATATACCTGAAGAATATAGGCCCGGGAAATATGGATGCCCCGCTTCTTTTACGAGTCATGGGCTCCGAGACCCCTGCCCACTTTTACCTAACACAGCTGATGGCCGGAGAGGATACAACTTACTATATTTCCGAGAATGAGGCTCCTGCTTATGTGGTATTTTTAAATGAACAATCTGTAATTTTCAGCACTCCGCTTCAGGACTGCGGAGAGCTGCCTCCTACACGCGTGTTTAACGATGTGTTTTACTCCCATCAGAGGCTTTCTGACGACCGGGTTTCCTGTGAAAATATTGTTGGCAGTTACGATCCCAATGACAAAACAGGCTATCCTTCCGGCCTTGGGGAAGAACATTTTATTGTTGCCAAACAAAGTATCAAATACCGGATTCGCTTTCAAAACACAGGCAACGCCCCTGCATTTCATGTTTCGATCAGAGATGAACTCCCCCCGCAGCTTGACGAAAATTCAGTAATCCCCGGCATTTCAGACTTCCCTTATGTATTTAGCAGGGTCGGGCGGAATCTATTGTTTGAGTTCCATGACATCAATCTTCCTTCGGAGTCACATGACCCTGAAGGCAGCAAGGGGTTTGTAGAGTTTTATGTTAACCAGCGGAATAATAACCCCGAAAATTATCAGATAAGCAACCATGCAGCTATCTATTTCGACAGGAATGACCCAATAATTACCGAACCATTTATCTATCACATTCCGCCTCCTGAAATTGACGCACCTCTCCCCGTACCCATCCCTGCATCGAACCACGTATATCCAAACCCCGCTGAAGAATTTGTTAATATTTCATTTCAGTCGGAAATAAACAATATGCAGCTATTTGATATCAGCGGAAGAATAATCGGCTCTTACCAAGTTTCCGCTACCCAATACCAGTTAAACCTAACAGCTGTCTCCAGCGGGATTTATTATCTGAAAATAAATTTCAGCGACGGAAGTCATAAGACTTATCGGGTCATCACTTCAAAAATCAATTAGCGGCTTGCTGGCAAATTTTACACCCTATAATCGCTATTGCCACGCAAATAACCGGTAACAAACCGCTCCTTTGTATTGCAATTTTGGTTCATTTCTGTGTGAAATTTTTTGGCATTTTGGTCAATCTATTTCAGGACCCGACATTTGTTCAAAAAAACTACATTTGACTATAAATTTCAAACCCTTAGACGCTTGTTAAAACGCATTCTTTTTGGCCTTGTCTTCCATCTGATAAGCCAACATGTAAACGGTCAGACACAGCTCTGCCGAAGCTATGGAGGGCCTGCCGATGACAAAGCTTATGCCCTGGTGGAAGCGTCTGACGGGGGCTATGTGATGGCCGGACAAACCAATTCATACGGTACGGCTAACA
>JAIBAI010000081.1 GCA_019695235.1 Bacteroidia bacterium | reverse complement strand
ACGCCTTCATTGGCTTCACGGTCAGCACGATTTCCGGCTACTTTTTGACCTTTTTTCCGGAGAAAATCAATGGCAGCTTCAAAGTCACCATTTGATTCGGTGAGGGCTTTCTTACAGTCCATCATACCTGCACCGGTCATTTGGCGCAGTTTATTTACATCAGCAGCGGTAATGGCTACGTTTGACATGGGATTTTGTTCTTTTAGATTTGAATTATTCAGCCGATGCTGCCGCTTCTACTGCCTTATCAGCATCTTTGCGACCTTCATCTTCGTTTTTATCTTTATCTGACTTGCGTTCGCTCAGTCCTTCCTGGATAGCAGCTACAACAACGCTCATGATGAGAGAAATTGATTTTGCTGCATCATCATTTGCCGGGATTGGGTAATCAACCAGATTTGGATTAGAGTTGGTATCAACAATCGCAAAAGTTGGAATATTCAATCTTCTTGCTTCTGCTACAGCAATGTGCTCTTTGCTGATGTCAACAATAAACAATGCTGCCGGAAGTCGGCTCATATCAACGATTGATCCGAATTGAATCTCAAGTTTCTCACGTTCGCGTGAAATAGTAAGCTTCTCTTTTTTCGAAATTGTTTCGTAGGTGCCATCGGTTGACATTTTGTCAATGGAAGCCATTTTCTTCACTGCCTTACGGATAGTGGCGAAATTGGTAAGCATTCCACCTGGCCAACGCTCGGTAACATAAGGCATATTGACCTTTTTCACGGCATCAGCAACAATTTCTTTTGCCTGCTTCTTGGTAGCAACAAAAAGAATTTTCTTTCCTGATTTTGCAATTTGCTTCATTGCAGCAGCCGCTTCTTCAAGCTTTACTACAGTTTTATTCAGGTCTATAACGTGAATTCCGTTACGCTCCATAAAAATATAAGGAGCCATATTGGGATTCCATTTGCTCTTAAGATGTCCGAAATGAACACCAGCGTCGAGTAACTGATCGGTTGATATTTTTGACATAGTGTGCTTTCCGGAAAATTAACGCTTACTGAATTGGAACCGTTTTCTTGCTTTCTTCTGACCTGGTTTCTTACGCTCAACCATTCTAGGGTCGCGGGTAAGAAGTCCGTTAGCGCGAAGAACTGGCTTATTCGCCTCATCAGCCTCTACCAGTGCTTTCGCAATGGCAAGACTCAGGGCGCCAGCCTGGCCGGTGATACCGCCACCGTTAATGACTGCTTTTACATCATATTTTCCCTGATGTTCAGTCACCACAAATGGCTTTTGAATAGTGCCAAGCAGGATGGGCACGGTAAAATATTCATTTACGTCTTTCTTGTTGACGGTGATATTCCCTTTTCCTGGGCTCAGGTATACCCGGGCCACTGAGGTTTTTCTTCTGCCGCTGGTGTTGATGGTTTCCATTAACGGATATCGCTTAATTTGATCGTTTTAGGTTGTTGTGCTGCGTGTGGATGTTCAGAACCAGCATAAACAAAGAGGTTTCCGAATATTTTTCTGCCCAGCTTGGTCTTGGGAAGCATCCCTTTCACAGCATGCTCTATGATGCCTTCTGGTTTTTTTGCCAGCATCTCACGCGGTGTTTTAAAACGCTGACCGCCAGGATAACCGGTATAGTGCACATATTGCTTTACCTCGGCTTTACTACCTGTCATAACCACCTTCTCTGCGTTGATGATAATTACGTTGTCACCACAATCCACATGAGGAGTGTAGGTAGGCTTCTTTTTGCCACGGATGATTTTGGCAACCTCTGAACTCAGACGGCCCAAAACCACATTCTCTGCATCAATCAACACCCATTCTTTCTGAACGGTAGCGTCGTTGGCCGAAATTGTTTTGTAACTCAGTGTATTCACTTGAATCTGTTTGAATGTTGTTTCGTTTTTTCAAACGGGCTGCAAAGATAGTAATAGTATCTTTTCATGCAAATTTTATCAGCTGCAAAATTTTCACAAGTATTTTATCCATTGAGTAAAAGATTGCAGCCCCTGGGTAAAGAATGGTCGAAACGCCCGTTAACAGTGAATCTTCCATCGGCGGCACCCCTCCCCAGATCGTCGGTGGCGATAAAGGCACAGGAGTCAATATTCGCTAAATCAACCACATTGATGGCACCCAAAGCACCTGTTTCAACCTGTGAAAGGGGGTCATAGAGGTCTCTGAGCTGAATACGCATCCAGGGGGGAGCCTGAAAAAATCCATCCTGCCCAGAATAAGCCTGTGAGAGCAACTCAGTCATGCCATACTCTGAATAAATAAACGGCACTGGCCAGGTTTTACGTATGAGCGAATGTAATTCTTCGCGCAACAATTCCTTTCCCCTTCCTTTCATTCCGCCAGTTTCTACGACTTTAAGGCCCGGCCAGGCCGGAGGACGGTATCCGGCAAAATCAAGTAAAGCAAAGCTCACGCCAATAAGGCAAACTTGCCTGTTCTGGATAGCCAATGTTTCAAGTAAATGCAATAATTCATCATATTGGTTCAGGAAAAATCCGCTTTCAGGCGTTCCGGAATCTTCAATGAGCATTTTACACATATATACAAGTGATGAATCAGTGCGCTCAAGGTACGAAGGCAACAGGGCAATTATTACCAATTCAGAAGGTGCACCAAAGCACTTTTCAAATGTCATTTTGGCACTTTTACGGTATAGCGCCAGATCAGGCACAAAATGTTTTGAACGGTCTGCACCAGTTGTTCCGGAACTGCCGAAAACCGTTGCCCCCTCCCGTACCGGGCCAGTCTGCACCTGATGAGTGCGGAAAAATGAAATGGGAAGAAATGGTATTGCATGGTGCTCCTGCACCTGCGCCGGACTTCTACTTAAGGCATCACACCAAGTCTGGTAAACATTGTTATATCGGTATTGAAACCTGAAAACATCCATTTCAAGCACTGCGGCACCGTGCGCATCAGTTATCTTAAAAATTCGTTCCCTAAGGCTTTCCCTTTCCTGATGATATATATCTGTTGTTTCCAAGTATCTTTGCAAAGGTAGGGGCAAAGAACCCTCCTGTTGACATGCCCAAAGTACTCGTCCTGCTATTTTTTGTCACTCTTGGTTTGGGCGCTTGCCATAAAGAAGCAGATTACCCGGATACACCTGAAATACGTTTCATCTCTTTTACACGACTAACCAACATACATGGCAAAGACAGCCTGGGTTTGTTGCGTTTTTCATTTACTGATGGAAACGGAGATATTGGCCTGGGGTCAGCTGATACCCTTGCTCCGTTTAACAAAGGGAGCGAATATTACTTCAATTTCTTCATTACCTACTACGAGAAACAATCGGGTACTTTTGTAAAGGTTACCCTCCCTCCCCCCTATCCGGGAGCCGATACGCTTTCATCAAACAGCCGGATACCTGATTTAAGAGGGAAAACAAACATGCGTGCGGTGGAAGGAGAAATAGAAATGAAGCTGTTCACAGTCAACCCATTTTCTGCATACGACACTATCTGTTATGAGGTGAGTATTTGTGACCGGGCCTTAAATCGTAGCAATACCATCAAAACCCCGGAAATTGCTCTTAACAAGTAAAAACATGTCCTGCTTATGCCAGCTGTATTGTGGAACTAACAGGGTTCCGTGTGCATACCACTGAAATATCCGAAAAAATTTTCCCTTTGTAATAATTGGTGACAAAGGCGTATAGCGATTTTCTTTGCACTACATGCAAATTTTTTGCATCCCATGCAAAAGCACCTGTTTAGCTTCTTCGTAGCTTAGCAGTGGCGGGGGCCCGGTGGTCCCCTTTAATATAGTATAGCAGTAAAATAGAATTATCCTCAGGCTTTTCATTACAAGCCTTACCCTTCAAGCAACCCAATTCTTTCATTGATTAATTACGGGCTAAGCAAATCAAGAGCTTAAATGAATTGACCTTCATCAAGGGCTCTTTCTTCAAAAATAAAAATTTTTCTTCTGTATCAATGACCAGCATAGTCACACAGCGATTTCCTTTGCACTACATGCAATTTCTTTGCATCAGATGCAAAAGCACCTATTCAGCTTCTTCGTACCTTGTCAGTGGCGGGGGCCCGGTGGTCCCCTTTTAATTAGGTATTGTTGTGGCAACCGGAGAAATATTTAAAGATAAGGTAGTTTATGAACGGTAGGCTGTTGATTTTAATTTTCGTTTTTTATTATTCATTTTTCACGCTTTCAGCCCAGAGGGAGGCGGATTGCTTTGCGATAGGCTATTGCGATTTCGACCCTACGCCTGATTGTCCTCCGCCGTATGGCAGTGCAATCTATAAATTCAATGAAGAAGGCATCGAGTACATTGAAGAATATGCTCACCTGAATCTTTCAACCGCATACAGCCGCGCGGCATTCAGCGACCGGCATACAGGCGAGCTGATTTTTGCGAGCAATGGTTGGCGCCTGGTAAACCGCAGCGGGCAGGTGCTGGCGGCTAAGCTATATAATGATGATATTCCGCATCCGGGGGGAACGGCAGATACCACCAATATAAATAACTTTTTAGGGCCTTTGTTTTTGAACGATCCGGGCGACAACACCAAGGCATACCTGTTTTATGGGCAAACCCTACACAAGAATTATTCGGGAATAGGATTCGCAGCACTTGATGTAATGTTTACTTATGCGTACTTGGATATTCCCACCCAAAGCCTTATCAGCAAGGGCAATGTTGTTGTAAATGAACCCACTGCACCTTTCGGTGGTATGGCGGCTTGCCGCCATGCTAACGGGCGCGACTGGTGGTTAGTGAAATTAGGTGCTTATCTTGATGATTTTTATATCGGTGTGTTAAGTCCGCAAGGTGTGAATCTGCAAAAGATCACGTATCCGGTAAAAAAAGATAGCTTGTCGGGCGTAACATGGACGTATTTCAATCAGAACGGTGATAAGATGCTTCGGTTTGCATCTAGTTACAACGAACTGCATGTTTATGACTTTGACCGCTGCACGGGCGAATTAAGTAACCTGGTGGTGCATGATTTAAGCGATTCATTAACAATAGATGACCTTCGAGACTGGAATGCCTGCAACATCAGCCCTGACGGAAGCAAGTTCTATGTCAGTAGGTCAACATGGGGAACTTGCGGTACATTGCAGTATGACCTGGAAACAACGAAATATACTTGCATCACACCTATTAGTACTGCCCCGCAATTAACACCGAACTATAAACATATTTTATTAGGATGGAGTGAAATCACTGCAAATGATTCTATGTGCCAAACCCTTAGTACAATCTATGAGCCGGATAAGCCAGGCTTGGAATGTAATTTTGTGTTGAATACCGATACGGTAATGAACTTTCCAAATTTTCTTTCTCCAAGCTGCTTTGCTAATTTTCGATTGGGGCCTTTAAAAGGAAGCCCTTGTGATACAATTGTGAACGGGATGGGCGAAGTAAAGGCGGAGAGAATGAAGGTATTTCCGAACCCGGCAAGTGAGTGGTTGAATTTTAAGTTGCCTGTAAATACAGGTGAAATAGTATTAGAGGTGTTTTCAATTTCGGGGCAAAGGGTCATGAATACAACATTGTTTGCGCCTTTGGA
>JAIBAI010000003.1:97500-101323 GCA_019695235.1 Bacteroidia bacterium | reverse complement strand
GGTTAAAAGTTCCAAGCGTTATATTGCCCGGGAAGTCAAATGCCTCAGAAACCCCAATATGACCAGCCAGTGTTTTTGTTCCTCCACTAAATTTCAGCCCCCCGTAACCAATATCAAAGTACCATGGACTCGCCTGGCTATCAGTTACGTTAAACGAAGGCACTGTTTGTGCTCCTGTAGCGGTAAACTCCATGGTATTACCAGTAACCACATTACCTAAAGACACCCCACTATACGAGTTGGCGCTGGCGGTACCCGCCCTGAAAGCGCCCGCAACTTTTATTGTACCGGGATTTAGCGTTTTAGGGTTATCATCAAAGTACAAGTTGGTGTACGAACCTGTTGGAACATGTTGCGGGATCCACCAATCGGTGACAAAGAATCTAAATATGCCTGTACTGTTTACTGTACCGCCTGTCTGTTTCACATCACCCCCTACGGTAACATTGTTGTTATTTGTATTCAAGGCTGTTCCGGGAGAAAGTACAAGACATTCTGGAGAGTCTCGCTGGTAAAGAAATAAATTCCGGGTAGTAGTTCCGGCATATATGAGCGCACCTTGCAAAATAGTCAGGTTATCATTGATAAAGAGGTTTGTAACCGCATTCCCAACCGTTACCGTGGTGGGATTGTCAATGGTTATCCCCTGAAAATTCTGCCCGTAGACACTTCCTCCATCTATTCTAGGATTACCGTTGATTGTCTGTGGACTTGTTCCGTTAAAAACCACCTTATCTCTGGTCCACATACCCGCATCGTATGTATTAAAAGCCTGGCGCTCTCCTCCTGTAGCATTGTTTGTCCAGTTACCCCCCACGTACAGTGTCATCGGGGTGAACATCCCGCCAAGATAACCACTCTCGAAAGTAACATCTTTCTTCACAGTCATGGTTGTGGAGGTGAAGAAACTGCCCTTGTTGGCAGAAGCAGGAGAGCCTTTAAACAATAGGCTCCCGTTGAGGGTTAGGGTAGGCAGTCCGCTGGCATCCAAGGCATGGGTACCCATCGCAACGGTAATGTTATTGAAGGTCTGGTTAAGTTTGGTACCTGTAATATAACAGTAATAGCTCTGGCTGTTAAATGTAACCGTACCATCACCGGCATTGAACGTACCGCCGTCGTCTATCCATTGGTAGCCGATATTGATATTTGAGCCACTGCCAGCAGATAAAGTACTTCCACTTTCAATTGTGAGATTATTTCCAACTGTCAATGTATTGCTGCCGGATAAATCTAATGACTTACCGGTTTGAATGGTTATGTTCGCACATGTTGCTGCGGCAGAAATGGTAACATTGTGTGCAATTACCACATCTTCAGCAGCTAATGGCACGTGACCTAAACTCCAGTTGGCTGGAGTGCCCCAGCTACCATTTGTAATTGACGTGTTCTGAGCAAACAGATAACTGCCATTCAAAAAGGTGAATGCTACCAGGAATGTTGAGAAGATTTGCCGGAGTAAGTGTGCGTTCATAGCTTTATACTTATACATTAAAAGACAAATGCCGGATGCTGTCAGGGCGCTTCAGGCTTTTATCCATGTTAAAAATGTATAATTCAGGTGAGAACGAAAAGATAGACTTAGTGAATGGGGATAAAAAGCATGTAAGACGTCCGAAAACAACCTTAAGTCGGAAATGGGAATTGAACGAGCAATCGCCTGTCTATAGAAATAATACGAAGCCGAATATTATACGACCGTCAAGGGTTCTTTAACCTTGAAATAAACTCATCTTTAAAGTTCCTTGAAACGGTAATACTTGTTCCGTCCGACATTACAACCGTTCCATCTTTTCCTTTAATATACTTCTGCACATGGTTGAGGTTGATTAAAAAAGATTTATGCACCCTAAAAAAGTTATAGGGTACCAGGGTTTCCTCACATTTGCGCAGCGTCAAGGTTATAAGGGTCTTGTCTTTATTGTTCATTATCAGTAAAACCTGATTACTTACACCTTCACAATAAATAATATTGGCAATGGTAACCAGATCAAAACCGGTCATGGTGGGCAGGGGCATTTTATTTTGCTGGTTTCCGGGGCTTGTCCATGCCGAAAGCAGACTGTCTATTTTATTGGAATCTGCCTTTTGACTGCGGTTTCTAAAACGCTCTATTGCAACATCCAGCTCATCTGTATCAAGTGGTTTTTGCAGGTAGTCAATCGCACTGAAACGGATAGCCTGAATAGCATACTGATTATAGGCAGTAATAAATATTATCCCAAAGTTGATGGGGGCGATTTTCTTCAACAGGTCGAAACTTGAGACTCCTTTTCCCAGTTCAACATCCAGTAGTACCAGATCCGGCTTAAATTCAGCAATTGCTTCTTCAGCTTCAGCAATATTCCTGCACAAGGCTATGACACGGATGTCAGCATATCGGTCTTCCACGGCTTTCCGGAGATACTCTCGTGCGTGCTGTTCATCGTCAACAATAATAACGTTTATCATTTTTCTTAATAATGGATGTTTACGGGTATGGCCATATCCACAACGGTTCTGTCAGGTAGAAAGTTAAGATGAAAATACCCTTCACGCTTGAGTTCTTTTCCCAAAATCTCAATCCGCTTGCGGGTGATGGCTATTCCAAATGATTTGTTTTCCTGAGGGTTTGTCAAGCCCTTGTCAGTCATGGCACGCTGTCCTTCACCATTGTCTTCAATGGTAATGCGCAAAAGGTCGTTTTCGAGACTGATATAAATTACAATTTGCCCTCTTGCAGGTTTAGGTGCTAACCCATGCCAGATAGCATTCTCAATACTTGGTTGAAGGATTAGCGGTGGAACCATTACTTCATCCGGATCAATTTGATCGCTTATTTCAATTTTATAATCAAAACCATGGTCAAGTCTTACTGATTCAATTTGCATGTAGAGCTCTACTGTCTTCAATTCTTCCTTCAGGCTAATGAGAGAATACTCACTTTGCTCAAGTACTTTCCGGATGAGCCGTGCAAATTTTGAAAGAAACTGAGATGCCCGATCTGGCTGTTGGTCAATAAAGGCTTTGATTGCGCTCAATGAATTGGCAACAAAATGAGGGTTTAACTGCGATTTGAGTACAATCAGTTCAAGGTTTAGCAAGCTGTGTTCATACTCTCTTTTTTTTCGTCTCAAACGAAGGTAATAAAACAAAATAAGCCCTCCGATGAGTAAAATAGCAACAGACATGCCAAAGTAAATCCTTATCTTCAAGACACTATTTTCAAGCAAATGTGCCTTAATTTCTTGTTCTTTCTTTTCGGTTTCAAACTGTATCGTTAATGTGGCAATCTCTTTCCGGAACCGTTCATTAAAAATACTGTCTTTCACAACGGCCGCTTTTTTATCCAGATAATAAGCTCCTTTGAAGTTACCTTCAAGTGTATCAATAACTGCTAATGCTGTGTATGCAATTCCCTGGCCTTCTTTATTGCCAATTTCTTTTGACAGATTCAAACCCTGGTTCAAATACTGTTTTGCCTTTGGGTATTGTTTAAGTTTTGTGTACAATAAGCCCAGATTATTAAATGAATTTACTATTCCCGTTTTATCCCCTATTTCCTTTTTTATTTCAAGTGAAGAGAATTGGTATGCAAGGGCCTTGGTATACATTTCTTTTGCAGAGTAGGCTGTTCCAAGGTTGTTAAAGGAAAACGCAATGATTCGTTTATCATCTACCGCTTTAGCAATGCCCAGTGCCTTTTCATGGTTCTTTATTGCTTCGTCAGGATTCTTTAAGCTGAGCCATGTTACCCCAAGATTGTTATGCGCAGCGGCTATCATTCGTTGGTCATTTAATTTCTGCGCAAGTTCAAGATATTGAACATTTTGCTTAAATGCTT
>JAIBAI010000003.1:0-95000 GCA_019695235.1 Bacteroidia bacterium | reverse complement strand
AGTACGCGGTTCTTTCACTCCTTCGTCACCACATCGCAGCAATGCCGGTACTGGAATATTAACCAGTTGTCCATCGGCTCCGCCTTTCGGCTACACCTTAGGCCCCGACTAACCCTGATCCGATTAACGTTGATCAGGAAACCTTGGTCTTTCGGCGTGCAGGTTTCTCGCCTGCATTATCGTTACTTATGCCTACATTTGCTTTTCCGGCCACTCCAGCATGACTCACGTCACACCTTCAGCGCTGCCGGAATGCTCCCCTACCCATCAATAAATTGATGCCATAGCTTCGGTAGTATGTTTAATGCCCGGTCATTATCCACGCCCGATCGCTCGACTAGTGAGCTGTTACGCACTCTTTAAATGAATGGCTGCTTCCAAGCCAACATCCTAGCTGTCAATGCAATCGGACCACGTTAGATCAACTTAACATACATTTGGGGACCTTAGCTGATGGTCTGGGTTCTTTCCCTCTCGGCCATGGGCCTTAGCACCCACAGCCTCACTCCCGAGTATATTTTATAGTATTCGGAGTTCGTCAGGATTTGGTAGGCGGTGAAGCCCCCTAGTCCAATCGGTAGCTCTACCTCTATAAAACTCAACCTCGAGGCTGCCCCTAAAGGCATTTCGGGGAGTACGAGCTATTTCCCAGTTTGATTAGCCTTTCACCCCTACCCTCAGCTCATCCGAGAACTTTTCAACGTTCACCAGTTCGGTCCTCCAGACAGTGTTACCTGCCTTTCAACCTGGCCAAGGGTAGATCACAAGGTTTCGCGTCTACCTCCTCTGACTATACGCCCTATTCAGACTCGCTTTCGCTTCGGCTTCGGCCCTGAAGGCCTTAACCTTGCCAGAGAAGAGTAACTCGTAGGCTCATTATGCAAAAGGCACGCCGTCATCCGCCGAGGCGGACTCCGACCGCTTGTAAGCGCACGGTTTCAGGTACTATTTCACTCCCCTGTTAGGGGTTCTTTTCACCTTTCCCTCACGGTACTAGTTCACTATCGGTCTCTCAGGAGTATTTAGCCTTACCGGATGGTGCCGGCAAATTCCCGCAAGGCGTCTCCGACCCCGCGGTACTCAGGATACTGCTAGCTATTAAATAGATTTCGTGTACGGGGCTATCACCCTCTATGGCGGAACTTTCCAGAACCTGTCCACTATCTATTTAAAGTGCATGTTGCAGTCCTACAACCCCAGCTTTGCCTTAACAAAACTGGTTTGGGCTGTTCCCCGTTCGCTCGCCACTACTTGGGGAATCACAATTGTTTTCTCTTCCTCCGGGTACTTAGATGTTTCAGTTCTCCGGGTTTGCCTCCCTATTGGGATATCAGGCCTTCAACCTGATGAGTTTCCTCATTCGGAAATCTGCGGATATAATGGGTATGTGCCCCTCCCCGCAGCTTATCGCAGCTTATCACGTCCTTCTTCGCCTCTGAGAGCCAAGGCATCCTCCGTGCGCCCTTAGTTACTTTCTTATCAAACTAAGACGATTTTTTTTCTTCGAGTTTATCTCTCGTATTTTCTTTCAATATGTCAAAGAACGTATTGAGTCAATCAATAAAGTTTGTACCCAATGTAAAGAACTCAAAGCATCACTGCTTTAATGTGTGGAGAATAACGGATTCGAACCGATGACCCCCTGCGTGCAAGGCAGGTGCTCTAGCCAGCTGAGCTAATTCCCCAAAAACTCATGTAGTCCCGAGCAGATTTGAACTGCTGACCCCTACATTATCAGTGTAGTGCTCTAACCAAACTGAGCTACGGGACTAACAATCTAATCATCCAGCGCTGAATGGTAAGCACCATCACCATTTGAGCTTTTGGTAATAATATATAATAAAGGGAAAGTAAGAAGCAATGCATAAAACAGTATAAATACCGGAAGCAAATCTTCTCTAGAAAGGAGGTGTTCCAGCCGCACCTTCCGGTACGGCTACCTTGTTACGACTTAACACCAGTTACCAATTTTACCCTAGGCGACTCCTTGCGGTTATCGACTTCAGGTACCCTCGGCTTCCATTGTTTGACGGGCGGTGTGTACAAGGCCCGGGAACGTATTCACCGGATCATTGCTGATATCCGATTACTAGCGAATCCAGCTTCATGAGGTCGAGTTGCAGACCTCAATCCGAACTGAGAACGAGTTTTGAGATTAGCATCACATTACTGTGTAGCAACCCATTGTCTCGCCCATTGTAGCACGTGTGTAGCCCAGGACGTAAGGGCCGTGCTGACTTGACGTCATCCCCTCCTTCCTCCACGCTTACGCGGGCAGTTTCTTTAGAGTCCCCGACATTACTCGCTGGCAACTAAAGATAGGGGTTGCGCTCGTTGCGGGACTTAACCCAACACCTCACGGCACGAGCTGACGACAGCCATGCAGCACCTAGTTTTGTGTCATTGCTGAAAGCCACCTTTCGGCGGCGGTCACTAACTTTCAAGCCCTGGTAAGGTTCCTCGCGTATCATCGAATTAAACCACATGCTCCTCCGCTTGTGCGGGCCCCCGTCAATTCCTTTGAGTTTCAATCTTGCGACCGTACTCCCCAGGTGGATCACTTAATGCTTTAGCTTAGACGCTGGCTGTATATCGCCAACATCGAGTGATCATAGTTTACGGCGTGGACTACCAGGGTATCTAATCCTGTTTGATCCCCACGCTGTCGTGCCTCAGCGTCAGTTACAGTTTTGTGAGCTGCCTTCGCAATCGGTGTTCCGTGTCATATCTAAGCATTTCACCGCTACATGACACATTCCGCCCACATCAAATGTACTCAAGACTTGCAGTATCAACGGCAGTTCTACAGTTAAGCTGTAGGATTTCACCGCTGACTTACAAATCCGCCTACGCACCCTTTAAACCCAATGAATCCGGATAACGCTTGGATCCTCCGTATTACCGCGGCTGCTGGCACGGAGTTAGCCGATCCTTATTCTTACGGTACATTCAGCCGGGTACACGTACCCGGGTTTATTCCCGTATAAAAGAAGTTTACAACCCATAGGGCCGTCATCCTTCACGCGGCATGGCTGGGTCAGAGTTGCCTCCATTGCCCAATATTCCTTACTGCTGCCTCCCGTAGGAGTCTGGTCCGTGTCTCAGTACCAGTGTGGGGGATCATCCTCTCAGAACCCCTAGACATCATCGTCTTGGTGAGCCGTTACCTCACCAACTAACTAATGTCACGCATGCCCATCTTTAACCGCCGGAGCTTTAAACCAAAAAAGATGCCTTCTCTGATTACTATGGAATATTAGTCCCTCTTTCGAGGGGTTATCCTCCAGTTAAAGGTAGGTTGCATACGCGTTACTCACCCGTGCGCCACTCGTCAGCAGTATTGCTACCCTGTTACCGTTCGACTTGCATGTATTAGGCCTGCCGCTAGCGTTCATCCTGAGCCAGGATCAAACTCTCCATTGTAAGTTTGATATTTGTTTTCCCGATTATTCATCGGGAGTATGTCTCAGATTTACTTCGTCATGTTTATAGTTAAAACTATTCGCATGACCTTACTCATTGCTTCTTTACTTTTCCCAATATTTTCAAAGAACATGACAGTCTTATCTGTCTTTCCTGTTTCTTATTCCGAAACGGGCTGCAAAATTACATCTTTTTTTATTCCCTCCAAATCTTTTTTAAAAAATTTTTCAGAAAATTTTTTCAGCCCGTTTTTCCGATTCAAAACACACTTACAAATGAGCTTTTCATTTGCTGTTGAATTGACCAGTGGTTTAAAGAACAAGGGCTGCAAAGATACATACAGGTTTCATTCTGGCAACTATATTTCAAAATATTTTTTCAATTTTTATCCTCTGCTTTCTTTATCAAGCAATTACAATGGATCTCCTTGGGTTACAGGAAGCACTTTTCCATTAAAAACCCGCCATCCACCCAACGAAAACCCGGCAATAAAACTTGAAATCTGCCCGGAATCGGCACCTTTCTGCCCCGGAAATGCTTTTTCCAGCATCGGGGTTTGAACTGCACCCAATGAAAGTACATTGAAATACATGTTGCTACCGGCATATTCTGCCGCCAAACATTCCATTAAAGCTGAACCTGCTGCTTTGCTTGCCGAATAAGCAGTCAGACCACTGTATTTTCTACTGCCCTGGTATCCCGACATGCTCCCTATATATATAGTATGGGCAACAAGCGCATCCTGTAACCATCGGATAAGTGCTCTTGTAATGTAAAATGGTGCTTTGTAGTTTACTGCTGCCATGCGCTCCACCTCCTCATCCGACATAGAAGCGAAGCTATTCCGGCTTAAATAACCAGCATTATGTATTAAGACACGAAGTTCTGCCCCTTCAAAGAAGCTTACTTCCTTCAATATGGCATCTCCAGCACCGGCTAAAGTAATATCCAGCTCCAGCCATTTGTAATTTACGGCAGCGACTATGCACGGATTTGTTCTTGAGATTGCCAGCACCTGGCATCCTTCTGCAAGTAAGGTTTTACACAACTCCTGACCAATTCCACCAGAGGCCCCGGTTAATATTACTGCTGTTTTCATATCTCCACCACCTTCTCACGCTCTATGAGCTTCAGGCCATTGGATATCAGTTGCTCATAGGCCGGATAGGCATCAATCCGCGATAGCAACCAGTCGCGAACCTGTGCTGCTGTTTGTTTGCTGCTGCCGTCACGACTGAGCAACTCATATATCTCAAGCGACAAAAGCCAGTCTTCAGGATACTTTTTGCGAAGGATAGCAGCAATCGCTTCCAGCTTTTCAAAGCCCGACCGGGCATGTCGTATATCACGTACCTCCTGATAATATTGTTGGAGACGCCTGGTACGGGGGTCGTATACAACCTTCCGGGTATACTCGGCAGGTACCTCCGGCAAATCTTTAAATGCGGTACGATCAGCCGCCCCGCTATAAACCGAAACAATTCTTTCTCCAACCACCAGGTTAAACAGCTCGCCACTGTAATACTTCTGTTGATTGTATTCAAGTGATGCCTCTGCAAAGCGTATCATCAACAAGGCTCCCTGAGGCGAACGCCTGAACGAAACTACCCGCCCCCTTAATACCACACCCTGCTCCCATAACACCTCAACGCTTTCTCCGGGAACGATACCAATAGCTGCCAGTTGCGCGTTATCTGCATGTTCAGCAATACAATTGAGTCCTTTTATGCGCCCACATACCCCAATAAACCCATAACGATAGGTTGATTTATCATGATCAGGCCATTGCTTGTTTGCAAATGCCAGTGCTGATGCTTTTCTGGTACCGAAAATCAGCGGCTGCTCCCCTTTACCCTGCACCTGGAAATCGAATACCCCCGACACCTGCATCCCCGAGGAAAAAACCGCTGTTGCAATAGCGCCCGACTCAATAGCCAGCCCTATGCCATAGGTGCCGCCCCGACGCAAAGCCATCGTAGCGGCAAATTCATCCAGCACCCTGGTGAGATGCCTGAAGTCGGGAGTTACAAATAAGGCCGGTTGGGGTTTGGTAATATCAAACTCTACATCCCGGGCATCAATAGTATAAGGTAGTTTTTTCACCTCCGGGCGTAAACAAGAAACGCTTTCGCCTATTGACGAAAGCAAACCCGCACCATATATCCGCGGATTATCAAGCGTGCCAATCAAGCCATACTCTACCGTCCACCAATGCAAACGCCTGATCAGGGTCATTTCTGAAGCTGCTCCCATATCCGCCTGCAAGTCGGCGATCTTTTGCTCTGCCTGGGTGATCATTTCTGCCGGCGTAAAGGGGTATTCTTTTATAATTGACAAATGCCGGATGGCCTCATACAATTCATAATCTTTTGCCGAACTGATAGCTTTGCACCCAATTTCTCCAAAATAACGCAGGTACTCAGCATACTCAGGGTCAGCAATTATGGGCGCATGCCCCGCTGCTTCATGAATTATATCAGGTGCGGGTGTATATTCTATATGCTTTAATTGCCGGATATCAGCTGCGATCACCAAAACATTATACGCCTGAAACTCCATAAAGGCTGAAGGCGGAATAAACCCGTCAACTGCAACCGCAGCCCAGCCAATCTCCTGAAGTATTCGGTTCATACCGTACATGTGGGCAATGTGCTCAATCTCTAGACCTGCCTTACGCAAACCATCAAGGTAACTCTCATGCGCAACCTTGCTCAAATGTTCAACATTTACACGCATCACATAACGCCATACGGCATGATCAATTGCAGTATATGATGCGTAATCCTGGTCTTTGATAAAACGACGTAAATGCTCGGGCAGCTGATCAATCAGCGGGTTTGATTCCATTCAATTCTATTGTCCGAAATACTATAAATACATCTCATTTCCGGAATTTAACAAAAATACAAAAAATTCTGGTTTTGAATTTGTTGTAGAAATCAGCACTCATATCCGGCCAAAACAGGTTGGTGTATAATTTTGCTAATATTGCCTCCCCATGGAAGGTACACGCCCACATTCAACAATGAAGCCGTTTAATTTATTTCTGGTATTACTGTTGCTGGCAGGGTCGGTGGGGGTTTTCTATATTACAATGCGCCCCGGCATAAAACGGAGCGTTCAACTTGAAAACCGGCAGTTTTACCTTGACGGAAAGCCATTTTTCCCACTGGCAGTCAACTATATGGCTTCTACACAGTTCGATGGCCAAACAATGTGGCCCTTGTCGGCATTTGATTATCACGAAAACCAGCACGAAACTCGTAACCGTAACGATGCACACCGTCAATTGCTTGCTGAATTTACACTTATTCGTGATTTAGGTTTCAACGCCATCCGTTTTGTAGGCATTGGTGAGCCTTCTATTGACGAAAAGGGTGATGGCCACCTGGAGGTGTTTACACGGAGCCTGGATGGAGAAGGCATATCATTTGACTTGCGTTCTGATTCAGCACTGAACATCTATTTCAACGCATTAGACGACTTGTTCAACACGGCCTCAGAAGCCGGTCTGCAGGTGGTTTATCTTATTCGTTTACGCCCGCAGTTTACCTCAACAAGCAATTTACTCCGGCAGTTCTGCAAACGCTTTAAGGACCATCCGGCATTGATGGCCATTGATATTTATAATGAACCGCTTTATTTTGACCAGCCGGAGAAAACCAAGGAGGAGATTTATCCTATCGTGAAACACTGGCGTAAAATCATCCGGACTTATGCACCACATAAACTGGTAACGATTGGCCTGGTTGGTATTCGCGAGGTTTTTCGCTGGGATCCGAACATTTTGGATGTTGATTTTATCTCGTACCACCCTTATGAATATGAACCCGAACAGGTGCGCAATGAGCTATATTGGTACAGTAAACACACAAATAAGGCGTGGATTGTCGGTGAAACTTCTATTCCTTCCGACAATGACTCTGTTCCTTATACCGACCAGGCTGCCTTTGCCGAAAAAACTATCCGGCAAGCACTCGCCTGCGGCGCCTCAGGCTACTCCTGGTGGCAGTATAAAGATGTGAACTGGCAAAAATACCATGCCAGCTACATGGGCTTTCTCAACAGAACCGGCTATACCATTAACTCTAAGGGTGATACTATCTCCGGCAGCCTGAAGCCTGTTGCGCATGAATTTAAAAAGGCATTTCAGCAATGGCCTGCCGACACCTGCCTGCGCTTGCCTAATTATGCCAACTACTCGTCGTCTACTGCATTCAGGCTAAGCGGCAAGGTAACAGATGAAAAGGGCCGCGGTATAGAAGGTGCAGTGGTATTGGCATGGAATGAATTTTGGTCGCACTCATACCATACTGTTACTCAGCAAGATGGCCGTTTTGAGTTGCTTGGTTCATTTCCGTTCTACCATTGGATTGCCTCCGCCGCCGGTTATACAATGGTAAGAGGTGATGTATCGCCTGAGGAAGCCGTAAACACCGACAGTATCCCAACGGTTAATATGCCCGATTTCATTATTCGCAGGTTTTAGCATCATTTTTGTTTCGCCGGAAGCAATTGCTGACGATTATTTAATTAAAAATGCAGCGATAAGTTGCGCCAAACGCTCATTTGTATAGGTCGAACTTGCGTTTTCTCCTTCAGGGGTCGTTCCTTCCATTTGCCAGGTACTTGCCGACAATGCCCCTTGCCTGATGACTTTAAATCCCGGAACTACTGAAAGCCTTTGTGCAAGATATTCCTGTTCGGTTTGTCCGGGCGTTGGTACCAAAATAGCCCCCCGCTTTAATACAAGCCAGTCACTCAAAGATGAATAACCTGAACGGCACAGGATAGACGCCGACCATGAAAGTACCTCCAAAAACTTATTGTCATCCGGGGCCACAAAAATATTGCCATTACCTGCTGAAATATACGCTATACCTTTTGTGTCTGGCAATAACCAGGCTGCCTTAAGCTTGTTGTTCTGCACAAAATGATTTGACAGCCGGATAAACTCCTCCCGCTGTGGCGATGGCCCCGATGCTACCACCACCAAATCAAAATCCTGAGTAACTGAATCCAACCGGTTTATTGGCTCAAATCGGCTTAGTAGCCCGGTGTATTCTACGTTTAATCCTTTCGGTAAGGGATACGAGAGCCCGCCACTCAAATTTCCGATGGGCAAAATACCTGTCTCTGGGGCTTCATCCGGAATCCAGACCTGAGAGAACCTGCTTAGTTGCCTATGCAGGCGATGGTTCATTATTTGCCCTGTCGTTCTAAGTCCCCGTGGAAATACCGGATGTAACTGATGGGTGATAATGATGCTTTTTACCGCCTCATGATAAAGCCCATAACGGTTATCTGAAATTACTCCATGTATAGCCCTTGAACGTATAAGCTGCTGTAATGCTTTTTTTTCTTCAGCAATTGCCCTGAAGATACGCCGGATACTCAATCCGGTTTTCAGCCAGGCGGGTATTGTTTTGCTGTAACTGATATCGTAGCCGGGCAGTTCTACCTCTTCTAATCCTGGCACTGCCAGCAAAATACGCTTACGTGATTCGGCGGTGCCACCAATCAAAACTTCAGCACCCTGGGTAATCAGCTCACGTGCAATTGGGATACAGCGGGTAGCATGCCCGTAACCCCAGTCGAGCGGGGCAAGTAGTATGCGCTTTGCTGCCATGCCGCAAGATAAATGAAAACATGCGCGCTTTCAGAAAATAGCATCTGTACTATACCGCCTGCATACCTACCAATGAATTGCGTCTCAACTCCAGAAATACAATTGTCTTTTAATATGACAGAGAAGCGCATTCGTTAGTATTTTTGCCCCATGTACGCAATTGTTACGGGAGCATCCAGCGGAATTGGCAAAGCTATTGCCCTGATGCTTGCCAAAGAAGGCTATTCAATCGCCACCTTGTCACGGGATACCGGCAGACTTGAAAAACTGCGCAGCGAGCTTCATCAGGTTGGGACGCACCGGGATCACCTTTTGTTGAAAGGTAACCTGCTTAATATAGAAGACTTAAATATCTTTTATCAGACCCTCCATGTGCAAAAAGGTACACCTGATATTATCATCAATAATGCCGGCGTTTACACAGAGGGGCTTCCTTCTACATTGGATGAAAATCTGATTCAGGAACAATTTGCAATTAATTTCATGGCAGCTTTTCGTATTACCCAGCCCTGGATAGCTCAGATGAAGGCCCGCAAAAGCGGCACTATTGTCAGCATCGGTTCAGTGGTTAGCAAGCAACCAAGAACAACTGCGGCGGCATACAGCCTTTCAAAGCAAATGCTCGACAACTGGATGCACCTATTGGCCGATGAACTGCGCGAATCAGACATCAGGGTATGCCGTATTCATCCCGGCTCTGTAAATACCAACAGCTGGAACGACGAACCGGATGAAATAAGAGCAGCTATTCTTGACCCTAATGAATTAGCAGGTGCTGTTAAGCTGGCAATTTCCCTTCCTGCTGATACCTGGCTGGAGGAACTTGTAATCAGGCCTTTGAAAAAAGATATTTAACCCATGGCCAAACGTAAACTTCAGCAATTTGCCGAACTCGCTACTTTCACGAATGTAATTCAGCAACCCTTCGGTAAAGAGAATTTCGACTACCCACTCAAAGGCAACTGGGGCCGCGATTTTTTTAAAAATAATCACCCGATTGTACTTGAATTAGGCTGCGGTAAGGGAGAATATTCAGTGGCATTGGCAAGAAACCATCCTGAATTCAACTATATCGGACTGGATATTAAGGGAAATCGCATTTGGACAGGGGCAAAAAAAGCCCTTGAGGACAATCTCTCTAATGTTGGCTTCATCAGAAGCCAGGTTGACCGGATCGGAAATTTCTTTGCACCAGGCGAAATCTATGGTATCTGGGTTACTTTTCCTGACCCAAAGCCCAAAAAAGGAAATGCCCGCAAACGCCTTACATCTGCCGAAATGGTAAGTATCTACCAAAAGGTACTACGGCCTGGTGGGCAGATTCAACTGAAGACTGACAGTACTTTTAATTACGATTTTACCCTTGAAACTATTCGTGATAATCAGTATCAGCTCGTCAGACACAGCGAAGATATTGACCGCGATTACCCGGGAGAGGAACTTTTGCAGATCCGCACCTATTACGAGCAAAAATTCAGAGAGAAAGGCTTTCCAATTCGTTTTGTTAGCTTTATACCCTGACAAATGAATGACAAACGAGAGCAAGCCGATTTTTTTGAAAGGGTTTACCAGGTGGTACGTCTGATTCCTTCCGGAAGGGTCACAAGTTACGGTGCTATAGCACGATATCTCGGTATAGGAAGCGCTGCACGTACCGTCGGCTGGGCACTTAATGGCTCGTTTACACACAAAGAGTATGTTCCGGCACATCGTGTGGTAAATCGCATGGGAATGTTAAGTGGTAAATTTCATTTCCCCTCGCCCGACGCAATGCAAACAGCCCTTGAAAATGAAGGTATAAAGGTTATGGATGATCAAATTGTGGGCTTTGAAAAATATTTTTGGGACCCTTCAAAAGAACTAAGTCTGTGAACATTTTTACCCTCATTCAGCAAGCATACCACAAAGGAAAATATTCTGCGCTTTCGGTGCTGTTGTTATTTGCAGCCCTGTTTGCTTTCAGGGTGAATAACATTGATGAGCGTGAAATTTCATGGGATGTTTTAGGCTATTACCTCTACCTGCCTGCGGGCATTATATATGACGACCCCGGACTGAATAACCCGGCATGGCTCGAACAGATAAATAAAGAAAAAAACCTCAGTGGTACGCTGTACCAAATTTCAACCAACGATAAGGGTGAGCCGATTTATTTCTTCCTGATGGGCATGGCCTGGTTGTACTTGCCATTTTTCCTGCTTGCTCATTTCCTGGCCTCTTCATTGGGCTTCCCGGCAGATGGCTTTAGTTTACCGTATCAGATTGCCTTAATAGCCGGAGGCTTGGTGTACACCCTGATTGGTATGATTTTCTTCCGGAAAATATTGCTCCGCTACCTGCCTGACCACATAAGCGCCATCGTATTACTCTCTATTTACCTGGGAACCAATGCGGTACATCACCTGAGCCTGAAAAACCTTGAAACCGTGAACTTCCTGTTCACCCTGGCCTGCATCATTACCTGGCTGACGATTAATTGGTATGAAAAACCACGTATTCGCTACATGGCAGGCATGGCTATCTGTGCAGCCCTGATGGTATTGGTAAAACCCAGCGAGGTATTTATCCTGCTGATTCCGCTGCTATGGAATTTTGATGGCTTTAAAAATCGCCTGGTACTGTTTAGGCAACACTGGCTGCACCTTGCCATTGCATGCCTGGTAGGGGTGATGCTGCTCTTACCTCAACTTTCATATTGGTACTTCCGCACAGGTCATCTGGTGTACGATAGCTACAAAAACCCCGGCGTTGGTTTGGATTTCCTGAATCCTCATATTCCTCAGATTCTTTTTAGTCTGCGAAAAGGCTGGCTGGTGTACACACCCCTGATGGTGCTGGCGCTACTCGGTTGGTACTACCTCTGGAAACAAAATCGTAAATTATTTATTCCAACATTCTTGTATTTTTTGCTTACATTTTATGTTGTTTCAAGCTGGACAGAGTGGTGGTACGGGGCCAGTTTCTCTATCCGCCCTCTTATCATTACCTATCCATTTCTTGGCCTCGCTTTGGGCTATCTCCTAAAGGCATGGTTTGAGAAAGGTGCACTAATCCGTAGCGCAATATTGTCATTATTATTCGTACTGACCGTATTTAACCTGTTCGAGTATTTTCAGTTCCGTACAAATATCCTTGACCCATACCGTACTACTTCTGCTTATTACAAAGCTGTTTTTCTTAAAACAAGTGTACCAGCAGGTGCAGAAAAATTATTGCTGTTAAATCGCGACTTCAGTGGTCAGAATCAATTCAGTAATCCGGAAGAATACCGGCAGGCTGAATGGGCCTTTCGTGATTTCGACCATGATACCATCAGCAATATTGTGCGTGACCCTGATGGAAGAAGCTATTACCGCATTCGTGATAACGAAGAATTTTCACTTGGAAACACGCGCCAGTATGGCGACTTAAGCAGCAAGGATCATGTGTGGATACGCATTGAATTTGATGCCCGTTACCCTGAATCTGCCCCCGAAACTCCCCCATGTCTGGTAAGTACCTTTGAACGCAAAGAAGGCGCATACGGATATAGAGCCTATGACATCCGGCCCGACAGCCTTGCCAGCCAATGGAAACATTACAGGTTTGAATATTTGAGTCCGGAAATAAGAAGCCCGAAAGATGAACTGAAAACCTATTTCTGGAACCGCTCAAAAGTGCTTATTGACATTGACAATCTCCGGATAACGGTATTTGAACCCAAAAACACCCATTAATTTTACACATGAATAAGCCAGTACTGATTTTAAAAATAGGTTCTGCCGCTATTACTACCAGTGCCGGTCAGGTGAATGAAAGCGCTATTCAGGCCATAGCTTCTCAGTTAGCCGAACTTCATCCACATTACAATATCCTCTTGGTATCCTCTGGAGCAGTTGCCACAGGAAAATCATTCATGCAGCAATGGTCGGGCAGTATCACAGAGAAAAAGGCCGCCGCCGCCATAGGCAACCCTATTCTTATCTCCCTTTACCGCACCGCATTTGCCCCACATGGTATCGCAATCGCCCAAACCCTGTGTGAACGACAGCATTTTTCTCAACGCAGCAGTTTTTTGCAATTGCGCAACACTTTAAGCGAATTATGGAAAAACGGAATTATTCCGATTGCCAATGAAAACGATGTGGTAAGCAATCTCGAACTTAAATTCTCCGACAACGATGAGCTGGCAACACTGCTCGCTGCCGGATTTGATGCAGAATGTATGCTCATGGCTTCATCTGCCGGAGGCTTAAAAGACCATCAGGAACAAATTATACCGCGCGTTGAAGCTATCAACGACGACATTATGACCCTTGTCAGACCTGAAAAATCAAATGTTGGTCTGGGTGGAATGGTGTCAAAACTAACCTTTGCCCGACTGGCTACCCGCATGGGAATCAGGGTAGTAGTGTTTGATTTGAATACTCCTCATGGTATTTTAAAGGCTTTCAAAGGAGAGACCGGCACCACATTTACTGCCGGAAAAAGCTCAGCAAGTTTGCGCCAGAAATGGTTGGCCAGTGGCAGCCTGGTCTCAGGAATACTATATATAGACGCTGGTGCCGCTGCTGCCCTATTGAGCCGCAAAAGCCTTCTTGCGGTTGGCATTTCCCTCACTGAAGGTAATTTTCAAAAAGGTGAAATTGTTGAAATACGCAAACAAAACGGAGCCGTTCTTGCCGTAGGCAGGGCAAGATATTCATCTGATGAACTGGCACGGATGTCGGAGAAAAAAGGTATGGAAGTGTGTCACGCCGATGAATTGGTATTATTATAAGCATTTGTATTCTATGATCACTGCGCAACTTGAATCAACCCAATTAGCATCTCTGCAAATCAAAAAAGCAAGTACCGACACCAAAAGAAAACTGCTGCATGATTTGGCCAAGCTCGTTGAGGTAAATGTGGAAGAAATCATCCGCGAAAACCATTATGACCTGGCCCGGATGGCCGATGACAATCCACGTAAAGACCGGCTAATGCTCAACCGGCAGCGCCTTAGTGATTTGGTGAGCAGCACCCTTGCTGTTGCCGGATTACCCGACCCTGCCGGACAATTGCTTTCGAGTACTGACATGGAAAACGGCTTGCATATCGAAAAGCGCAGTGTGCCGATAGGGGTAATTGGGGTGATATATGAATCAAGGCCAAATGTTACTGTTGATGTTGCCGCTTTGTGCCTGATGTCAGGCAACGCTGTTGTTTTACGTGGTGGTTCGGAGGCCATGGCATCCAACGTGGTGCTGGTTAAACTCATCAAAGAGGCGCTTGCAATGAATGGCCTTCCGGAAGATACGGTAACGCTGCTGACCGGCGGGCGCGAACAGGTGAAAATGCTACTCGAAGCAGATCAATGGGTTGATATGATTATTCCAAGGGGTTCGCAGGAACTGATTGATTATGTCCGCCAACATTCAAGGGTACCTGTTATCGAAACAGGTGCTGGTGTATGCCATACCTATGTAAGCGCCCATGCCGACCTGAAAAAAGCGGGCGACGTAGTGGTCAATGCCAAAGTGTCGCGGCCATCGGTCTGCAATGCTCTGGATACCATTCTGGTACAGCAACCGGTTGCTACCCAGTTTCTTTCAGAAATTTTGCCCGGGTTTCTGAAATACAAGGTAGAAATTTTTGCAGATGATGCAGCATTCGCTGTGCTGACAAATGAAAACTACCCTTATCTGCACCATGCGCAGCCCGAAGATTTCGGCAGGGAATTTTTGTCTCTTGCCTGCTCAGTAAAAGTGGTGCAAAACATTGACGAAGCACTTTTACATATCCGGAAATTCTCTTCAAAACATTCAGAAGCTATCATCAGCGAAGACCTTAGCGAAGCTACCCGATTTATGGAAGAAGTAGATGCAGCTGCCGTTTATACGAATGCATCTACCCGCTTTACCGATGGAGGCTGTTTCGGCTTAGGTGCAGAAATAGGTATTTCTACCCAGAAACTACATGCAAGAGGCCCTTTTGCCCTTGAAAAATTAGTGACAGAAAAATGGTTTGTCTTTGGTAAAGGACAAACGCGTCTTTAATTAAATTGCCGAATGAAAGATCTTCTTCTCTACCATTTCGAGAAGCGTCTTTTCTATCTGTGCAGTTTCTTCCTTGATCTTGTTTGCCTCTGTCATGGTTTGCTTTACAATGGGGTCTTCCATTACTGAAGTTGCATTGATGCACACATTTAACCAGGCACCTCTTACCGCAGCAGCTGCACATAAAGCCGCTACTCCTGCATCTGAAACAGAAGCAGGGTTGCCCTCCCGAATGGTTTGTTCGATAGGCTTGAATGTGGCAAAGGCTTGTTGCATCACCTGAAAGGGTATCGCAATGGCGTGAAGGGTTGCTTCATGAATTGCCGCTGTACGTGCTATTTTCTCATCATCGTTTCCTTTTGGCAGTCCAAAAGCTGCCATGATTTGGTTGAACGCACGCGTATCCTCATCCACCAAATGGTTCAGACGGGCCTTCAGCAACTGGGCTTCTTCAGCAACATCAGAAAACTGTTTCCACTTTGCATCCCAGCCCCGTTTGTGTGAACTCAGATTGGCTACCATGGCCGCCAAGGCAGCTGCCAGCGAACCAAGATAGGCTGATATTGAGCCACCACCAGGTGCTGGCGACTCAGAGGATGTTTCATCAGCAAAGTCGCTCAACGACATCGAAACAAGCCGTTCTGCTTCTTTGTCCTTCAACTGGTACTCAATCACACGCTTTGCAGGGTCGAAGGGGCCCAACTCATCGAGCCCCAGAGATTTCACTGCAATCTTAATGAGCTCTTTTTCAGGCACCCCGGTTGATCGTTGTTGTTTCTCTAAAAAGTACCGGCCAGCATCCAACAGGCAATTTAACGGAATTAAACCCACCAGCTCAGAGCCTGTTACTCGTATCCCCCGGCCTTCGGCCTTCCGGCATACCTCATCAAACGCAATGTGCACCGGAGTGATGCGGACATTGGTCAGGTTCATACTGATTTGCGCAACCCCATACTCAGGGATATACCAACCGATAGCCTTTACTGACTTCAAACTTCCGGGAATATGTACCGGCTCACCTTGGGCATCTTTCACTATTTTCCCGGTAAGTGTATTCCCTTCCCGTTGCACCCGCCCCCTTTCACGCACATCAAAGGCTATCGAGTTGGCACGCCGCACCGAGGTGGTGTTCAGGTTTACATTATAAGCCACCAAAAAATCTCTGGCACCTATTACGGTTGCACCCGCCACAGCATTCATTTCTGCCGGGCCAAAATCTGGCTGCCAGCCTGCTTGCTTTATTTTTTTGAAGAACCCTTCATATTCGCCAGAGCGGATTTCACTCAGGTTGGTCCTGCCAGGCACCAAAGCTGCCTCTTCGTATAGGTATACCGGAATCCCAAGCTCCTCTCCCACTCTTTTGCCCAACTTCAGCGCCCATTCAGCAGTTTCTTCCATGGTGATGCCTGATAGTGGTACCAAAGGACAAACATCCGTAGCACCCATACGGGGGTGAGCACCTTTGTGCTTGCGCATATCAATGGTGGCTGCGGCTGTTTGAATACCTCTGAATGCCGCCTCAACCACCTGCGCCGGATGCCCGGCAATAGTAACAACTGTTCGGTTGGTATCGAAGCCCGGGTCGGTATGTAAAACTTTCACGCCTTCAACCGAGGCCATTGCTTCACATATTTGCCGGATGACTTCAGGGTTGCGGCCTTCTGAAAAATTAGGAACACATTCAATCAATGGTGCTGACATAAGGTATATTTTTTGTGGTAATTCTCAATTCTTTCCATTTTGTTTTTTTCTGATTTTCTTATCCGGATCTTCATGAAAGAAGTATCTGAGATCTAAAGTCAGGTAGGTACCCCTGAAACCCGAAAGTACAGAGCTGACTACCTGTGAACCAACCTGGTAACGCGCCGAAAGCGTGTATATCTGCCGAAAGGGACGGTTCAGTGAAGCTCCAAGATAATAATAGCCACTTTTTCTGCTTCGGTACTCAAAACCCACATTGGCCAACAGCCCCGGATGAATAATCAACTCCCTTCCGGCATAAACCAACAAAGGGTCATTGTTGCGGGCAACATCCGATGGAAACATATTCACACTCAAACCACCAGAAGCATTCATATAAATGTATTCAGAAAGTCGCACAAAAACCAATTGCGACAAAGGAATTTCATACGCCACAATCCGAAAGCGATTTTCTGCCGGAACCGGACCGCCCTGAACATTTACCTGATAGTTGCGCGCAGTAAAATTGATGCCGAATTCAAACGAGAGCCTTTGGGTATAGCCCCGCCGAACAACCATTCCGGCAGCATAGCCCCCCCGCGGGCGCAAGGTGTACAACAAGCTACGGTCGGTCATTACTTTGGGGCCTGTACCAAAAGCACGTGATGAAAATATAGGCTTCAACTGCATGCCAACAGTCCACACCCTATTCTGTGCTGACACCTTTATACCAGCCATAAGCATGATAAGTATAAAAAAGCGGCTTAGTTTCATTGACTTATTTGAGAAGTTCATGAATGGTTTGCATTATTTTCTCACTAGCCCCGGCATGACTCGCCACAAATTGTTTTGCCGCAGTAGCTGCCTTTTGTTGTATCCGTGAATCTGTATAATAACTTTTTGCTACATCAAATGTTTTTCGATTGAAAATAGTTTGCGCGGCACCCGTTTTTTCAAGGGCTGCGGCTTCAGGGAATTTTTTATGTTCCGGACCAAAAAGCACCGGAAGCCCAAACGCCGCCGGCTCAAGAATATTATGCAAGCCCGATCCGAAGCCCCCACCCACATAAGCTAACTTAGCCAATGCATAAATTGATAACAGCATACCAACGTTATCTACAATCAGAATGCGCCCATGGCTCTGGGGAAGTTCTGAATATAAAACCGCATCCTCCCCTGCCAATTGTTTTAAAGTTTGAATGCGGTGGGGGTCAACCTCGTGCGGTGCAATTATCAACGCCATTTCCTGATCTTCCCAGGGCAACATCAAAGGGTCGTCAATTGGCCAAGTGCTTCCGGCAACCATACAAGGCCTTCCGGCAAGCCAGGCATTAATTTCCGGCAACTCTTTCTTTAATGCAGCATTGGCCATTACCCGGTCGAAACGGGTGTCACCGCTTACAATGACCCTTGAAGCGAATTCCTTACCTACCAGGTTGGCCGATTCAATGTCTTGCACGTGCAGACTGTCGAAATAGCTGAGTTTCCTGAAAAACCAATTTCCGTACCATCGAAAGAAAAGCTGATCTTTTCTGAAACGGCCTGAAATTAGTACCAGCGGCACATTGCGCCTGTAAAGACCATGCATGAAGCCAAACCAGAACTCATACTTCACAAACAAGGCAAGAGATGGCTTTACCACATCAAGAAAGCGCCTGTTGTATTGCGGCAGGTCTAAGGGGAGATAACTTACTAAATCAGCACCCGGGTAATTTTTGCGTACCTCATATCCGGATGGTGAGAAAAAGGTAAGCAGGATAAATTTATCAGGATATTGCTTCCGGATTGTCTCCAATACAGGCCGACCCATTTCAAACTCACCCAGCGAAGCACAGTGCATCCAAATAACTTGCCGGTTCTGAGGTATGTTAGCTGCAAGGTTTGTGAGAAGCTTCCTTCGCCCTTGCACCCACAGACGCGCCTTGCCTGAAAACAATGCAAATATGCGCGCTGCAATTCCGTAAAGGCCAACACCTATATAATAGAACATCCACATCATTACCAGGCGAAATATTCAGTAGCAGGTTTCCTGTAAATTGGCAAAACCCAACCAAAACGTAATAGCCAGGCACCATCGTTACGGCTAACATTGTACACACCTTCCTGGTCAAACTGATAAGCGCGCAAAGAAGCGGTACGGGCAAAAATATGTTCAACCTGCACAAAAAAGTTAACCAATCGCTTGTTGCCAAGATATTGATAACCCAGTACCGGACGAACCGCCCAACCTCCACTCAGACGGTCGTAACCTCTTCGTTTGTCACGGTCAAGCTGTGGTAAAGGAGCATTACGATCTTCAGGCTCATACCTGATCCGGTGGTCGAAATAGCCAAATCCGGCACCTGCATATAATCCTGAATTGGGGTTATGGCCTGTATGGGGTATCAGCCGAAAAAGAAATGCATCCAATTGCAGGCTGCGCATCTGGTAAGTCATATCATACAATGTACCGTCTCCGCCAATTAAAAAACCATCTTTGGTAAGAATACCTGCAATCGCCCCTTTTTCTAATACCTTTTCATTGAACTGAAATGCCCCCTGAATGCCGACCATCCAGCCTGATTTGGTTTTATAGCCGGATGACAAAGCCAAAGAAGTAAATTTACCAAAACGCTCTTTCAGTTGATAAGCCGGTTGGGCAAAGCCTGCCGAAACATTCACCATAAATGCCTGGCGCGATGAATCTCTGACATTAAACTGCGCTGTGGCAGCTGCCGGAATCAGCAGCATTAGTATCCGGCAAAACAATTTGATTTGCAAGTGCATTTCGGCAAAGATATCCAAAGGGGCAAAGCAAGACCACCTTTAATACTTACCTTGAAAAATTCATGCCAAAGAATAATTAACAGCCTTTACTGAACAAGTTAACCCTTTCTGAAGTCACATTCAAAAATATTAAGGTACTTTCGTGTCATGAATTTCCTGCGAAATTTTCTAGAAAAGTACCCAATAGTGAAAAACAGGTACGTAATTACTACTTGCGGATTTATCGTCTGGATTGTGTTTTTCGACCAAAACAACCTGATAAGGCAATACGAAGAACGAGCAGTTTTATACCAGCTCCGCAAGGAAAAGAAATTTTATCAGGAAGAGATTGTCTCTTCAAAAGCTCAGCTGAATGAGTTATTGACCGACAACCAAACGCTTGAAAAGTTTGCGCGTGAGAAGCACCTGATGAAAAAAGATCACGAAGACATCTGGCTTGTTATCGAAGAAGACAAGTCAAAGGCCGCCTCTCAGGAGAATACAGGCAAATAATTTTTTTAATTTTAAAATTACACGTATATTTGTAAAACAAAATACACGTGCGATGCTTGCCAAACTGACCCTCACTGTCGAAAAAGAAATAATCGAACTTGCCAAAGCCTATGCAAGTCAAAAAGGGCGCAGTCTTTCTGATTTAATTGAATCTTATCTAAAGACACTGGTTCAAAAGGAAAACGACGAGCCCGCGCTTTCTCCAAATGTAAGAAAGCTCTTGGGTGCTATAAAAGCCCCTAAAGACCTGGATTACAAAAAGGAGCTGGCTAATATCTTAGATGAGAAGCACTCGAAATGAAGTACTTTTTGCTCGACACAAACGTGGTTATTGATTTTTTAATTGATCGGCGTCCTTTTTCACTATTGGCGGCAAAATTATTTAGCTATTCAGAAAAGGGAAAGGTGAAGCTTTACATCGGTGCAGTATCCTACAACAACATATACTATGTACTAAAAAAACATTCATCACATAAAGCGACCATTAATGTTTTGCGGGAGCTTGAAAGTTTCACTGAAACGATTGATACAACAAAAAGCGCTATTCAAAAAGCATTAGCCTCTGATTTTAAAGACTTTGAAGATGCTATTCAATATTATACCGCTATAAGTAACAATAAACTTGACGCAATTATTACAAGAAATATCGCCGACTTTAAGTTAAGCACATTGCCCGTTTTTAGCCCTGACGAAGCAATCGGGCTTATTGAGTGCCCCTGAACAGTTTATTTTGCATACCTTGCCTCCTAACCGATTATTCAATAAGTAGGTTTATCGTTTTCTCTGAGCTGTTCATCACCTGATCATACACTTTTACAACTAGTGTATACGCGCCGCTTACCCATCCTGTGGTGCTGAAAGTTTCTTGTAATGCATGTGTTGGCAGGGCAAGGTCTATATCACGATCTGCCACCAGCACGCCTGAGTGGAAAAACTGAATCTCTGCTTTCGACAAAGCAATATTGTCACTTAAGTTGCCTGATACCAGTATATCAGTACCTGAAGTCCACACAGATCCTTCTGCCGGACTGCTCAGGGTGATTTCAGGCTGACTTAGGTCATCATTGTTTTTCACATAAACCTCGCGCTCCACAAAAGCACTTTGATTCCCTGCTTTATCAACACCAGTGAGAATCACATGATAAATGCCCGCCGCTGCATCTTGTGGAATTTCAAAACTCTCATGAATATCAATTGAAGTCCCGCTGAGATTTACAATACGCATTGATTGCCAATACGTATAAGGGTCAGATTTGCCATGTGAATGCCCGTCAGACGCACCGTGGATTTCAATCTTTAACTGCGAAAGCGCTTCGTTATCGGTCACTTTTGCCTTGATTAGCAAAGCCTGTCCGGCAACAAGTGTGTCGTTCATTACGGGTGCTGAAACTTCTGAAATCAAAGGGGGGGTCTTGTCCTTTTCTTTTACGCAGGCAACACTCATCGAAATGAGGCACAACAGAACAAACACATATTTCAAAAGTCCGGGCATGGTGGTATATTATGATTGATTAATCAGGGCTGAGCTGTTTTTTTGCCGGAAAACCGTCAGTTCAAATGGAACCATAATGCTTAGCATAAAGTTTCTGCCAGGCTCCGGCAGGTTTAAGATTCTATAACGGTTCAGATGGGCAAGATACTTTGTGTTCAATAAATTTTGCACATTAAATGCCACTTTAATTGTCTGGGTACCCAGATGCAGGTTGGTACCGGCTTCAAAATTAAGTAAGCAATAACCAGGCGTCTCCAGTTCGTTGCGAGCAGTTAAGTTCTGTCGTGCAGCATATTGCACCGACATTCCGGTATACATGTCTTGAAAATATTTCCCTGCTTTTTCCCATTCGTAAGCCATTGAAAGCTGAATGTTCATCGGTGGGGTAAATGGGAGTGGGTAGCCGCTTTCAAGATTCATCCCCCTCACATACTGACCGGTAAGTTCTAAATGAAGCGCATGTAATACATGTATATCACCCTGTAATTCACCTCCAAAATGCAGCGCATCAGCCTGGTTATACCGGTACACCAGGCCCGCTTCGGGCAAAGTAGAAAATTCAGGGCGTGGGTCTAAAAAGATAAAATCGTGGAAATAATTGAAGAACGGACTCATCGTCACAAACCAGTTAGGCCCTTCGTAATGTACTTGCAGGTCAGACTGATAGCCCCGTTCAGATTTCAATGTAGCATCGCCCATTTCATGCCTGAAAGTGCCGTGATGTATACCATTGGCTGTTAATTCAGATGGTGCCGGCATCCGGAAACTGCTACCAAGGTTAAATTTAAAATTCAGCTTGGCATTGTGAATCCAGGAGATTCCGCTGCTGCCTGACCAGTTGCCGAAATGTCGGTTCAATTGCGGACTTACTTCCTGATAACCTGCAATGGTTTCCGGATCGGTATATAGTGGTTTTAGGGTACGTGTTGTTCCAATCTGGCCTAAATCATACCGTAAGCCAGCATTGAAGAAAAGCTGCTCTGAAAAGTCGTGCCGGTAAAATGCAAATGCCCCAGCACTTGTTTGGCGGTAAGCCGGAATAAGGAAATTAAAACCCTCTGATTTATTCTCCTGGTGCTGGGCACTCAAGCCAAACACCCATCGGCTCCGCTCACTTAGGTCAAAGTGGTAACGCACATTGCCTGAAATGGTTTGCAAATTCAAACCCAATTCAAGGTTACCTGATGGCTGTGGACCTTTGCCATGCACATGTGGCAAAGAATATTCCCGTCGCAAATTATACTGATAACCCAGGTCAATTTCTAACCAACTATGCCTGAGTAAAATACTTGTATTTGAGATAACCTTATGATGTTCAGTGCTTTGTGAAGGCAAATCAATATTGCGCTTATCGCCATCGTCAGTCAATTGATAAGAGCGTGGTATGCCATGTGCGCCGGAAAATAAACCTGCACGCTGTGCAAAACGACTATAAGTAATCGTGCTAAAGCCCCATCCACGCCTGATGCCACCCATCAGCTGAAAATTTCTCTCATTGCCGGCAGTATTTTTTAATCGTTGATTTACTATCGGTAAACGATAACCGTTGTAGGTAAATGAGTCGGCCGGTACTTTGTAATCAGCATAGTCTTGAGATGAAAACCTAAAACGGATAAAATTGTCCTTTTTGTTTACCGATACCATTGCAGAATATCCCAGAAAATCATTTACGCTGCGTCCGGTAGCCATCATGGCTCCTTGTACTTTGTTTTTTTCAGGCAGTATCGCCGGTCTTATGTGAATCACCCCTCCAAGTCCGTCAGAACCATAAAGCAATGATGATGGCCCTTTGACCAACTCAACCCGCTCGACAGCAAACTGGTCAATCTCCAGACCATGATCCCCTCCCCATTGTTGCCCCTCCTGTTTTATACCATTTTCAGCAACCACCACCCTGTTAAACCCAAGGCCCCGAATCAAAGGTTTCGAAATGCCTGTTCCGGTACTGATACTGCTCACGCCCGGAATCTTCTCAAGTAACTTAGCAAAACTCGTACTCCCATTGCGAAACATCTCCTTACTTTCAACAATATCAATGGTTTGCGATTTTTCCCGCTGATCTGCTTTTGTTGTACTCTCTTCAATCACTGCACTTCGAAGCTCCACCACGGCTTGTTCCATCTGCACCTGTAACTGTTCATTCACAGATTTTATGCGTACGGTACGGGTAACTGATTTGTAGCCTATCAGGTAAAAATGCAAGTGGTAATGGCCTGCCTTTAGCTGCCCAAAAGAAAACTGGCCCTGAGTGCCTGAAATAGTACTTCGGTTCAGTTCATGTAATACCACACTCACCCCCTCAATCGGCTTTTTTTCTGCATCAAACACATATCCTTCCAGCTGAATTTCCTGAGCATTCAGGCCAATAGAACCCAGCAGTATTAAGCAAAAGAGAAGGGATATGCGCTTGCGTACCAAAAAGAAATTTCGTTGCAGAGTGGTTCTTGTTTAACGGTCGCAAAATTACCGCTTTCCAAAAACATAGCCTACTCCCAATTCTAAGTAATCTGCCTTGTTCAAATGCGCCTTGAGTGTCATGTTCAAAAGCCAGCTCGGATGTATTTTATACCGCCATCCTATGCGCTGATACACCGGGAAATCAAACCTGAATGGGTCATAAACATAAGCCCCCAACTGAACAGGCAAACTTAGCTTGCCGAAATGAAACTCATACAAACCTGCAACCCCAATACGCATAGGAGTTTCCGGCATATCATCGTCACGGCGTTTCTTTAAAGTGCCATCAGCCATCAGGTCAATTGCCGCACCAAAAGAGCCTTTTCCCGAATGACGTTTTAAGACATTCAATGACAGCGTACCGGCGAGGTATTTCCCAGATAACACCGGGTCGGTTTCTTTGCCAAACCAACCCGTCCACACTAAAAACGACCAGCCTTTGGGCACCACTGCAAATGATTGTAATTTCATGGCAAGTGGCTGACCGGCATGGATGGTCAAGCCAATATTGAGCCCCGGATAATTGATTCCGGCATTGGGCACCTTCCATGCCCCATTTGAAAAATGCCCGAACGATAAACCTCCGGTTAACTCAGCCCATGACGAGAACTTCCACTTTGCCTGCATCATAAACTGTACGCTACCTGTGATACGCGACCCGATAATGCTGTTTTTACGGTTGGTTTGCAAATCGAACACCTTCGTAAAAACACCTAGGCCACTGGCAAGTCTGAAATGCCACTCAAAATGCTGCGTGCGTTTCAGCGGGAAACTGATATACGGGTTCACCGCAAAAGCTTTGCCTAAAATGTTGTTGTCGAAATCAAGATACTGTACTGCCACACCTGTCTGCGGAAAATTGTAAAAATATTCCCAGGGTTTCTCTCCTGTATGTTGCCGCTGATAAAACAGCTCCCAACCACTGATATGGCCTGTTACCACCTGATCCATATCAACTTTATGCTGAAAAATAAAACCTCTCTGAAATTGCAGTCCGGCAGCATTTGGAAAGGTCATCGTTTGCCCCTTTACCAAAACACAATTCACCATGCCCAGGCACAGCAAAACAATTGCTTTGTAATACCTTTGCCTTTGGCTGCATTTTTCCGGCATAAACATCCGGACAAATTACGTGAAACAGCCTGTGAATACCATGCATACACTTGAAGAGAAAAAAGACGCTTTTGCACGTTTGTTGGTCATCATGGATGAACTGCGTGAGAAATGCCCCTGGGACCAGAAGCAAACCCTCGAATCACTTCGTCATCTGACCATCGAAGAAACTTACGAACTGGGTGATGCTATCCTGGCGGGCAACAAGCAGGAAATCAGCAAAGAACTTGGCGACATGCTCCTGCATATTGTTTTTTATGCCCGGATCGGTTCAGAAACCGGTGACTTCGACATAGCCAGTCTGATTCATGGTCTGTGTGAGAAACTCATTTTCAGACACCCACATATATACGGAGATGTTAAGGTTGAAAACGAAAAGCAGGTGAAAGAAAACTGGGAAAAACTCAAACTCAAAGAGGGAAACCGCTCCACATTATCTGGTGTACCTCTTTCATTGCCTGCGATGGTGAAGGCTTCCCGGATACAGGAAAAGGCAAGAGGTGTTGGTTTTGATTGGGATCATGAAGCACAGGTATGGGATAAAGTGCAGGAAGAATTACACGAGTTTAAAGTAGAAGCCGATCGTGGTCAAACTGAAAAAATGGAGGAAGAATTTGGCGACCTGCTGTTTTCACTAATCAATTTCGCCCGGTTTAAAAATATCAACCCGGAAAATGCCCTCGAAAAAACAAATCGCAAATTCATTCAACGTTTCAATTACCTCGAATCAGCCTCCGCACGTGATGGGAAAAAGCTTGACCAAATGAGCCTCGAGGAGATGGACAAATACTGGAACGAAGCAAAAAACCTCAACCATGAACAACAAGCCTGATCTATCATTATTACTTCGCGACAATGCCCTGCAAGGGAAATCAATCGTAATTACCGGAGGTGGCACCGGGCTAGGCAAATCTATGGCCACAACTTTTCTTAAACTGGGTGCACGTGTTTTGATCACCAGTCGTAAAGAGGAGGTACTGCAAAAAACATGCGAAGAATTGCGCCAGGCAACCGGCGGAACCATCGAATACGCCGTCTGTGATGTCAGAATAATGGAGCAGGTAGAAGCCACATTGGCAAAAGCTGAAGCACTTATCGGCCCTGTGAATGTTTGGCTGAATAATGCAGCAGGCAACTTTATCAGCCCCACAGAACGCCTTAGTCACCGGGCCTTCGATACAATCATTGATATTGTTCTTAAAGGCACCTACAACAGTACACTCGCCGCCGGAAAACACTGGATAGCCAATAACCGCACGGGTGTGTTCCTGAATATCGTCACTACTTATTCATGGACGGGTTCGGCTTACGTGGTGCCATCGGCCTGTGCCAAAGCAGGCGTGCTCGCACTTACCAGAAGTTTGGCGGTAGAATGGGCAAAATACGGTATCCGTTCGGTAGCTATTGCCCCCGGCCCCTTCCCCACCGCAGGAGCATGGAGCCGGCTCTTCCCTGAAAATATCAGCAAGAAAATTGACCCCCTCAGCCGGATTCCCCTCAAACGCTTCGGAGAACATGAGGAGCTAGGGAACCTGGCCTCCTTCCTTATCTCCGACTTTGCCTCCTATATCAACGGAGAAGTCATCACCATTGATGGAGGTGAATGGTTGCAGGGCGCCGGTGAATTCAATAACCTTGAGCATATTCCCGCACCGATGTGGGACGAAATTGAACGCATGGTCAGGGGGAAGAAATCAGCGGAATAAGTGAGCACACTTTCAGAAAAACGCTGTTTTGTCTTAGCATTATCTGGATAGTCAACAGGATTTGTTTTACGCATATATTAATATTGTTACATTTGTCTAACTTTTTATTTTTGCAACAATAATTTATATGTATTGCCGGACATTAAAACCCCTGTTGATTGTTGTTTTACTGATACTATTCGGTTCATGTGAAAAGTTGCAACCCGAAGCACCGCCCGATAACAGCATTTTAGATGGGGTACTCACTGAGTTAAGCCTACTTGAACAAACCCGACACCTTAAGGGAGACCAATCTTTCAACGATAAACACTTCCATGCTGCCAATGGTCTGGGGCCAGGTTTTGTTGCCACAAGTTGTGGCTCTTGCCATGCAGGTGATGGCAAAGGACATCCATTTTCAACACTCACCCGGTTTGGGCAGGCCGACAGCAATGGCAACACCTGGCTTGAAAAGGGAGGACCGCAGCTTCAGCACCGCGTATTACCCGGCTATCAACCTGAGCAACTACCCTCTGGCGCTCCGTTTGCAAAGCTTATACCTCCGGCAGTTACAGGCTTAGGGCTGCTTGAAGCAATTGCTGATGAAACATTGCTAATGTTTGCCGACCCTTTCGATTTAAATAGTGACGGCATTTCAGGCCGCCCCCATTGGAATACAGTTCCTGCTTATGTACAAATAAGAGCTGGAGCCATAGCTTCTCATGACAGGTATATTGGTCGGTTTGGACATAAGGCAGCTGTTTATAGTCTACTTCAGCAGACGCTTGGCGCCTATAATCAGGATATGGGAATCACATCACTTCAGGAACCTTCAGACCCCTATACAGGCCAGAAGAATGACCCTGAAATAAGCCAAAATGAAATTAATGATGTGGTTTTTTATTTACAAACCCTGAAAGCCCCAATGCCAAGAAATATACATGACCCGGAAGTAATAAAGGGGCGACAACTTTTCAACCAAATTAATTGTACCGGATGTCATTTGCCCGAACTGAAAACAGCTCTTTCGCCGATAAACGCATTGTCAAATAAAACAATTTACCCTTTTACAGACCTGCTACTGCACGACATGGGGCCTGATTTAGACGATGGTTATACAGAAGGCTTTGCTACCAGTGCAGAATGGCGAACTACACCGCTTTGGGGCCTAGGGCTTGCAAGCCAATCGCAGGGGGGCAAGGTTTACTTACTTCATGATGGCAGGGCTAGCAGTATAGACCAAGCCATTCGGCTGCACGGCGGTGAAGCAAGCAACTCCAGAAATGGGTATCTCAAATTAACCGGGCAAGAACGAAAGGCGCTTATTCGCTTTCTCGAATCATTGTAATGAATAGGAAAACATTTATCCGGCAATGTACATTTATCACCGCAGGCATTGCGCTGCCTGCATGTATAGTTACCCAAAGTAGGCAAGGGCTCATCAAAAACGGGGTTCTTTACCTTGTACGCAGCAACTTACCAATGGACAAACTTCCGGCAACTGTTATCATACACCAGCCTGAGTTGGCCTTCCCAATTCTGCTGTACCAAACTGAGCCCGAAAAAATTTTAGCCATTTGGATGAAATGTACCCACCAAGGTGTTGAGTTACAACTGTATGGCGACAAATTAGTTTGCCAGGCGCATGGTAGTGAATTTCAACGAAACGGCTCTGTCCTGGCTGGCCCGGCTTCTGAAGCCTTACGCAAGCTCCAAACAGCAATAGATGCAACCTATATCAAGATTTATTTACAATGATTTTTAGACATATAATCGCCCCTATCCTCTTTTTTACAAGTGGCACACAGCACTTAGTTGCGCAGGTTGACAGCTCGTTGTTTCGAACAGCCACTCCCGATACCGACTCAAATGTGCTTAACATGGATGCTATTTATACCAGGCCATATCTGGTTTCCGGCAATTATCCAGTAGCTATAGGCGGTTACCTTGAATCAAATTGGCAACATTCTGGTACTGATGGTGTTAGCGAGGGGCATCAATTCCAGTTTCGTCGTCTTACCTTGTTCTTCTCATCAACAATAACCCGTCGTATACGTTTTTTAACCGAAATAGAGTTCGAAGATGGCGCCCGACATATTGCCATTGAATTTGCTGCGCTCGACTTTGAATTGCATCCCTTGTTAAACCTGCGTGGGGGTATGATACTTAACCCGATTGGTGCTTTTAACCAGAACCACGACGGCCCCAAATGGGAGTTTACCGACCGGCCGCTTGCCTCTACAGAATTATTGCCCGCCACCTGGAGCAACCCTGGGTTCGGGCTTTACGGCAAATGGTATCAGGGCTCATTGATGTTCGGTTATGAAACATATATTACGTCCGGATTGAATGATTCTGTGATTTCAAATTCGCAAGGTCGCACCTTTCTACCTGCTGTAAAAAACAAGCCTGACAGGTTCTCAGGCAACGGAAATGGTGAAATTTTGTGGAACGGGAAACTTGCATGCAAACACAACAAACTTGGAGAGATCGGAGTTTCAGCATTTACTGGCATTTACAATACCTGGCAAGCTGGTGGCTTACAAACTGATTTTAAACGACGTTGTTCTGCATGGGCTATTGATTACAATAACTCAATTAAATCATGGGGCACACGCATTGTGGGTGAATGGGTTTGTATTCGTACTGAAATACCTGAAAGTTATTCTCAACAATTTGGCGCAAAACAACATGGCGGGTTTGTAGATATTATACAACCCCTCATTAAAAGGCCCTTCCTGCATTGGGAACAAGCTGAAATCAACCTCGCTGTTCGGCTTGAATACCTTGATTACAATAGAGATACTTTCAGCGAAACAGCGGAGCGCATCCACGATGAAACAAGTAGTATTGTCGCCGGACTCGGCTTTAGGCCATCTACTCAAACAATTCTTCGCCTGAACTATCGTTACCGCTTACAAAAAGACTTATTGGGCAATCCACCTGAACAGAGCGCCACCATTAGCCTGGGTATTTCTTCGTATTTCTGAGGCTTAGCGCACCGGTATAGTTACAGGTAACTGCAATTTTACAGGAAGGGTTTTCCGGATACCCCATTTTGAGATCGTTATCCTGCCCGACAAGTCAAAATCAACCTTGCCCATCGCCAGGCTGCCAATGAGCTTACCAGGGTTGCTAATCAGGGGCTTTAGAGCCGCACTTACATTCCATTCAGCTTCCGGATTTAGCTCCCTGCGAATAGTCATTCTTTTATGCGTATTAATTTGGGCAATACGTACCCCGTTAAACATCAGGTCAAGCTCTACCTTCCTGATTTTAAACCTGAGTCGGTCAGGATTATTCAGCCGGGTTTTGAATTTGAAATGCAATTGCCCTTCACGCAGACCCTCCACCTTAAAGTCACTTATGCGGTCAACAGTTGGTGCCTGCGCACTCCGAAGTCCTTTGCATGCCGGAAGCGTTGTACCTAAAAACAACATTGTCAGTACAAACAGTGCAAGCCTGCCGCCCCTGATATGATTTGAATATTTTACACAACAGTCGTTCATACAATAAAGTAAAACTAAACAAAGGCCTCCTCAAGCACCCTTCCTGGCAGCATACCAGCTGATATATCATCTGCAAAGCCTAAGATGTGGGCAATGGTGGGCAAAATATCAATGCTTTCACCACTTGTTGCAGAAATAATTTGGTTCTGAATTACTTTGTTAGGCGAACCGGCAATCATACAAAAGATTTCACGGGAAGTTTTGTCACCTGAATGATCAATTCCTAACTGCCCGAATTGGTCTGCAATCTCATTCTTCCTTAAATCGCGTCCATGCTCTGGAGCCACAATCATGATGGTGTTATTGGCCATACCAGGCGTATTCTGAATGCTTTCCCAAAGTTTGCTTATGGCAAAATCAGCCTTGTGCAGGTTGTTGCAATATTGGGTGAAATTGCTGTGGCATATATCAGCACCTTGAAGGTTTAATACTAAAAGCTCAGGCTGGTACTCTTCAATAACCGAGCGCGCTTTGAGTACCGTTTGAATATCACTGTTCATAGCAGTTCCAAGCCCCCAATTATCAGTTTCATTGCCGGATGGCCGGGTAAATTCTGCCTGATAATCAACCCCATAGGCGGTGTTGCTGCTGCAACCTAATGCCGGATATACCCCCAAAGAATTTGACACCCACCAGGCATTTTTCCTTGCAGAGCCGCTGTGCTTCCGATAAAGCTCAAATAAAGTGGGCTGCAAAGGCTTTTGGGTTGAATTGACTGACTCTTGAGAATAATGACCCGTTAGGGCTGCCAGATGCCCATTAAAATGCCCCAAATACCCCTGCTTATACCTGAAATTCTTAAACAAAGTGGCATGTGATAAGACTGAATTTTCGGGCAATGCAGGCAACAATTCAATACCGGATGCAATTGCCGGATCTACCCCTAAAGCCCCGCCCATTAAACCGGGCAATAAATTACCACAGTCTTGCCCAATGGCCTCAACATTGCGAACCCCTCCGGCAAAAAGGCAAAGTACAACATGGTTGGCTATCCGTTGGCCGGAAGCTGCAAAGAGCCGGCCGGAAGGTAGAATATACGGCAGGGTAATGCTTGCTCCGGTAGCCAATGCTGCCTTTTTCAAAAAACTTCTGCGTTGAATAGTATTACTCATATTTGTTCAATTTAAGAAGGTTATCCAGGCAAGCACATTCACAAGTTGTCAATGCAACCTAAAGACCAACATATCCGGAAAATTAACAAATTTGGGTAAAGAGGGTTCAGCTGTTTTGATAAAATTTTTCAGCCTGCCCTGTACCCTTCATTACGAACGCTTTTTCAGCGCTGCATAGTGTGCATGAAAATAGGGTATGGTTTCAATACCTTTCAGAAAATTAAAGACCCCATAATGCTCATTCGGAGAATGGATATCGTCAGTATCTAAGCCAAATCCCATCAATACCGTTTTTAAGCCTAAGATGCGCTCAAAAGATGCTACAATTGGGATACTCCCTCCACCTCGGGCCGGAACAGGCTTTTTACCGAAAGTTTGTTCCATCGCAAGTGCAGCTGCCTGATACTCTACCGAATCAACCGGCGTAACAGCAGGATGGCCACCATGATGCGGGCGCACTTCCACCTTTACAGAGGCAGGAGCGATGCTTTCAAAATGGGTCTTAAATAACTCAGTAATCTTATCCGGATCTTGATTAGGAACCAAACGCATTGAAATCTTGGCATAGGCTTTTGATGGCAACACAGTCTTGGCGCCTTCTCCGGTATAACCTCCCCAAATGCCATTTACATCAAGGGTAGGGCGAACCGAAGTGCGCTCAACGGTGGTATAGCCCGTTTCACCTTCAACAGCACCGATGTTCAACTCACGCATGTATTCTTTTTCATCGAAGGGTGCGGCAGCAATTAAGCGGCGTTCATCTGCACCTAATTCAATCACATCAGCATAAAATCCGGGAATGGTGATTTTCTTATTTCCATCTTTCAATGAAGCAATCATCTCGCACAAAACATTCACCGGGTTGGCCACCCCGCCACCATATACGCCTGAATGTAAATCACGGTTCGGGCCGGTAACCTCTACCTCAACATAGCTTAATCCTCGCAATCCGGTAGTAATAGAGGGAATATCATTGGCTATCATGGATGTGTCTGAAACCAGCACACAATCAGCCTTTAAGCGCTCGCGGTTTGCTGCCAGAAAAGCATCAAGGTTAGATGACCCAACTTCCTCTTCACCCTCAATCATAAACTTGATATTACAGGGTAATGCGCCCGATTGCATCATCAGCTCAAATGCTTTTACATGCATAAACATCTGGCCTTTGTCGTCACATGAGCCACGTGCATAAATTTTTCCGTCTTTTATCACCGGCTCAAATGGAGGTGAACTCCACAAATCAATAGGGTCAGCCGGTTGAACATCATAATGGCCATACACCAGAACCGTCGGTAAAGAGGCGTCTACTATTTTTTCACCATATACAATAGGGTAACCCGGAGTAGGACACACTTCGACATTTTCTGCACCGGCTTGCTTCAAACTTGCTGCAACAGCAGCGGCCATGCGTAATACATCTTCTTTGTATTTAGGGTCGGCACTCACTGAAGGAATGCGGAGCAGTTCAAACAATTCATTGATAAAACGGTCTTTATGCTGGTCAACCAGCTCCTTGTAGTTGCTCATGTTAGTTGGTTTTGATGTTTGTTACGAATTCATTATCTTTGATAGAATTGTGGCACGTATTTGGCAGTGAACCACCAAATTTGCATCCGTCAATTCATTGACAAAGAACCAAAAAAAACAACAAACGTTATACCTATTGATGAGCATTCGGCGATATAAAACATTCTTCAACATTCTGGCCGGATGTTTTTTGCTATTGGTGCCTTGTGCCTCCCATGCGCAACTTAGTGTAACTCAGCAAAATGCACAGTCTTTGGTTCAAAACGTTTTGATTGGTTCAGGGGTTACCGTGAATAACATTTCCTTTACCGGCAATCCGATTATGATTGGCAGTTTTAACGGCAGCAACTCAAATATAGGCTTGCAAAGTGGAATTATCATGAGTACCGGGAAGATATACGATGCCATTGGCCCGAACAACTCAGCTTCTACCGGCGATGACCTCGGGGTAAATGGATATTCACTTCTTCAGAATCTATTAGGCCCTGATGCAGAAACCAATGATGCCGCTGTCTTGCGTTTTAACTTTACCTGCGAAGGCGACAAGGTACAATTCAAATATGTCTTTGCTTCCGAAGAATACCCTGAATATGTAGGTTCTAAATACAACGATGTCTTTGGCTTTTTCATCCAGGGGCCTGGTATCAGTGGCACACAGAACATTGCCCGTATACCCGGAACCAATAACGTACCGGTTACCATCAACAACGTGAATCAAAGCAGCTATTCGGCTTACTTTGTCAATAATGGCAATGGTATTACCGGGGGTGGTTCTACCGTGCAGTTTGATGGCTTCACCCGGCCATTCATAGCCGAAATAGCTGTGCAACCCTGTGAGCAATACACCATAATCATGGCCATTGCTGATGTAAGTGATGGGCTTTATGACTCAGGGGTGTTTCTCGAAGCCCAAAGTTTTACCAGCCCCGAAGTGCACATCCGGCAACAAATCAGCTACGTTGGGGCCAACCAGTCATTATATGAGAATTGTGGAAGTAACCGCATCATTCTTACACGTACCGGGCAAACCGACAAGCCTATGACGGTTTTTCTGGAAGCCGGAGGTACAGCCACTTATGGCACCGATTATACCGCTTTTCCGAGAACCATCACCTTTGCCCCTGGTCAGGACTCGGTGTCGTTTGACATATTCGCATTTAAAGATGACATCAATGAGGCAGCAGGTGAGCCGGTGAGTATCATTTACCGGGACACAGGCTGTACAGAAATAAAAATCAAACGGGTAGATTTTACCATTTTCGACCCGCCCGGGCCTCTGCAGGTGAATGCCGGCAACGATGTGAATCTTGTTTGTCCGGGCGAACCTATTTTGCTACAAGCTGCCATCAGCGGGGGTCTCGCACCTTACGCCGTTCGCTGGAACAACCTGCAACTGGGAAACCCACTCACCGTGAATCCTGATTCGACTACCTCGTACCGGGTTACCGTTACTGACCAATGCGGTAATACGGTAAGAGATTCGATGATGGCTATTATTAAAGATTATACCCCTCTTAAGTACAACATCAAACTTGCAGATACCATCTGTTCCGGGAACAGCATTCGCATTGGAGGTATTGCCACCGGTGGGAAAGCGCCCCTAAGCTATTTCTGGTTGCACAACGGCTCTGCCGAACCTTCACTGATGGTACAGCCGGAGAAGGATACCGAATATACCGTGAGCGTAACCGACAGTTGCAATATCACCCAAACCCGCACCATCAAAATTAAAGTAAGGCAGGTTCATGCCTTGTTTGATGTTACTTATATTGACGGCAAAACGATTCAGTTCAAAGACCTCTCTTACCCTGATATTTCACGTTGGCAATGGGATTTTGGCGACCAAAGTGCAGGGTCTGATGTGCAACATCCGTTATATGCCTATGCAGATACCTGCCGTTATTGGGTCTCATTAGTGGTTTTTGATAATAACCTTTGCAGTGATACGGTGCGAAACCCTATCAAAGCCTATCCCCCGTTTAATTTTTATGTACCCAATGCTTTTACCCCTGACGGCGACGGAATCAATGATTATTTCTCGGGTATCGGTGAAGGCTTTGTGACCTACGAAATGCTCATTTTCAACCGCTGGGGGGAAATTATTTTCCAGACCAAATCTTTTGCCGACAAATGGGGTCAAGGCAAACGGGATGTCTTAGACCGGATTCCCATTGACACATACGTGTACAAGATTATTCTTACCACACCCATGCTTGAACGCAAGCAATATGTAGGCCGGATATCAGTTATCAGGTAATGTTAACTGTGTTTGTCTATTTTCAACGCCCTGTCGGATAATAACTCGCAGGAATCTGCTTATTTTTGCCTGAATGCCTAAATCATTCAGCAATTTGGAAACCAAACAACCAGCCGACCAGAAAAAGGTATTGATACTCACTTATTATTGGCCACCCTCAGGAGGTGCAGGGGTGCAGCGCTGGCTGAAATTTACAAAATACCTGCATGAACATGGTTATCAGCCAATCATTTATACTGCTGATCAGGCTGAATATCCGGTTTTAGACACGAGTCTGGCAAAAGACATTCCGCCCGGTTTACAAGTGCTTAAAACTGCCGTCTGGGAGCCCTATAAGCTTTACAAAAAATTTACCGGGCAAAACACCAAAGAGCGTGTCGTTTCGGGATTTCTGCAGGAGAAATCAGGCGGCAAAAAATGGAGTCGTTTTATCTCTCTATGGCTGCGTGCAAATGTTTTTATTCCGGATGCACGCTGCTTTTGGATAAATCCGTCGGTTAAATTCTTGCGTAAATGGCTCAAAGAAAACAAAGTTGATTTAATCGTAAGCACTGGCCCACCTCACAGCATGCACGTCATAGCGCTGAAGCTTAAAAAGAAAATGAACCTCCCCTGGCTTGCCGATTTTCGTGACCCATGGACCAATATTGATTTTGCAGGCGACCTGCCCATGACAGGCTATGCGAGAAAACGCAATGCATTCCTTGAGAAACAGGTATTGCTCCATGCAAACAGGGTAAGCGTTGTCAGTGACCTGATGCGTGAAGAATTTAGTATTCCCGGAAGACCGGCTGTACAGGTAATTACCAATGGCTTTGATACTGATGACTTCATTGTTCCGGATGAATTAATTAAAAACGACGGCAGCTTCTCAATTGTTCATACAGGAAGTATGAATGCAAGACGTAATCATCCTTTATTATGGGCGGCTGTTGCATCTCTTTGTGAGACAAATCCTGATTTTAAATCAAGGGTAAAAATACGTCTGATAGGGAAGAATGATTTTTCAGTGATAGAAAGTATCCGACAGGCAGGTTTAGAAGAAAAAACTGAACAAATTGATTACCTACCGCATGACCAAATAATTGCAGAGCAGAAATCAGCCTCCGTTCTATTGCTGGCAATCAACAATTACGGTACAGCAGAAAAAGGATTCTTTTCACCTAAAGCGACCCTTACCGGCAAGCTGTTTGAATACCTGGCCGCCCGCAAGCCAATACTTATGATTGGGCCCCAGGATAGTCAGGCTGCAGCAATAATAAAAAACACAGGTGCCGGTCAGGTGGCAGGCTTTGATGATGTTCAAACAATAGAACAGCATCTGCTTACCTGGTTCAACCAATTTCAGGAAGGCACATTAGAGGTGTCTTCATCTGGTATTGAACAGTTTTCACGAAAGGCCTTGACAAAAAAACTTGCTGCATTGTTCGACGAGTTATTGCTTGAGGTGAACTCAAAATAAACTTCAACGCAGAATAGAAAAATCACTACTTTTAAGCAAATAATGGCCTTGGTATGCGTGTACTCATGCTTGCATTGCTTTTCTTTTGGCTTTTTTGCCCTGTTTGTGGCCAGGATGCAAACACTATTTCATCAATGCAGGATTCTTTAGACCAACATGTTCGACCAGCATTTTGGATAGACTTCGAGCAGGATTTTTTACTTGACTTTTTACCCGGCATCAATCAAGACAGGAATTACACCCAGGGCACAGCCTTTTCCTTCGAGTCGCCCCAACTACGTAACAATCTGCTTTTCATCCCACTTGAATTGCTCAGTCGGCTACAAAACAAACTGAGTAAAACAAACAACCACTTGGTACTCCCATCAGTGCTGTCTTTTGGCATTACCGCCTTTACCCCGCGTGTGATTGACGCCCCTGGTCCGGTAATTGGCGACCGCCCATTTGCTAATCTGGTATGGCTCTCAACAGTGCGTAACACAATAAATATACATACAGGTTGGTATACACAGACCGGTCTGCATTTTGGCTGGTTAGGCAGCAATACGGCCAATGTATTTCAGTCGTTTGCCCATCGTTCGCTCATCAAAGGCCGCCCCACTGATATTTCCTGGGAACACCAGATTTCAAGGGGTGGGGCGCCTGCGTTTCTTTTTAGTCTTCGAAGCATGCGCTCCTTATGGCAATTCCCAAACGATTCAGGTAGTACCTGGCGCTGGTTCGACCTTAGTGCAGGCGGGCATATTCAGGCGGGATGGTACACAGGCATTGGTCTGCCGGTGCAAATAAAAGCAGGTAAAATCAGTCTCAACAGCCTAATGAGCAATGACCTCAGCGCTATTCTGTCAAATGGCAACCGACTGCTTCGTAAAGCAGAAGGCAGGCCCGAACCATCTAACCCTTCAAAACACACCCCAAGCAACAATAAAAGCTTCTTTGAAGCATATCTGTTCATCTCAGCTGAACCCCGAATTACCCCACACAATTCAATGCTTTTAGGGCAGCCCGGTAAAAAGGATACGTATGTGCTTCCGGATGAAAACTACAATCCGCTTCTTCTCGATATTGAATACGGTATCGTCTTAAGCAAGCTGCATATACGCGATCAGACACTGCTACCTGTAAAACGGTTTGACGTAATTCTAAGCATGCAGACACGAAGTCCGGAGATCATAAACACCACCTACCAACGTTGGCATCACTGGGGGCGTGTCGGCGTTCGGTGTTCCTTGTGAATTAAAAATGATTATCGCCGCCTTGGATAGCTTCGGGCATTGAAGCTTGAGCATCTATGCATTTTTGAAGTGCGTTTAAAAATACTTCCGGGGCTTGCGCACCTGAAACGGCATATTTACAATTAAACAAGAAGAACGGCACTCCGGAAATACCTAAAAGCCTGGCTTCGTACATATCTTCTTCAACAGCAGCAGCGAATTCGTTGTCTGCAAGCACTCTTCCCGTAGCCTCAGCGTCTAAGCCAGACCTCAGCGCCAACCGTAATAATTCTTGGTGATCTCCGGTGTTAATACCCTGGCAGAAGTGGGCATCAAACAATGCCTCATTGAGTACATCGGCTTTTTGCACTGTTTTGGCATACTGCAATAAACGATGTGCATCGAATGAATTGGCAACTACTGCAAGGTCAAAGTTAAAAGTAAGACCAACTGATGCAGCCATCGTACTCACATGTTCATGCACCTGCCTTGAGTATTCAATTGTCCAACCTTTGGTTTGGGCAAGATAATCGTAAACCTTCACAGGGCTTTCACTTTTGAAAGAGGGGTTTAACTGAAAACTCTTATAGTGAATGTCAAGCTGTTCGGCGAGCCCCGACTGCTTTAAAGCGATTTCGAAATTTCTCTTGCCTATATAGCAGAACGGACACATTACATCGGTCCATATATCTACCTTAATATTCATGGGCTTTGGGTCAAGTTTTCCGGAAGAAGAGATCTTCAAAAATTTGCTTCTTCAACGTGATACACCAAAACAAAGGAGAATGAAATTTGTTTCGCAGGTACCTATTTTTTGAAAGGGTCTTAACTTTTACTACTGAAAACAACATAAACAGTGGAAACGAAAAACAAAATAAATGTTTCCATGTATCAACATTCTTTTTACCTTTGTCGCCGTGAAAGCGAAAACTGAACAATTGCTGCTGCGGGTGCGCAAGATTTTTCTGCGTTGTGGTTTACGCAATGTAACCATGGACGATGTGAGTCGCGAGATGGGTATTTCAAAGAAAACCCTGTACCAGTTTGTTACTGACAAGAACGATTTGGTGCTTAAAACAGTAAGCCGGGAGATTGAACAGGATGAAGAAAGGGTTAAGGAGCTGATGAACCAGCATTTGAATGTCATTGATGAACTGTTTGCCATTAGTCGCTTTATTTCAGAACGTTTTCAAGAGATACATCCTTCTACCCTATTTGAGATGCAGAAGTATTATCCCGAAGCCTGGCAGGTATTTGAAGCACACCGGCTGGGGTTCATCATTGACACCATTCAGGCAAACGTCGAGCGGGGTATAAAAGAGGGCATGTATCGCGAAGATATAAATCCTGGCCTAATTGCCCGCTTATACTGTGAAAAGATTGACCTGTTGGTAGATCACAGCCGCTTGTCATCAGACATAGTCAACCCCCAGGAATTTTTCTTAGAAACCCTTAAATATCATTTACGGGGAGTGTGCAACGTAGCAGGCTTGCAATACCTCGAAGACAAACTTATTCAAATGCAATCATCCAACTAAATATGAAAAAAAGCATAATTCTATGTTTTACCCTTTTGCTGCAAACACTTGTTTGGGGGCAGGATACCGGACAGTCGTTCACGCTTGCCCAGGCGATTGATTTTGCTGTAAAAAACGCCTATACTGTAACAAATGCAAATACCGACATTGAAATTGCACGAAAGAAGGTGGCGGAGGTAAGAGGTGCCGGAATACCGCAGTTAAATGCTGAAGCTTCGTTTCAGAACTTCTTGCAGGTGCCGGTAAGTCTTATTCAGGCGGATGCTTTCTATCCTTCGGCTCCGAAAGACACTTATTTGCGGCTTCCCTTCGGGATTAAGTACAATCTTTCTTATGGTTACACCGCGTCGTGGTTATTATTTAACGGGGAGTATCTGGTAGGCCTGCAGGCTTCACGCTCTTACGTTGACCACACCAAAAATTCATTGAGAAAATCAGAAGTAGAAGTCAAGGAAAGTGTTACCAAAGCCTATTATACTATTTTAATCTTAAAGGAAAACCAGCGGATTTTGACCGAAAGTGTACAAACCCTTGATAAAACACTTAGTGAAACGGAAGCTATCTATAAGGAAGGTTTTATCGAAGAAATGGACATTGACCGTCTGCGTTTATTGAAAACCAATCTTTCGACAACCCTTCAGACCCTTGAACAGCAAACGGTGCTGGCAGAAAAGTATTTGAAGTTTCAAATGGGATATGAAGTAGATAAACCGATGACCCTTAGTGATTCTTTTGATGCAGTTCTTGCAGGTGCGGCAGTAGAAAATAACCAGGAATTAAAGTTTGATTTTAATGCAAGTGCTGATTATCAAATTCTCTCGTCAGGATTGAAGTTACAGGAGTTGAACCGCAAGCGTTTGATGGCCAACTATCTGCCTACCTTAAGCACCTTTTACACCTGGAAAGAGAACCGTGTAGGAAACCAGTTTGATAAGTTAACAGACCCTAATTTCAGGGTAAGCGGAGGAAATATCTTCGGACTAAATTTAAGCGTCCCCCTGTTCCAGGGTCTTAGCCAGAGAGCCAGGATACAACAAGCCAATCTTGAATTGAAGAAATTTAAAACCACCCAGACCCAGGCCCTTCAAGGCTATTCTCTTCAGTCGGCACAGGCACTTACTGAATACAAAGCTGCATTGAACAGTTTTAAGAACAATAGCGAAAGTGTTGATTTAGCCAAAAAAATTAAGGAAAAGGCTAATACAAAATATCGTGAAGGCGTAGGCTCAAGCCTTGAGCTGATGCAGTCTGAAAACGATTTGCTTAGTGCACAAAGTAACTATATCAACAGCGCGGCACAATTGCTCAATGCACGTGTGTTGCTCGACAAACAACTCAATAAATTCTAAACAAAAACCTTCATGTATATCCGACCTATGAAACGAATAATAATATTTTTTGCAGTTTTGATGCTTGCAGCTTGCGGCCAGGAATCTCCATTGCAAACGAAAAAGGCACAATTGGCAGAGTATAAGGCAGAAGTTGATAGACTAAAAGTTCTTATTACCGGACTTGAAAAAGAAATAGCACAGCTTGACACATCGGGTATTGAAGCCGAACCCAAACTGGTAACACTGCAGCCGGTTGAGCCCGGGGAGTTTAAGCATTATATTGACTTACAGGGTTCGGTAGAAGCCGAGGACAATATTGTTGTGCAGCCTGCCATTCCGGGTATTGTAACAAAGGTACATGTTTCAGAAGGCGATCACGTAAGTACCGGACAAGTACTGGCAGAAACCGACAGCCGTGCCTTGCGTGAGAATATTGCTCAACTGCAAACAAATCTTGATTTAGCCAAAACGGCTTATGAAAAACAAGAAAGACTGTGGAAGCAGAAAATCGGGAGTGAAATGCAATTTCTTCAGGCAAAAACACAATATGAATCTCTTCAGAAAAGCCTTGCAGCTGCACAAACACAATTGGATATGACGCGAATCAAGTCACCAATTAACGGAGTAATTGATGAAGTAAATGTGAAGCCTGGTGAATTTGCCAATCCGAGTATCTATGGCGCATTTCATGTAGTGAATACAAGCCGGATGAAAGTAGCTTTAAAAGTACCTGATTCGTATGTGAGTAATGTAAAAATGGGGGCTCCGGTTCAGATATATTTTAAAGATTTGGGTGACACCATTAGTGGAGCAGTTAGTTTTATATCTAAGGCTGTAAACGCTATGTCAAGAACTTTTGCTGTGGAGGTGCGCATCAATGCAGGCGAAAACCCAAACATAAGGCCCAATATGCTTGCAAGTGTTTCGATTAATGACGAAAAACTTCCGGAAGTAATTCATGTATTGTCGAATTTGGTACAAAAAGACCAGGAAGGTCGTAGCTATATCTTAATTGCTGATGGAAATAATCCGAAAATGAAAGCAAAAAAGAAGATAGTAACCTCCGGTATTTCTTATGGTGACAGAATCGTGATAACTGAAGGTCTGCAAGCCGGAGACCGTATCATATTAACCGGTTTTAAAGATCTGGTTGATGGTCAGAATATCGCTACAATGTAATTGGATTTCACCAAGAAAAAAGTATTATGGAACAAGAACATTTTAAATTTTTCAAACCCACCAATTGGGCAATTAATAACCGTACTTCAGTATATATCATCACGGTATTAATTACCCTTGCAGGGATTATTATTTTTCAGAAAATACCAAAAGAAAATTTCCCTGATATTGTAATACCAACAATATATGTACCAACTATCTATCCAGGGGCTAGTCCTGAGGATATTGAGAACCTGATTACCAAACCACTTGAAAAGGAAATCAAAGGGATATCCGGAATTAAAAAGCTTACGAGCAATTCTATTCAGGATGTATCTGTAATTCTTGTGGAATTTAATACGGGTATTGATGTAGATGTGGCCAAGCAAAAGGTGTCGAATGCTGTGGATAAGGCGAAGACTGAACTACCTTCCGACCTTGATAAAGACCCGAATGTTCAAGAGGTGAGTTTTTCTGAATTCCCAATAATGAACGTGAATGTTGCCGGAGATTATCCTCTTGACCAGTTGAAAAAGTATGCAGAAGAGCTTCAGGATAAAATTGAAACTCTTCCTGAAATTACCCGTGTTGACCTTATTGGGGGGCTTGAAAGGGAGGTTCAAATCAATGTTGACTTGTACCGAATGCAGGCGCTAGGAATAACATTTAACGATATTGAACGAAGCGTAGCCAGCGAGAATGTAAATATTTCAGGTGGAGAAATCAGGGTAGGTGAACTACGCCGAACCATGCGTGTACGCGGTGAATTTGGAAAAGTAGAACAGATAGGAAATGTGTTGATACGTTCATCAAGAGGGAACCTTGCTTACCTGAAAGACTTCACTGAGGTAATTGATGGCTTTAAAGAAAAACAGGATTTTGCAAGGCTTGACGGCAAACCGGTAATCACCATGAATGTTATTAAACGTTCAGGAGAAAACCTGATTAATGCAGCTGACCAAATCAAAGAAATCATTAATGAGTATCAGAATACCCGCTTCCCATCAGGGCTAAAAGTAAACGTCACAGCTGATACCTCACTTGAAACGAAGACAACATTGAATGACCTGATAAATACAGTGATTATTGGATTTATTCTGGTGGTGTTGATTCTGATGTTTTTCATGGGTTTGCAAAGCGCATTTTTTGTTGGGCTTTCTGTTCCTTTATCGGTGCTGCTTGCGATGTTGTTTATGCCTTCTATGGGCTTTACGATGAATATGATTGTGCTTTTTTCTTTCCTGCTGGCATTAGGGATAATTGTTGACGATGCCATTGTGGTTATTGAAAACACACACCGTATTTATCACAAATACAACTTTGATATTATCACCTCAGCAAAAGCCGCTGCCGGCGAAGTTTTTATTCCGGTATTAGCTGGCACGTTAACCACTATTGCTCCGTTTTTTCCACTGCTTTTTTGGCCGGGAATCGTAGGTGACTTTATGAAATACCTTCCCATTACACTCATATTGACACTTTTTGCATCATTGGCGGTGGCATTTATTATGAATACTGTTTTTGCTGTAAGTTTCATGAAAAAAGAAGAGCCGGGAAAGGTGGTTCCTGCATCTTCGATGAAAAAGCCGCTACTTATTTTTGGAATTACAGGTTTGCTTGCTCACTTAGCCGGATTCCATGCATTTGGTAACCTGGCTTTGTTGCTGCTGGTTCTCACACCGGTGAATCATTATCTCCTCAGGCCAGCGACCGAGACATTCCAGCATAAATGGTGGCCAGCGGTAATTAGCTTATACAAACGCACCGTTACAGCCCTGTTAAAAGGAGCACGACCCGTATGGACCTTAACAATTGTGTTTGTAGGGTTGATTGTTTCAGTATTGATTTTTGCTTCAGTTGGAAAACCTCCGGTGTTTTTCCCCGATGGGCAGCCTAACTTTGCTTATGTGTACATTGAAATGCCTATCGGTACCGATGCTGTGGTTACTGATTCAGTGACAAAGGTAGTTGAGAACAAAGTGTATGAAGTAATAGGGCGAAACAATCCCAATGTAACTTCGGTAATCTCGAACGTTGCAATAGGTGCCGGTGACCCAAGAAGCCCTGATCGTACGGCAACACCTTATAAAGGCAAAGTTTCTGTGGCTTTTGTGGAGTTTGGTGAACGGAAAGATTTTTCCTCTGCCGAATGTCTTGAAGATATTCGTAAGAGCATGAAAAACCTGGTACCCGGCGCAAGAATTACAGTTGACAAGGAGCAAAATGGGCCCCCAACAGGGAAGCCTGTTAACATAGAAATATCAGGTGATGATTTCGATCAGTTGCAAAGGCTTGAAAAAGAACTACGCAAAGGGATTACCCAAAGTAAAATTGAGGGTATCGAAGATTTACAATCTGATCTTAAACGCAATAAACCTGAGATAATCATAACCATTGATGCCGACCGTGCCTCTGCTTTAGGTATGAGTAAAGCACAAATCGCACTTGAAATCAGAACCGCCTTGTATGGAAAGGAAATTTCAAAGTTCAGAGATGCCGATGATGATGCAGAAATTAACTTAAGGCTTTCCCCTGAATACCGCATGAAAGTAGATGATTTAATGAATATGCAGGTATCGTTCATGGACATGGCAACAGGTCAGTTTAAATCAGTACCTATTTCATCTGTTGCTTCAGTAAAGTATGACGAAGCATTTAGCTCTATAAATCGCAAAAACCAACGTCGTGTATTAACCCTTTCATCAAATGTTCTCACAGGATTCACCCCGAATGCTATTGTACAGCAAATCAATCAGGTGATTGATGGAATTGAAATTCCTGAGGGTTATACAATTAAAATGACAGGAGAGCAAGAAGATCAAAAAGAAACCGCTGACTTTCTGGGCTTAGCATTCCTGGGTGCGCTGGCACTGATGTTCTTGATACTTGTAACTCAGTTTAATTCTCTTGCCAAGCCCTTCTTAATTTTTTCAACGGTTTTATTCTCTCTTATCGGAGTGTTTCTGGGTCATGCCATTACCGGACGTACCATGTCAATTGTAATGACCGGGGTGGGTATTTTTGCACTTGCCGGAATTGTGATTCGAAATGGAATTCTTTTAATAGAGTTTATTGATGAATTACGTTCCCGCGGACTTTCATCCGAGGAGGCAATTATCGAGGGGGGGGCTACGCGTATGACTCCGGTTATCCTGACGGCATCGGCAGCAATTCTAGGATTGATTCCACTTGCGCTTGGGGTGAACCTTGACTTCGCATCACTTTTTGGTAGTTTCGAGCCTCACTTTTACTTAGGCGGTGATAATGTTGTTTTTTGGGGGCCTCTTGCCTGGACAATGATATATGGACTCGTTGTAGCATCCTTTTTAACGCTTTTGGTTGTTCCGGTGATGTATTTAATTTACCTAAAAATCAAGAAGAGATTCGGAAGGGAGAAGTCCGACCTGCACGAGGTCCACTCATCCGTGTATTAAAAAATCAGCAGTAAGTAATAAAAAACGCCCTCCTAAACAGGGCGTTTTTGCTATCTTGACCCTTCGTATGTTCTGCAAAACATCCATATTATTTATGCTGTTTTTTACGCTTTTAAGCCCATTGGGTCAAGCGCAAAAAGTAGGTGTAGTTCTTAGCGGAGGTGGGGCTGCGGGGGTTGCCCATGTGGGCGTTTTAAAGGCACTTGAAGCCAATAACATCCCTATTGATTATATTGCAGGTACCTCCATGGGGGCTTTAGTGGGCGGAATGTACGCAATGGGTTATACGCCATCACAGATTGAAAGTCTGATTCTTTCTGATGATTTTGCTAAAATGGTTTCCGGGAAAATTAACAACCGGTATTATTATTTTTTCCGGCAGCCCGAATCAAATGCAAGCTGGATTGGGCTGAAGTTTTATACCGATTCCACCTTGCACTACCGCCCGCCGGCCAATATGATTAGCCCCATAAACATGGATTTTGGCATGATGCAATATACTGCAAGAGCAAGTGCTGCCTCAGGGTACAATTTCGATAGTTTATTTGTCCCTTTTCGTTGTGTGGCCGCCGATATTCACAACAAGAAAGAGGTAATATTCAGCAAAGGTGATTTAGGAGTAGCCTTGCGTGCCAGCAGCGCCTATCCGTTTTATCTAAAACCTGTAAGCTATGACAACAAACTTCTTTTCGACGGCGGGCTGTATAATAATTTCCCTGCCGACGTTATGTATGCTGATTTCTTGCCTGATGTAATCATAGGTAGTACCGTTGTTTCTGAAATGACGCCGCCGGTAGAGGATGATTTATACTCGCAAATAAAAAACATGGTCATGGAACGTACAAGCTACACGCCGGTTTGTGAGGAAGGTGCCATGATCATTATCAAGCCCCGCATTCCTAAGGTGTCAATTCTTGACTTTGGTCAATCAAGGAGCATGGTTGACTCAGGTTATGTAAGTACACTGAGACGGATAGAAGAAATTAGACATTTAATCCCACGTGTAGCTGATTCAATGCAAATCGCCCGGCGCAGGAAAAACTTTGTTGAGAAAGCAAAACCAATAACGATCACTTCGCTTGAAATACAAGGTCTTGAAAAAAATCCGGCACGATATGTGGCTGGAATTATGCGAATACCAGGCTTCCCGATGACACTCGATGAGCTTCGTCCTTACTATTACCGGCTGGCATTAGATGATAAAATCAGCAAAATTTATCCTACGGCCACCTACCTTCCGAACCAGAACTATCAGTTGAAGTTACAAATGAAGCCTGATAAAGACTATACCGTTCAGTTTGGGGGAGTCTTTTCTTCGCGTCCGGTAAATATGGGGTTTATAGCCCTGAAATATAAACACCTGGGCTTTATGGGCCTTTCGGCAGAAGGGAATGCCTATTTCGGTAAGTTTTACAGCTCAGCCCAGGTAAAAACGGTACTCGATTTCCCGTTCCGCCTGCCTTTTTTGGTTGAAGCAGATTTTACCCTTAATAACTTTGATTTTTTCAATAGTGCAAGTACCTTTTTTGAAGACACCCGGCCTTCTTATCTCATTCAGTATGAAGAAGCCTGGAATGGGGCAGTTGCTATTCCTGTAGGGAATAAGGCTAAAATCAAAACAGGCTATACTTACGCACGTCTGGTTGATGATTATTACCAAACACAAGAATTCTTATCCGTTGATACAGCAGATAGAACCAAATTCAGTCATAATGCTGTGTTCGTAAACATTGAAGGAGATCACCTGAACCGCAAACAATTCGCAAACAGTGGTGGAAGTTTTCTTGTTACAGCACGTTATTTCAACGGCGTGGAAGAGAATATTCCCGGAAGTACCGGAACCACAAATTCGTACTTCCGAACACACCACGAATTTTATCGTATTAAAATGCGGGCTGATAAATTTTTAACCCGTTCAGGATGGGTTCGGATTGGCCTTTATGGTGAAGCAGTATTAAGCAACCAGCCACTGTTTAACAACTATACGGCTTCACAACTCCAGGCAGCTGTTTTTTCTCCTTTTCTTGAAAGCCGCACCTTGTTTCTACCAAATTTCCGTGCTCACCAGTACATAGCAGGAGGCATGAAATTGATTTTCCCGCTAACAAGTAGATTCGATATACGGCTTGAAGGTTATGTGTTCCAGCCCTACAAACAGATACTTGAAAATCCTGAAAAACAAGCCTATCTCGGACAACCTTTTGAAAAAAGATTCATCACCGGTTCAGCTGCTCTGGTGTATAATTCGCCCCTTGCACCGATTTCATTTTGTGCAAACTATTACCAGGATGAGAAAAACCCATTCTCCTTTATTTTTACTGTAGGATATTTGCTTTTTAACCGAAAAGCAACTGAGTAAGCATCCTTTAATTGAGCTGTTTAAATTAGAACGATTCAATTCGAAAGGAGTAAATTACGAAATTTTTGTTAGTATTGCATTTAAATCTCATGCGACACAATGAAAAAACTACTCATCCTAAGTCTTTTTTTTACCAGTTTTCTTAAAGCACAAACCATTGATACAACTCTCTGGATGGTTTCATCCTCCGGACAGGTAAATGATATAGTAAAGGATAATAATATCCTTTATATTGGAGGTACTTTTACAAAACTTGCAGTAAAAACAGGAGCCTTTGCAATCTTTGACCAGTCAGATGCAAAAAAGAACACCAGTACTCCTGTAATCACCCCTGGTGTTGTTAATAAAGTAGTATCAGATGGAAGCGGAGGTTGGTTTGTTGCCGGGGGGTTCACCACTGTGAATGGATTGGCTTATACAAACATCATACACATCCTGGCAAATGGGAAATTGAACACATCCTTCAAACCAGCGCCGAACGGAGCGATTAATACGATGGTGGTAAGAAATGGCAAACTGTATGTTGCAGGGCAGTTTTCTTCAATTGCTGGTCAAAGCAGGTCGAATATTGCTGAATTTGATATTGTCTCCGGCTTACTTACCACCTGGAGCGCATCAGTAAATGGAGCGATAAATACCTTGGTGATTTCAGGCACAAAGCTATACATGGGTGGAGCCTTTACGACAGTGAACGCCCAACCCCGCCAAAGAGCCGCCTGTCTTGACCTGAATATTGGTATTAATACTGATTGGAATCCCGCCGTTGCTGGTGGCGCTGTGAATGTAATGCTGGTTCACGGTGACCGGATATTTATTGGCGGCACCTTCTCAACCATCGGCGGGGAAACGCGTAATCGCATTGCTGCAGTAGATACGCTTACAGGAACGGTTCTGGCCTGGAATCCTGATGCGAGCGGTGCAGTTCAGTCATTAGCTGCCTCAGGTTCTTTGATTTATATCGGAGGCTCCTTCTCGAGCATCGGCGGATTTGGAGTTGGCAGGCTTGCTGCCATAGATTCTTCCAGCTCAAGCGCAACTACCTGGGCACCTAACCCGGATGGTGCTGTGAACGCAATTGCTATTGACGGTGTTTCTGTTCTTGTGGGAGGAGCGTTTTCAAACATAGGTGGACAAGCGCAACGATATGCTGCGAGAATAAATAACTTAGGCCAATGTGTTCCATGGGATCCAGGGATTAACTCAACAGTGATGACCTTAACCCTCAGTGGCGGGAAAGTGATACTTGGAGGCGGTTTCTCTACAGCCAATGAAATTACCAGAAACAGATTGGCTGCCATTGACCTTACAACCGGAGAACCGACCGCCTGGAATCCAAATGTAAACAATGCGGTAAACGCATTAGCCATGACTGATTCAGCGGTAATTGCCGGAGGTTCTTTCAGCACTGTTGCCGGAACTTCGTTTTCACGTTTGGTAGCTATTGATAAAACAAGCGGTATGCCTAATGCAAGCTGGCTCCCTAACCCAAGCAATACAGTGTATAGCTTGCTGGTGAATGGCCAAACAATTTATGTGGGTGGAGCCTTTAGTAGCATCGGAGGGCAGTCACGCAGTCGGCTGGGAGCGATAGATCTAAGCACCGGTTTGGCCACTTCATTTAATCCAAATGTTAACAATACGGTCTTTCGCATGATTTTAAATGGCCCAAACCTTTTTATTGCAGGTAATTTTTCAACCGTTGGGTCGGCATCTCGAAACAGAATAGCTTCAATCAATGTAAATTCAGGTGGAGTTACCAACTGGAACCCCAACGCCAACAACACTGTCAATGCGCTTGTACTGGCGGGCTCTGTAATTTATGCCGGAGGCGATTTCACTAACTTCGCCGGTGCTTCTAAATCACGTTTGGCTGCAATAGATACCAATTCAAGTACCGTGACGCCGAAAAGCTGGGGTGTTTCTGTTAACAATGACGTCCGTGCTATGATTCTTTCAGGGTCAACATTATATGTCGGCGGAGATTTTAGTACTATTGGAGGGCAAGGTAGGTCAAAGCTTGCAGCAGTTGACACCATTGGGGCAGGCCAGGTTTTACCCTGGAATGCTGCTATTGATGATAATGTTTTTGCTTTATATGCTACCAATGATTGTGGCAACGAAACGGTGTACGTCGGAGGAGTTTTTGCCACCATCAAGGGAAATACTCAAAGGGCTATTGTAGCTTTATCGGGGTCAAACAGGGTGGCAATTTCTCGTTCAGTAACTAACCCAACCTGTAATAGTCTCAATAATGGTGAAGTAATTCTTGCTGTTTCGGGCGGACAAGAACCATTTTCATTCTCCAAGGATGGAATTACTTACCAGGACACAGGAAGGTTTGCAGGCCTTACGGCAGGCAACTATACGTTTAGACTGAAAGATGCAAATGGCTGTGTACTTGAGTCGTTTGCCACACTTACCGAACCAAGCCCTATTGTAGCAAATGAAGTGATATTTAATGAAACCTGTGAGGGTCAGCTAAATGGAGCAGTTAATATCAACCCAACCGGAGGGCAGGCACCTTATACATTCAACTGGTCGAACGGCACAACTAATCAGAATGCAACCGGTCTTGCAGGTGGGTCCTATACGGTTGTCATCAAAGATAATTCTGATTGTCAAAAAAGCCAGGTATTTGAAGTAGGCTCAAACCCACTGCCGGAAGCCGACTTCGGTATTTCGTTTGATCAGGGGGCTGTTAGTTTTACTGATCAGTCAAGCGGTAACCCCAACTCTTTTGCCTGGGATTTTGGGGATGGTGGCATTTCTACTCAGCCCAACCCGGTGCATACCTATCAGGCAATGGGAAATTACAAAGTGTGTTTGATGGTTACCAATGATTGTGGCAGTGACTCAAGCTGTAAAATCATCAATTCAACAGCCCTTGACAAAATAGCAGGTGATGAAAACAACCTTCGTTTAATGCCCAACCCTTCGCATGATTATACGATTGTTGCAACAGAACTCCCATTGGGTACTACGGGCGTATGGATGCTGACTGATCTGACAGGCAGGATGGTTATTGCGCCTATAAAGGTTTCGGAGGGTATGTTCAGGATAGACCTTTCGGAACTTAACAAAGGAGTTTTCCTATTTCATTTGATATATAATAACCAAACAACAACCAAGCGTTTGGTTAAGATTTAATACCGGTAAATCCACCTGTATGTAGATATAAAAGCCTTGAACCGGGTTTGAAAAACCCGTTCAAGGCTTTTGTTTTAATACCTGCCATTGCTTTTAATCCATACACACGATCAAGGAAAACACTGGTTTCATGCGCCCATTGCTTTTCAAACTGTTGTAAAATTTCAGGAAACCGGGCAAATCCTCCGAAGTGAAAATCTTCATTGATCACAAGTAGTGGAAACTGCCTCAGGTCAATTCCGCTGCGTTGAAATACTTCATGTTGCAAAATATTTTCTCCTTTGAGTGCCTGGAAAGCCAGAATTTTTGTTGCACGTGAACCTGAAAGCTTTTGTGCCACACCGGCGGTACAGGTTCCGGTACCCCCGGGCAGAATTACCCAATCGTAAGGCTCCTGATGACCTACCATTAATGCAGCGCCCTGAACTCCCGGTAATCCGGCTCCACCCTCAGGCACAAGCAATGTTTCACCAGATTGCTGTATGATTGAAGCAATCTCCCTACTTTTTTCTTTGAGTCTATAGGCAGCCCTATTTACAAAATGTAGTTGCATACCTGCTTCTGTGATGATATCTATCACCGGATTAGAAACGCGTTCACCCCTGACTATTCCAATGGTTGCAATGCCTGCATGCTTACCCATTACTGCCAGGGCAAGCAGATGGTTTGACCAGACGCCGCCAAATGATACAATAGCCTGCCCTTTTTGATGCAACTTAAGCCAACCGCTTAATTTATACGGTTTATTACCTGAAACAAAGGGGTGAAAGCGATCGAAACGCCTTATGTAAAGGCCTATTCCCGCCTGTTTTGTCCAACTCGTTTGTATAAGTTCATCTTCCGGCCGAAAATCTTGAAGTAACTCAAGCATAAGTTATATTCGATAGTGATATGGGTTCGACCATAAGGATAGATGGTGTAAAAATAGTATCTTCTCCTGTTTAATTCTAGACTGAATGTGACACAAATCCTGATAAAAGAGGCTCAAAGTAATATGTAATCGCCTGATGGGAATACGGCGTAATTTCAGAAATTTGCATCATGTCATCAGAGCTGCCACCCCGATTGCAAAATCTTGAAAAAGATGAGTATTACCTTAGTGAGGAAGGCTATGTTGTATTTACCGAAAAATACCATCTAAAACGTGGCTATTGCTGTCAGAGCGGGTGCAGGCACTGTCCGTACGGCTTTGATAAACGCAGTGGATTAATCAAAAAGAAGAGGAGTGAAAACTGAAAAAGAACTTTTTTGTGACGAAATCATTCAGGGCATCCCCACTGAAATTCCAGAATACCGCCCATTAGAGGAAGGGGTAAGTCATGCACCTGTACGACAAATTTCTCTGAACGCAGAAGAACGTAAACTGGCATTGCGTAATGCCCTGCGCTATTTCCCTGAGGAACAACATGCGCTGTTGGCGCCTGAATTTTTAGATGAGTTGAATCGTTTTGGCCGCATCTATATGCTCCGCTACCGCCCTTCATACGCAATGAAGGCCAGGCCCATCAACGAGTATCCGGCAAAAACGGCAGAAGCTGCTGCCATGATGTTAATGATTCAGAACAACCTTGACCCTGCAGTTGCGCAGCATCCTGATGAATTGATAACCTACGGGGGTAACGGGGCTGTTTTCCAAAACTGGGCACAGTACCGGCTTACGATGCAATACCTCAGCCAGATGAGCAACAGGCAAACCCTGGTAATGTATTCCGGTCATCCTATGGGGCTGTTTCCTTCTCCTGAACAGGCACCAAGGGCAGTGATTACCAATGGTATGATGATTCCTAATTATTCAAAACCGGAGCACTGGAACCATTTCAACGCCCTCGGTGTAACGCAATACGGTCAAATGACTGCCGGTTCATGGATGTACATCGGGCCACAGGGAATTGTTCATGGTACTACCATTACCCTGATGGAGGCGGGAAGGAGGAAAACCCATCAAACCCGAACCGGGCTGCCCCTTTTTGTTTCTGCGGGGCTGGGTGGCATGAGTGGTGCGCAACCCAAGGCGGCCCGTATAGCAGGCATGGTGGGCTTAATCGCCGAACTCAACCCCAAAGCTGCATTTAAGCGCAAAGAACAAGGTTGGCTCGATGAAGTATCCGATAGCCCGGAAGAAGCCATTAATATGGCGCTTAAGGCCCGTGAGCAGGGCAAGGCGTTCTCCATTGCTTACCTGGGCAATGTTGTTGATTTATGGGAGACGCTTGTGAGGTTGAATGTAGTTCCCGATCTAGGCTCCGATCAAACCTCGCTGCACAACCCCTTGTCGGGGGGCTATTACCCTGTGGACTACAGCCTTCAAGAAGCACAACAATTGATGCAGAATGACCCTATTGCATTTAAAGTAGCCGTAGCAAAGAGCCTTCGTCGCCAGGTAGATGCCATCAACGCATTGACTGAAAAAGGGATGTATTTCTTTGATTACGGCAATGCCTTTTTGCTTGAAGCATCAAGGGCAGGAGCAAATATCGGTACCCCCGGAAACTTCCATTACTCCTCTTATATTCAGGATATACTGGGCCCCTTATACTTTGATTTCGGTTTTGGGCCGTTCAGGTGGATTTGCTGCTCAGGCAACCCTGAAGATTTAGCCTTGACCGATAGCCTTGCAGCAGAAGTGTTGGAAGAATTATACGCAAAAGCACCTCCGGAAATACAAACCCAGCTGGCTGATAACCTGAACTGGATAAAAAATGCCGCTGAGAACCATTTGGTGGTGGGTTCGCAGGCCAGGATACTTTATGCCGACAGTCAGGCCAGGATACAGATTGCGGATGCATTCAACCGGGCTATTGCCGATGGAAGGCTGCAAGGCCCTGTAGTTTTAGGGCGCGACCATCACGATGTTTCCGGAACAGATGCCCCCTGGCGCGAAACATCTAATATCTTTGATGGTTCGCAGTTTACGGCCGATATGGCAGTACATAATTTCGCCGGCGATGCCTTCAGGGGGGCTACCTGGGTCTCGCTGCATAATGGAGGTGGTACAGGCTGGGGTGAAGCAATTAACGGTGGTTTCGGCATGATGCTTGATGGCTCTGATAAATGCAGCGAGCAACTCAAACAAATGTTGTTCTGGGATGTTAATAACGGTATTGCGCGACGTGCCTGGGCAAGAAACCCTTCAGCCCTATTGGCGGCAAAGCGTGCGATGCAACAAAATCAATCACTTCAGCTTAGCCTGCCTCATCTTGTTGATGACACATTGTTAAACAAACTTATTGTTGAATAAAATCAAAATTTTACAAATGATTTCCTTGTACAATAAAACCCTTACAGATCCTTTACTTCTTCAGATAGTTGAAAAGGTTCATGCCGGAGAACGTATCCAGTCTGCTGAAGCTGAAGTGTTGTTTGAATCAAAAGACCTGGGTTTTGTAGGGGCACTGGCCAATACCATCCGTGAGCGGATGCATGGAAAGTTTACTTTTTTCAATCGGAATTTTCATATCGAACCTACCAACATCTGTGTGTACGATTGTAAGTTTTGTTCTTATTCAAGGCTTCTAAAAGAGAAACAGGAAGCATGGGAACTCAGTGAACATGAAATTCTTGAAAAGGTGCGTTCATACGACGGGATACCTGTTACCGAGGTGCATATTGTAGGCGGGGTACATCCGAAAATGGGTTTGCATTATTTTGCATCACTGATAAAAAAAATCAAAGAAATACGGCCAGAAATTCATGTAAAAGCATTTACTGCGGTTGAGCTTGAGTACATGTGTCGTAAAGCCAAACTGAGTTATGAAGAAGGCCTGCGGATTCTGAAGGAACATGGTCAGGATTCACTGCCAGGTGGGGGTGCAGAAATTTTCGACGAAGAACTTCGCAGTGTCATTGCAGGTGACAAATGCAATGCCACTGAATGGCTGCAAATGCATGAAACTGCACACAAACTAGGCATGCCTTCTAATGCAACGATGTTATACGGCCATATAGAAAAATACCATCACCGCATAGACCACATGGAACGCCTGCGAAAACTTCAGGATAAAACCGGCGGATTCAACACGTTTATTCCACTGAAATTCCGGAACAAAGACAACCAGATGTCTGATGTGCCTGAAGTATCTGTTATTGAGGATTTGAAAAACTATGCGGTATCACGCATCTACATGGATAACTTTGCCCATCTGAAAGCCTACTGGCCAATGATTGGCCGAAACACTGCCCAGCTCTCCCTTTCATTTGGTGTGGATGATATAGATGGCACAATAGATGATTCAACAAAAATCTATTCTATGGCGGGTTCTGAGGAGCAAAACCCTTCACTAAGCACAAGCGAACTGGTTGAATTAATCAGACAGGCAGGAAAGATTCCTGTTGAGCGGGATACCTTGTATAAGGTGATTCGCAATTACGGAATTGCCGAAGAGACTGAGGTGACAGCCTGAAAATCTTTCCGGCAAAAGAAGATAAAAAAGTCCTTTTATAGCTTAGCGAATCAGGGTTACCTGGCCGCTTTCGCGAATGTCCTGATTGTCTTTATCCCGGGCTTCAAGCATATAGCCATAAACCCCTTCCGGTAAAGGTTCGCCACCAAGGTCATAACCCGTCCAGCCTTCATTGATATCTCTGCTGCTAAACACTTCGGTGCCCCAACGATCAAAAACAATCAGATTGTATTGATACAATTCAGTACCTTCAATTTTGAATAAATCATTGTTGCCATCATTGTTCGGGGTGAAAGCAGTAGGTATAAATAATGTTGTTGCATGTTCAACAAGTACCTGATGGCTTATTTCATCCTGACAACCTTTTGAGTTAACCACTACCTGGGTAATTAAATGGGTTCCTTCGCTTGAAAATGAGTACGCTGTTGTAGCACCCAGAATCGTATCATTGTCAATGATATAATAACTGAATTTGGCGTTGTGCGAGAGATTCGTTAATCCCACTTCTGAACCAAGGTAAACCAGCTCAGGATATATGCTGAATCCGGCAATTGGTCTTTCAAGCACCTCAACAGCACCTTCTTCACGTACGATGGTTTTGCACCCGTTCGAGTCATTTACCAGCAACTCAACCGTCATATAGCCCGAAACCTGATAGGTATGCGAAACTGATTGTCCGGTGCCTGTACGACCATCTCCGAAATTCCAGGTGTAAGTATTTGAGGGATTGGCATTGCCAGCGCTAAATGTACTTTGCAAAGGCACACAACCTTTTGTCGGACTAACACTCAACTGTGCATCAGGATGCCCGAAGACAGTGATTTCGCGGGTAAAGCGCTCACTGGTGCAACCGTATTGACTGATGATTAAACTTACCGGATGGGTGCCTTCCTGCTCGAAATGAATATTGTCTTGATTTTTTTCATAAGGCGTATGACTGTATGCATTCGCTCCGAAATTCCAGCTAAAAGTAGCATCATCTGTATAAGCACCATCAGCTTTGAAATCAAATGAATTGCCCTCAAAACATTGTGGTACAGGTACGCTGAACTGTGCTTCCGGCATGGGTGCCAATGTCACAAACAATGTGTCGGATGCTCTACAATAGCCATCATTTGCCTCAACCCTGAATTGCAATGTATCAACATAACTGTGTACAGCCCTCAAACTTAGTTCCGGGTTGGCAATGGTATCGGCATTGAGTCCGCCTGTAGGGAACCATTTGTATTGCAGCCCGGCATCACCGCTGGCCTCAAGTGTGATAGTATCTCCTGAACACAGCAATTGGTCGGTTCCTGCATAAACTACCGGTGGAGTTTTTACATCTATGTTGTGCGTAAAAATTGCTGAAGAACAACCGTTCTCCTGCACCTGCAGGCTGATTTGCTTTATTCCGGTAGTAGTCCATTGCACGCCAAAAGGTGCATTTGAAACCGGATTAGTACCAGATGCTCCGGCAAGATTCCAGCTATATTGAGCTGCAACACCGGCATTGCCTGTATAATTCAAATCTATTGTTGTGCCCAGACAAGCATGATCAGGTGCACTAAAACTTGCCTGAGGTATTGCAAATACAGTAATAGCCTGGCTTTCAAGTGTTGAAATACACATCGCATCGGCTACGCTGAGCGTTACCGTTTTTTGTCCCGGAGTAGCCCATGTAAACGAAGGTTGCGCAGTTTGCGCGTTAGTAGCATTTCCATCGGCAAACGACCAGCTAAACATACTCGAACTGCTGGTAGTTCCGGTGTATGTTGGCGTAATAGTTTCTCCTGCACAAACATTTGCCGGAAGTGTAAATGGGGCACGCGGCATTTCAATTACCTGTATGGTTTCTTGCCACAGGGCCGAACTTTGCCCGTTGATACTTACCTCCAGACGAATATTTTTCAAACCAGCACTGTCCCATTCCAATTGGTAAGGACCAGCACCACTTCCGGAAAGTACATTTGCACCATTGAAATCCCACTGATACTGGGCGGCTGCAACAACCGGCCCTCCGTAATTTGCCCATACCATCGTACCGGTGCAAATACTATCATTTGACACAAAAAACTGTGAGGAAGGAATTGGTAATACAACTACATCCTGACTGATTTCAGGTGATAAGCAACCCTGATTATTCAACTGTAAAAATACTTGCTGCGTTCCGGCCTGGTTCCAACTGATATGCAAAGGTCCTGGCCCGGAACCACTTTGAAGTATGCCAGCAGGATAGCGCCACGAGAGGCCAACAGATGAAGGTGCATTGCCGGTGTACGTCGCCTGTGCGCTTTGACTAACATAAATGGTGTCTGTTAGTGAGAAGGTGGCGGTGTATGCCTGATGCTGCATTAAACTGTCTGTAACCCTATCCGACAAACAGCCTGCATCATTCACCTGAAGCGACACGTACTGCTTACCAGCGTTCGGGTAAACCAGGCTCAGCGGGCCAAATCCACTACCTGCGTTGTAAGCAGTACCCGGATATGACCAGTTGAAAATGGCAGACGAAGATGCTGTGCCAGTGAAAATAACTTGAACGGTATCGCCGGTGCAGTCACCTGACTGAATACTGAAGTCGGCCAATGGCTTCGCTTTCACCAGCACCGGAAGGCTGAAAGGGTCAGAAATACAACCCTGTAAATCAACACTCAATGATACGGTTGGGCTACCAGCTTGTTGCCAGAGAATTTTTACTGTATCCGGACTGCTCCCTGAAATATGAGAACCACCTGGGAATGACCATTGATAACTTGCCGCAGTACCAGCATTTCCGGTATAAACCAAGTTTCCAATTTCACCTTCGCAAACGGTCTGAATAGTAGTAAAGTTGCTGCTTGGTGTAAGATTAACACTCAATGGCATTGTGGTGCTTGTTGAGGTGCATCCATTTTCGCTAACCGTAAGGCTTACAGCAGTATTGCCTGTAGGAAACTGTACAAGATTATTGCGCCCCGGGCTTCCATTCACCGTACCTGAACCGAAGTTCCATTGTAAAATTGCTCCAGGAGAGCCATTACCAGAGTAATTAATTGCCAGATCACGTCCGGAGCAAATATTGGTCGGCACAGAGAAGCTCGCTGTGGGAATGGCATTGACCGTTACAGGCATGGTTACATCAGCCGAGGTGATACCCAGGTCGGTAACACGCAAGCGAATTGTTTTGTTGCCCGCTGTAGGCCAGCTAATTTGAAAAGGACCCGGACCAGCACCTGAAATAATCGTACCACCGTCAAAATCCCATTGGTAGCTGGGGTTGCCAAATGTCAGGCCTGTAAACTGTACCGACCCGGCCTGGTTTTCGCATAGAGGGCTTTGGGCAGAGAAGCTAACTATTGCACCCGAAACTACCTGCGTTGCAGCCGTTGCGGTACCCGGCGCACAACCATTTACCGTTACTGTGCAAGTGATATTTTTTGTTCCGGCAGCAGGCCAGCTCACTGAATAAGGGCCGGCTCCGCTTCCGGAAAGTACCGTTGCTCCATCAAAATTCCATGAATATATGGCTCCTGCAGGCTGAGTGCCGCTGTAGGTAATGGTCGCCGGCATGCCTACACCGGCATATCCTGGCGAGCTGATACTAAATACCGCCGGGCTGTTCACAGTGACATTTGCTGTTCCGCCAGTTGAGCTACAGCCATTTTCAGTAACTACAAGACTTACGGTTTTCACACCTGCCGATGACCATGAAATCTGCAGTGGACCGCTTCCTGAGCCAATTAATAATGTGCCCCCGGGGTACGACCAGGCAAAACTTGCACCTGCTCCGGCAGAACCTGTGTAATTAGCTGTTGCCGCAGAATTGACACACGTTGCTGAGTTAAGACTGAAACTTGCAGTTGGGCTGGGGCTAATAGAGATACCCTGTGTAAATGGTGTTGATGTGCAGCCGTTTTCGGTTACCGAGAGACTTACAATTTTATTTCCTGCGGTAAAACTTACCTGATGCGGGCCTATACCACTTGCCGTTGCAGGCGTAGCACCCACCCCGAAGTTCCAGTTAAATGAAGCACTTGCAGGAGATGAACCGGTGTAGGCAATGTTAACCTGAGTACCTGCACAGGCAGTTGCGGGCAGGCTGAAACTTGCTCCTGGTAATGCTTGTACAGCAATCGTGCTGCTTGCATTTGCAGTACATCCGTTTTGTGTTGCACTTAAACTGATTGTCTTTGTGCCAGTCGCCAACCATGAAACACTGTGCGGTCCGTTACCTACGGCGCTTGCAGGAGTAGCGCCAGCACCAAAGTTCCATGAGTAAGTGGCTCCTGCCGCCATACCTGTTGAAATGGAAGTATTTGCACCTATACAGGCTGTTGCCGGAAGACTGATATTTACCGCCGGAAGTGCATTTACCACTGCTGTTGTACTGGCATTGTATGAGCAACCATTTGCACTAACAGTCAATGAAATGGTTTTTGAGCCGGATGATGACCAACTTACAGCGTGTGGTCCGATGCCTGTAGCCGTTGCCGGACTGGCAGCGGTTCCGAAATTCCATGAATAAGATGCCCCCGCAGTGATACTGCCACTGTAGGATACGCTATTGCTGCTGCCAACGCAGATACCTGCAGGGAGGCTGATGCCTGGTGTAATGGCAGGCTGAACTGTAAGTGTTTGGGTTGACGACGTGGTGCATCCTCCTGCACTTACGCTCAGACTCACGGTTTTACTGCCCGAACCAGTCCAGGTTACTGAATGAGGGCCGGCGGTACTTGCTGTAGCCGGACTTGCACCGGCGCCAAAGTTCCAGTTGTAGGTAGCGCCTGCTGCTGCTGTTCCGGTGAAATTAATAGCTGCTGCCTGCCCTTCACATACAGTAGCCGGTGCACCGATTGAAACGATAGGAGCAGCTTGAATTGTAATGTTTCCTGATGAAGTTGACGAGCACGCACCAAGACTGGTTGTCAGACCTACTGTTTTGGCTCCGGCGCTGCCCCAGCTGATGCTGTAGGGCCCTTGTCCGGATCCACTCAGGATGGTACCACCATTGAAATTCCATGTGAATGTAGTTCCTCCGGCAAATACACCTGCGGCAGAAATGCTGATTGGTGCACCAACACAAGCAGTGGCAGGTACACTTAATGTTGCAGAAGCGGGATTTGTGACAGTAATTGTGGTACTTGCCGGAAGTGATGCACATCCATTACTTGTAAGCACCAGGCTGGCTGTTTTACTGCCCGCTGTAGGCCAGGATACGTTTACCGGTCCGGTAGAAGTTGAACTTGCAGGGCTTCCACCCGTGAAGGTCCATTGATAAGTGGAGCCCGGCACAGGAGCAGGTCCGCTGATACCTATAGATACCGGTTGGTTGATACATTGCGATGACGGTGTAGCGGCAATACTCACGGTAGGTAATGGAGTAACAGTAATGTTTTTCGACACCGGTGTTGAGGTGCATCCGTTCTGCGCAACACTTAAGCTCACTGTTTTTGTGCCCGGTGTGGCCCAGCTAATGCTCAGTGGCCCTTGTACGTTACCTGCAGCGGGGCTACCTCCACCAAGATTCCAGGTGTATGTAGCAGCAGGAGGGGCAGCAGCACCTCCCGTATAGTTTATAGTGGCATTGGCACCCACGCATACATTTGCCGGAAGATTGAAGTTGGCTGATGGCGGGCTGCTTACTGTAAGATTTTGGGTATTTGTGGATGTACAGCCTCCGGCACTTACCGTCAGACTGATTGTCTTGCTTCCGGCACTTGACCAGTTGATGCTGAAAGGGCCTGCTGTACTGGCTGTGGACGTACTTGCGCCGGCTCCGAAATTCCATGAATATGAAGTTCCGCCCGGAGCAACACCGTTAAATGTAATTGTTGCATTTGAACCTGTGCATACTGCTGCCGGACTTACTGTAAAAGAAGCAGTGGGTGAAGTTGTAACTGAAATCGTACCTGTACCGGTAGCAGTACAAGTGCCGGAAGTAACGCTCAGGCTTACGGTTTTGCTTCCTGAACTACTCCATTGTACTGAATGGGGGCCAGGGCCTGTAGCAGTTGCCGGACTGGCCCCGCTGCCGAAATTCCAGGTATAGGTGGCACCCGCAACGGGGGTTCCGCTATAACTAACATTGATGGCTGAATTGATACAAACGCTTGCCGGAAGGCTCATGGTTGCAGCCGGAGCAGCAATCACGGTAATGGTTTTAGAGGCACTCCCCGGAGAGCAGGCTCCATTGGAAGGCGTGATGGTGAGGCCTGCTGTATAAGTACCGGGCGAGGCATAAGTGACGGTCTGAGAGGGATAACCCGTGCCACTTGCAGGGCTTCCACCTGTTAAGGTCCAGGCGGCAGTACCTACTGAACCTCCTGTGTAATTGAGCGTAACTGCCTGCCCTGCACAAACAGCCGGCGGAGTAGCAGCTGAGGAGCCATTGACTGTAAAAGCAGCACTGGCAGACCCTCCGATAGAAACATCAAGCGTATCGTACAGAATGAGGTTACTACATTGAAAGGTAGCACGCCCAATAAGTCGGGTAAAGGCGTTAACTGTATAATTTGCAGTATTACCTGAGCCAATAGGAAATCCATTGGCTGTCCAGTTGATTGTATAGCCCGGAGGGCCATTGGGGGTGTATCGTTTCCCGTCGTTATTGGCGGTCCAGACGGCGGCGTTTCTCCCCGGAACTGCTACAGCGATGGTACCTGTCTGATTATGTAATGCCTGAGTGGCTGTACCTCCGGCCCATGCGTTACAAGTTGGCTTATTGGTAATGTAGTTTTCAATGATATTGGTGCTTTCAAAGATGACAATCTGAAGGGTTGCCTTTAGGGCTGTACACATATACAAAGGGCAGTTTGTCCATTGAACCACCAGACGGCGGTAAGGGGCTGTTCCTTGTGTCTGATATTTTATATAGGGTCCGCCCGGAACTTTGGGGTTAAAATCCATCCAAGGGCCCATGATGCAGTTCTTTGGAACACCCGGATTAGGAGGCGATGGCAAAGCATAAGGCACAGACATGGCAACAAAAGAGCGTGCCTGACCCGGGCTAAACCCAATCCAGCCATTCGAACCTAAATAGAACTGTGTATAGGTGTTCCCAAAGAAGCAAAACTGAAAACCAATAGGTAAAGGCCCGATGATGGTATCGTCGTTCACATTCAATGATATCCCACCAGGTATCGCATACGGACTGAAAGGCACATCACCAACACTGTAAGAGCTGGTTCCGGCAAAAGCATTGCTCATATTGGCAGTCAGGCCTACATTGGTACCTGCACACACCGACATGGTGCCAGTGGGGTTTATAGTAAATGATGGCGTTTGCGACCAGAGCCCGGGGGACAGGGCAAGGAAGAAAATGAATACAAACCTGAATAAACTTCTCATGCAGAACAATCGCATGCACAAAGTACGTGTGTACTTCGCTTTTCATTCGGCAGCATTCAACTACAGCATTACAGATGTAAGATTTAGGTTGAATGTGTAGATGGTTAAAATCGCCGGTTTTGAGCCCCAATCTGGATTTTAGAAACAAAAAAGGTGGCCGGGGCCACCTTTTTCCACATAAAACCACTATACATGAAAAAGCGTCGGAGTTTAATCACGACAGTATTCTAAACGTCAAAGGTGTAGAAAGGTTACAGTAGTGTAACTATTACGAATTCAGGGTTTGTTCTGGTACCAGCAACCGGTTCTTCATACTGAGCACAAGGGAGTTCATCCAAATTACGAAAATATGCCTTCCGCCCAGGCCTACAGCAGTTTGACTATGGGCATGTTTGGCAAAGGGCAGCAGGTTCTTTTAAAAGAACAAACAGACGCCAGGAGGTGTTGGCAACAAATGACACCTATTTATTAAGGGGACCACCGGGCCCGGCAGGAAATTTGCCATTTTTCTAAAGATGCTTGTTTGTAAAAAAAAATGTATTACTTTTGCGCCTCTCTGGCAGTAAGCAGTACGACTCAGGTCTTATTAGCAGAAAGCTACAGAAAAAACGGACCGGTAGTTCAGCTGGTTAGAATGCCGCCCTGTCACGGCGGAGGTCGCGGGTTCGAGTCCCGTCCGGTCCGCAAAAAGCCTCACAACTGTGAGGCTTTTTTGTTTTATGGCATATTACGTCTACATCATTCAATTGAGTCTGATGGCACGTTTTACAAGGGGTCTTCTGAGAACCCTGTTAAACGGCTTGAGCAGCATAATTTAGGTTTTACTATTTCAACAAAGCACAAAAGGCCCTGGAAGCTTGTATATGTTGAAGAAATGCCAACAAAATCGCAGATGTTAATCAGAGAAAAGAAATTAAAAAGAGGCAACAAGGAGTACTTTCAAAAGCTAATTGACGGTGATAAAAATATCCTTGATGAACTTCTAAATATTTAAAATAATTATCGTTTTATCACTTTAAATTGTTTGAAAACACTCTCGCAATTAAGGGTGATTAAGTACAGACCTGTCCCATATGGGCTAAGATCCACGGAAATAACATTTTTGGAGGCTATTCCTGTTAGGGAAAGTAATTCTTTACCGATTGCATTTCTTACCGAAACAGAGAGTTCTTTTAAATCTTCAGGAATAGCAATTTTTATAACCGATTCTGTAGGGTTGGGATAAATGTTGAAAGCGTCGTGGAGTTCCGTTGTTATGATTGCGGTGCAGTTGTCTACAAATATGGAATCGTAGGCAAACGCACTGCAACCGAACGAATCTGTATAGCTGTAGCTGATGTAATTAAGTCCTAGTGATGCTAGGTCGGGATAAAAGATATTTCCATTCATCGCATTTCCACTGAAAGTTCCACCTTCAGGAATGGCCGAAAAAGCCACCGGATTGGAATTATGGATACATAATAAATTTTCAGTGAAGCCGGCCATAACTATTTCCGGTAATGGTAGCTCAGTTATATGGAATGATGCGGTTTCCCGGCACATATTTTCACCCGTTACGACCACAATAACCTCCCCTCCTGAATAAACTGTAATGTTTGCTGTTGTATCGCCTGTATTCCATTTATAGCTCGGAAATTCTCCGTCGACCGCGATTATGGTTGAAGACCCCTCACAAAAATAATTATTGCCGACAATGGTGAATGACGGAACAGGAAGTTCAATTATTTCAATACTTGCATGGCCGATACATTCGTTGGCATCTGAAACCGTGACGGCTATACTTCCAGATTGTTTTGTAGCAATGATTGCAGAATTGCTTTTGGTCACCGACCAATTATAGCTTTGAAAGCCAGGTGTTGCCGAAAGGGTAACAGAGCTACCTTCGCACAAAAAAGCGGGGCCGGAAATAGATACTTCAGGTTGTGCGAATTCTGTTATTGTAATCGTAGCTGTGCAGGTACAACTGTTTTCATCAACTACTGTAAGTGAAATCTCCCCTTCCTGGGAGACTGTTATACTATCAACGGCAGTTTCCCCTGTTGACCATTGGTATCCGATAAACCCACTTTCAGCAGAGAGCATTATCGCTGTCCCTTCACAGAACGAAGTTGGGCCGGAAATTACAACATTAGGATTATCATGCACCACAACGTTGACGGTTACCGAATCGCGGCAGGAATTTTCGGCAATTACGACAAGTGAAATTTGGCCTGCTTGGGAAACAGTTATGCTGTCGACATTTGATTGTCCGGTTGACCATTCGGAGCTTGCAAAAGTACCCTTAACCGATAGGGTTGTATAATTGCCTTCACAGAATGAAACAGAACCTAAAATAGTTGCCACAGGTTTTTCAATCAATGAAATTGAAAAGGTATCCGTATAAAGACACGAAAATGAATCTGTAACCTGAACATTATAAATTCCTTCAGAAGTAAGCTTTACGGATGCTGTTGTGTCGCCCGTGGACCATTGATAGGTAGCAAAATCAGATGTTGCAGTGACAAACGCAGTGTCTCCCTCACACAGGTCAACGATTTCCGGAAGGTTTATATCTCGCTTAGAATAATTAGCAATAGTAAAGGCAGCACGACTCGTACATCCATTGTTGAGGGTAACATCTAGGTAATACGTTCCTGCAGGTTGATTGATCATATTGATAGTGTCTCCTGTAGACCATAAATAATCCACATACATATCAGGCGTGCTGATTTCCGAGGTTGAACCTTCACAAATGAATGAGTCTCCGGTTATCACCGGAGGGGATGCTTCTTTCTCCTTGATTGAAACCACCTCCGAAGTAGCTGAACAGCCTGAGCTAGTTGTAATGATAAAAGATATCGCCCCGGATTCTGTAACTACGTTTTCCCTTCCAACTGAGCCATCAGACCAAAGATAGGTGGCCCCTTCCAATGCAGCGGAAAGAACAACAGAGTCACCCTCGCAGAATTCAAGAGGTCCAGAAACAAGCAGTTCTGCAAGGGGGGGGGTCAACCACACGGACATAGCCAGGGCGGAAAAGCGTGTCTGATTTATTAGCCCAGTGTGCAATCAATGAAACATCGTAGATTCCGGGTGTATCAAACGAAACGCTTGGATATTTCTGCTCCGAACTGGCAATATTTCCACCAGTAAAAGTCCATTCCCACTTTAATGGCAATCCCGTTGAAATATCGTTAAAATGAAGCGTATCTCCGGCGCAGATTACCGGACTCGATAACGTGATGAAATCTGCTTTTGGCTTTTCAACCCAAACTGTTGCCACATTCGTGGATATGGCTGGTTCAGTATCGAAAATAATACTTGCGCTGTTGAAAATGGTGTCACCCGGCATCAACGGACTTTGGGGCTTTATCCGATACCAGAGCGTACCGTGTGAACTGTCGGGGTTTACCGAGGTAGGAGTAAGGACAATCGGCGAAAAAGTAAATTGTAAAAGATTATTCAGACCAAATGTGGGAATACAGGGGTGCGTACTACCCAGAAATTCAAATGACGTTGGATCAAGAAGAGGATCCAGACGGTCTCTTACAATAACGTGCTTTGCATTCCCCGTTCCGATGTTTTCAAAATTTATGGTGTACAGGAGAAAGTCTGCAAAGCTCGAATCTACAACCGGTGTTGATACAAGTTTGTTGTTGGGATCGTATGGCCGCCGGTCAGTTATAAATATCGTTCTGGAAGCACTGTTATTGTAGGTATCTGCATCATTATCGCAATAAATAATACCAGTTATGATAACATTCCGTTCTGAGTAAACTGCACCCGCTATGAGTCTCAGCTGAAATGACTTTTGTCCAAAAGGGTCAAGGGTAGTGGAAATATATGCAGTATCCCCGGTTATTGTCAGATTTGGAGCATTTAAGAATGTTACATCATGCGGGATAGCAAATTTTACCGTTACATTCTGGTGATATCCGGTGTTGTTTTTGACAGAGCATATAAATAAAATTCCTGATCAGGCCTTGCAGTCAGATTACTTGTTATGGCGAGTGAGACGTTGCAGTAGTCTGTTGTTGAAATTACCCTAAAGTTATGGTCAATGTGTTGATAGGGAACGATGACTGTATCAAGCGTGTTGGTGCATGTTGTATATGAAGGCAAGTTGCCAACTCTACATTTACGTTTCCTGAATCTTTAATAAAAGAATAGTAACCCGCACTATTTGATATGAGTATTGTTGATTGTTGAGAAATAATTGTTGCATTGCTGATCGCGAAGTCAGTTGAGTCAAAAATACCATTCATGTTTGCATCGAAATATACATACCCAGACACAGAACTTCTCATCTTGCTACAAGCTGGCAAAGGGAAATCTGGATTGGCACGACCAAATGAATATTTATAATCGAATTGTAAATCGTAATAGGTAAAGGAGCCTGCGAAAATGCTAATATTGTTCTTCAGACTTCCCCGTGCGAATCGGTTAGAGCCTTTTAAGCAACCATAAATCTGGTTATGGTGAATATCAAGTCGCACTACAAGCTGGTTAGAAAATTCCGGGATGTTCCGGGCAAGATTGTAGCTATAGTCGATAAAACGAGCCCAGGGAATGTCGGGTATTCTTTCGAGATAGTTATTGTTGACATAGAATGAATCGAGATACGTTATCTCCGGCACTGGAATAGAGTATAGCCGGTTAAATGGCAGCTTCAGTGTTCTGAGGTTAGGGAAGTATTCAATTCCTTCCAACGTCTCTATGCAGGAGCTTGGGTGTTCAATTCGGCGAAGTGTAACAACTGAGGGGTGTGTATAATCGAGACTGTCATTATCGAACGCTTCGGGAATTACCGACATCAGATAATTTCTGAAACAGATATCAGGAATAAAGGCCAAACGGGTTCTGTCAAATACTTTTATATCATCTATTTGCAAGGGACGGGCAGGGACGAATACGTGGCGCGTAATTCCAGTAAATTTGAACATAAATCGTACTGTGGAATTTTTATATGCATTAAGGTTAAAAATGTTAAACCCATTCGGATTTACCCGCGCGATACTGTCGGCCTGTCCGCCTGGTAGGGTATCATTCGGATCCGGTAGAACCCAAAATGAGAATACAGGTGGTGGGTTTGGAGTTAAAGGAGGATTTATATTGGAGTAGAACTCAATGAAGGAATGTTCATTGAGAATAATTGGCGGTGAAATCATGGCCTTCGAAACAGTATCATTTTTCTTTAGCCCAAGACCGTAATTGATAATCTCGCCGCTGTAAGAATTGGCAATCCTACCCGGGGTCGAGCTTATGTCACCGTCAAGGTTATGCATGATCCAGCCCTCTGAAACAGAATAGTTCGTGAAGTTGTTCTCATAAATAATGTGTCTTTGGGCGTGAGAGATCTGGCTGATCGCTGAAAATAAGGCTATAATAAATAATACTGTAGTTTTCATAAGAGCTATTTTATCAAAGATATGACAGTTATTAATCATTTAGACAATTGGTAGTGAATGAGTTTCTACTGTTCTGCCCTACTAAATAATCGGACAAGGTTAGTCATAAATTTGACTATTCATGAACGAGCGCACAAATCGTAAAACCAAAGAAGAAAAGCTGGCCATCCTAAGAGAGGCCACAGAACGGGGAGTAACCGCTACTTGCGAGAAGTATGGCATTTATCCGGCTACTTATTATAGCTGGAAGGCCAAGTATGAATCGATGGGGGCGGAAGGATTTACCCATGGGATGCCCCCCGATCAATTGAAAGAAATTAAACGATTACGAAAGGAAAATCAGCGTCTTAAGGATCTGTTGATTGAAAAGGAGCTGGAATCAAAACTTAAGGATGAGTTGCTAAAAAAAAAGTATCAATTGCCGAGAAGAAGGAATTAGCTGGCATTTACTGTTCTTTGGGATTGAGCCGGGGTGCAGTTCTTTCAATTATGGATATGACACGCCATCAATATTATTACAAGGCACAATCTGGCAAACAAGGTAGGAAGCCTTCTACAACAACTCGTTTGCTTAAAGATGACGAACTCATTCAGATGGGTAACCAGCAGGTGATAGATCAAATCAGACAAATACAGGCCGATCCGGACCTTTTCAGCGGTTATAAACGTATGACGGCCTCATTGATGCTGTTTGGTTTCTTGATAAGCAGAAAGAAAGTGTACAGGCTGATGAAAGAGAATGCTCTTCTTGGACAACAAAATCGTAGACCCACCCGCACTTACGCGAAGCATCGCATCGTCAGCCCTGAAGGCCCTTTACAGATTCTTGAAATGGATATCAAACACCTCTGGATTGAATCTGAAAGGCGCAGTGCATATATCTTGTCAGTGATTGACACCTTTACCCGCTATGTACTGCATTGGCCAATTTGGATTTACAATGAGAAGCCAACAGGTTCAACGGGCATGGGATGCAATCATAGAAGAGCATCTGGAGCCGCAACAAATACACGGGTGGAAGGTATACGTTGAAATACGAAGCGACAATGGCCCGCAATTTTGTGCTAAAGTGGTTCAGGAATACTTCAAAGAAAATTACCTCAATCAGGTATTTACTCACCCATACACCCCACAGGAAAATGGCCATATAGAGAGTTTTCACAACATCTTGTCATACAGCCTGGATGGCTCGTACTGGTCACTTGAGATGCTTGAAAACAGACTTGAAACCTTCTATTACATTTACAATGTCAATCGAGTGCATAGCTCCTGCGCATATCTGCCTCCAGAGCTTTTCTGGAGATCATGGAATGCCAATCTGGTCAGTCGTACTTTGCTTAAAAACCGTACAGTGTGCTTTAGATTGAATGTCAAAACCCAACTGATACCGGGCATCCTGCGTCTGAGGGAAACATCTTGTCAAAACCGCGCGGAGCGCACCGCTAAAAACAAATGCGAAGGCACTGTCAGCACCTTCGCATTGAATCTGACTCCGGTAAATCCGTTGTCTTCGGTTACATCTTGTATTGCAAAATAAATGAACAAATGAATTATCTTTAAACCCGATTTAACTTTGTCCGATTAATAGGGGGGCAAGCCAGCGGTATGAAACTTTACATAAAAAACATGGTCTGTAACCGTTGCATTATGGTGGTGGGTAGTGAAATTGAAAAATTAGGCTTTCACCCACAAAACATAAAACTGGGAGAAGTGGAGCTTGATACTTCTCCCTCTAACATTGATAAGGAACGTATTGGGGCTCATTTAAAAAATTTCGGATTTGAGCTTATTGACGATAAAAAGAGCCGCATTATTGAGCAAGTGAAAAGTATTATTATTGAGTTGGTTCATTATCAAGACAACGATAGAAAAGATAATCTTTCGGAAATCATAAGTAGTAGAATTCACCATGATTACAATTACATTTCCAACTTATTTTCAGAGGTGGAGGGTGTCACAATCGAAAAATATTTTATCGCCCAAAAGATTGAAAGGGTGAAAGAGCTTTTAGTGTACGATGAGTTATCTTTAAGTGAAATTGCGTATAAGCTAAACTATTCGAGTGTATCTTATTTGAGTAACCAGTTTAAAAAAGTAACAGGACTTACCCCAAGTCATTTTAAAAATTTAAAAAACATCATTAGAAAGCCTTTGGATCAGGTCTAAATATTACAAAACAAATCTATAATTCTGTAAAACGCTTACAAATAATTTAGGCCATCTTTACACTGTGATAAAAACCACAGGTTATGGCAACAAATTCTAGTAACGAACCCGTTTACCTTCCGCTTGAAGGTGTAGAAAGTGAACATTGTGCTTTAATCGTTGATAAAGGTCTGGCACAGGTAAAAGGCATTGAATCGCACAAGGTAGAACTCAATAACCATAGAGCTGTTATTACAGTTAACAACAATGAGGCGTTAAGTAATGCCGTAAAAGCAATCAAAGATTTAGGATATGGTGTTTCTACAACAAAACAAACCCTCCCGGTATTGGGGATGACCTGTGCTTCATGCGCCAATAGTGCAGAAACTATTGTACAACATCAAACAGGCATCGTTTCCTCTTCTGTCAACTTTGCCACAGGCAACCTCACTGTAGAATATCTTCCTAATATGACCAATGTCGGCAACATAAGAAATGCCGTTCAGTCGGTTGGTTATGATTTGTTGCTGACAGAAGAAAACAAGCAGCAAGAAACACTTGAAAGCATACATGCAAAAAAACACCAAAACTTAAAGAAGAGAACCATTTGGGCAGTAATTCTTTCATTGCCGGTTGTAGTAATCGGCATGTTTTTTATGGAAATGCCCTATGGCAATGAAATCATGTGGGTGTTTTCTACCCCGGTGGTGTTATGGTTTGGGAGGGATTTCTATATTAACGCATGGAAACAGGCTAAACACCGGTCAGCCAATATGGATACACTGGTAGCGTTAAGCACTGGTATTGCCTACCTGTTCAGCATGTTTAATATTTTATTTGCCGATTTCTGGCACCAGCGTGGATTACACCCTCATGTGTATTTTGAAGCAGCAGCGGTAGTTATTGCATTTGTTTTACTTGGCAAATTATTAGAAGAAAAGGCAAAAGGAAGCACCTCAACTGCTATTAAAAAACTGATGGGTCTGCAACCCAAAACCGTCACCACCATACAAGGTGATGGCACAGAAAAACTGAAAGCAATAGAAGATGTAGTGATAGATGACTTAATCATGGTAAAACCCGGAGAAAAAATTGCCGTTGATGGCTTAGTTACCTCGGGGAGCTCTTATGTTGACGAAAGTATGCTTAGCGGAGAGCCATTACCTGTACTAAAAAAAGAAAACGAAAATGTTTTTGCCGGAACCATCAACCAAAAAGGAAGCTTTCAGTTTAAAGCGGTGAAAGTAGGTAAAGAAACCATGCTAGCCCAGATAGTAAAGATGGTACAGGAGGCACAAGGAAGTAAAGCACCTGTGCAGAAATTGGTTGATAAGATTGCAGGTGTTTTTGTGCCAACAGTATTAGGAATTTCAATTCTCACATTCATTCTGTGGATGACTTTCGGGGGCGATAATGGTGCGGTACAAGGATTAATGGCTGCTATTACAGTATTGGTTATTGCCTGTCCGTGTGCTTTGGGTTTGGCAACACCAACCGCTATAATGGTAGGTGTGGGCAAAGGTGCAGAGAAGGGTATTTTGATTAAAGATGCCGAAAGCCTGGAGATGGCCAAAAAGGTAAATGCAATAATCTTAGATAAAACCGGAACAATAACCGAAGGTCGGCCAGGGGTAACAGCAATACGATGGCTTAATGATGATGCATCAAATGCTGCTGTTTTAATGAGTATTGAAAAGCAATCAGAGCACCCGCTGGCAGAGGCAGTGGTGAAATATTTCGAAAACACACAAAGTGTGGCTTTAACAGATTTTGAGAGTATTACGGGCAAAGGTGCCAAAGCAAAACACAACAATGAACCATTTTTTGTAGGCAATAAAAAACTTTTGAATGAAAACAATATCAGCATTACGGCAACCCTGCAACAACAAGCAAATGAATGGAGTCAATTATCTAATACTGTTATTTGGTTTGCTGATAGTAAACAAGCGCTCGCTGTTGTTGCTATATCAGATACGATAAAAGAATCATCCCTGGCTGCTATCGGGCAAATGCAGGATATGGGAATTGACCTCTATATGCTTACAGGCGACAATGAAGCTACTGCCAAAGCAATTGCCGCACAAACAGGCATACAGCATTACAAAGCAGAAGTATTGCCACAACACAAAGCCGACTTTGTAAAAGAATTGCAAAATCAGGGAAAAGTTGTAGCGATGGTTGGAGATGGAATTAACGACAGCACCGCATTAGCATCTGCGGATGTAAGTATTGCAATGGGCAAAGGAAGTGATATTGCAATTGACGTAGCAAAAATGACCCTCATCTCATCCGACCTTGGTAAAATACCTCAGGCTATCAAATTATCAAAAGACACAGTGGCTACTATCAAACAGAACTTGTTTTGGGCATTTATCTATAATATAATTGGCATCCCGATTGCAGCCGGAATTCTTTACCCGATAAACGGCTTCCTGCTCAATCCGATGATTGCTGGCGCAGCAATGGCTCTGAGTAGTGTGAGTGTAGTGAGTAACAGTTTACGATTGAAATTAAAAAGGTAGAATTTACAAATCAAACAATAAATAATGCAACAACCATTCTCCCTTTAATTCTGACATTTGTCATGCAGAATGCCCTTTAAACTTAAAAAAAATGGAAAAAAAAGAAGTCAAATTCAAAACCAACCTTAGTTGCGGTGGATGCATATCAAAAGTGAGAAATGATTTAGATAATCACCCGGGTATTGCCTCCTGGAATGTAGATATCAGTAGTCCGGATAAAATTTTAACGGTTCAATCTGAAGGTGCTTCCGATGAAGAAGTAATAGAAATTATCAAAAGCAAAGGGTTTAAGGCAGATCTTATGAAGTAACGACACTAATAATTCGTTTTCCTTTGTTCCGGCAATCAAAACTGTTAAGTACGATTGAATATTTACAAAATATCCGAATTCGTTCTCACAGCAGCCTACTCACTTCCTTGTAGTATAAGAAGTCATACCACTTCAATAACTGAGTTAATTGTCATGCTCATTAGAACAGCCAATTGCGGATGAATATTGCCTCATTCAAAAGTAAAATGCTTTGGAGGCCTGAAAAAATGATTTTTTAAATGTTATCATTACCTGAGCACCAGACCCAAGATCTGAATGTTTATAGATTCAGAAACATCATGAGATTGAATTGGTTTCTTGCAATATTATTTGCAGTTTGATTCATAATACCAGCTTCGGTTCGAGCATACTTTGAAAATCTGTAACCAAGGCCAAAATAAATCCGGTTGCGGTCGAAATAGGCTAGTTTCGTGTTTATGAAAACCTCGTTGTAGGCAGATAAATATATGGTTTTGTCTTCCATCTGCTTGCGATTAAGCGCAATATTGGTTGACAAAAAGTAGCGAAGCCGCAAGTGATAAGCATCTTCAAAAATCCTTTGTTCAAACCGATACCTGTGTTGAAGTGCAAAACGTCCAAAAACTTGTTTTGAAATAAATTGCTGGTATGTACGGTGTTCGTTAAAATTTTTTCTTTCGCTTGTTCCGTATACAAATGGCTTGCTCTTTACGAAACTATAACCTATATGAATATTATTGTTATTATCGGTCAGGTTATACCCTATCCCTGTTCTGAGTAACAATTGCTCCATATCAGTAATAAAATTATAATCTCGATACTGCACTTCATGGTGCCAGTTAATACGGCTGTTAATCTTCTTGTCGCCAAAATAAATCAACCAATTTCCAAACTCATTCCGTTGCCCAATTAACGAAATAGGTGTAAAAAAAATAAACAACATCAAATTCCTCATACAGTATTAGCATTTTAGGTTTGTTTGCACCCCTGTCCATGCATGCCGGACCGGATTCTTAAAAACATTGAATTTTAACCATCTCCGGCATCTCTTTCTGACACAATAAACACAAAAAAGCCAACAATATCAATACAGTGCCCGATTTGAGTCAAAAATATGTTTCAGGATCCAGTAATTTCCACTTATAGAGACTTGGCCGATGAGTTTTCGAAATCAAAACAGATTTCAGAGAACAATCATTCAACCTCTACTGTATTTAAATGCTGTGGTCTGGATAAAGCAATCTTGCTCACCCTATAAACCAATAAACAGGCAAGAATAACTAAAGCTACCACCAGATACCCTAATATATTAAAGTTTTTCAATGGGCTTGTAGGGCTTGCCTGTGTTACGATACTGCTGGCTACCACTATTCCGATGCCGGCAGACACCTGTTGTAGCGATGATGAAATACTCATATAAGCCCCACGGTGTTCTGCCCTGGGAATCATTGTGTTGAGCGCCTGAAAGGGCGCCATCCGGCTTGTAATTGCTGCAAACATCAGAATATTGACCACAAAAACCAATCCTATAGATACCACTGGTAAATTGGTATAAATGGGTACAATAATCACAGCAATTGCCGACCCTACAAGAAATATTTTGTACCGGTTAAATTTGTCTGACAAGCGGCCAACCAATGGCATAACTACCAATGCTGCAATTCCTGTTACTAAAAATAGCAGTGGCAACTGCTCGTTAGTCAGGTGTACATTATTGACCAAAAAAATACTTACAAAGGGCTGAAGCATCATACCCATCCCGATAAACACAACTGCCAAAAACCCTGCCTGGTGCTCTTTATTCACCAATGTTTGCCAAAGTTGTACCAGTGGGTGTTTGTCTGATTTTGCATGTAAATGCTCTTTCATGGGTTTAAATCTCGTCCACACCAACAGAAGAATAAATATTGATGCACATACAATCAGATAAAATGTGTGCTGCCAATCGAACTTATTTGCGATATAAATACCGAGGGGAATCCCCAGAATCTGGCTGGTGGCAAAGGCCATCTGTACCACGCTCATGGCTCTGCCCCTTTGATTGGGTGCAAACAAATCAGTTACAATTGTCATTGACAAAGAGCCAATAACTCCACCAAAAATACCCGTTACTATGCGTGCAATAAACAAAGAATGATATGATGTTGACAGTGCACAAAAAAGCGTACCTATGATAAATCCGGTAAAGAAAAACAACAATACTTGCTTGCGGCCAAAACGGTCAATAAAACCTGCGGCCAGAAAACCAGAAATGGCTGCACTGAAAATATATGCCGACACAACCATACCAAATTGCTGCGTGTTAATGTGCAATGACTTTATTACAATGTCTCCTATTGGTGCAAGCACCATAAAATCAAGCACTACCATAAATTGTGTGAGGGCCAGAATAATCAAAACCATCCTCTGATAAGGACTAAACAAGCCCTTTCCATCTCCTTTTTGTTTCATACGCTATGCTTGCCCGCCACTAAGAACCTACCCCAATTTTCCACATTCCTCTTAAATCACCCATTTGATAATCTACGGCTTTATCGTACGGATATTTTCCTAAAATAACCTTTCGGGTACTATCCTGGATATCTGCCCGGCCACCATGACATTTCAGGCAGGCTGGCATACTGATGGTAATTGGCTTGTAAAAATAGCGTTTACCATGTGCATCAGTCTGAACAAATGCCTCTTGTTTAGTACTTAACTTTTTCCAGGCAGTATGGTCGGCAGTATCTTTTATTTCATTTGCTGGATTGCGGTTCTTATCACTTAAACGCTGAATGAATGTTCCATGCAATGTTGACATTGAATCCGTCAGAAAGGCCGCCTTCTCATTGCAGAATGCAACGGCATAAACCGGACCACCCGCTTGCATTGCTTTCGCTACATTTTGTTGCAGCAGTGCCTGAACAGATACTGCAATACTATCACCCGTTTTTAGCAAAGTCTGTTCCTGCTCCGGGCTAAGTGTATTGGTCGTACCGTGCTTGCAAGCCGCTACTGCGAAAACAAAAAACAGGGCAATCAGTTGCTTCATAATTTGAGTTTAATTTATCCTAAACAGCCGGCTGGCTGCATTGTTTATTTCCTTGCCAGGTACTTTTACTTCTTTAGCAGTTCAATAATAAGCTCATTACCTGCTCGTGGTGGAATGCTGTTGCAACATTCATCCATCATCTTTATCTCAAAGTAAGGAGAAAAGAGGTCCAAATACTCCTTTATTCCACCACCAAACGGGGGACCTTCTTTCTCAAAAACCGTATTAAAAAGCAAGCCGGCAAGCGTTCCCCCTGGTCTTAACAACGAAGCAGATTTTTGTGCATACTGCTGTCGCATGTTAGGCGAAATGGCACAAAAAAATGTTTGTTCAATCATTAAATCATAAAGCCCCTTGTGCTCAAAAAAATCTCCACAGATGATTTTCACCTGTGCCATGCCAGAGAACCTTTCACTGATTTGCTCAACCGCCTTTGGCGCAATATCAATCAGGGTGATGTTTTGAAAGCCTTTCTTAACCAAATACTCCGCTTCATAAGCATTGCCACAACCTGGTATCAGAATAGCTGCTTCCTTGTCATGGTATTCGTCAATAAAAGCAGTAATGCCCGGAGAAGGATAGCCAATATCCCATCCGGTTTCACGGTTTTCCCAGCGGGTATTCCAAAAATCTTTATCAGGCATCAGATATGTATTTTATCAAATATTGTTTTAGCCTTTAGCGGCTTTATGTTCCTGCAACCAAACCTCAGCCACTTCTTCTAAATCCGCAAACCAGTCCTCTCCGTATTTCCTGATAAGGGCTTCTTTCAAAAACTTGTAAACCGGCACTTTTAAAGCCTGTCCGTTGGTACAGGCCGCCTTGCAAATATCCCACTGGTGGTAATTCAGCCCCTCCATGCCTGGCAAAGCTTGCACACGGATAGGATAAAGATGACAGGAAATCGGTTTGCGAAACTTGGTTTTTCCGGCTTTCCATGCCTTTTCAATACCGCAGGCAGCAAGTCCATTGGGCTCAAACACCACAAATGCGCATTCCTTCCCATTCACCAGGGGGGTTACCAAATCTCCATCCTGATCGAAAGTATATGGCCCCTCTACCTCAATAGCTCTAAGCCCGTTCTCACTCAAAAATGGCCGGATATACGGCAATTCCTCTTCTATAATGCCCGCTTCTTCATCACTGAGTGGCGCACCGGCATCTCCCGAAACACAACACTCACCCTTACAGGCTTGGAGATTGCAAACAAATTGTTTCTCTACCAGGTCTTCTGAAACCAAAACATCCCCAACAAGTAACATTTGGCAAAGATACAAGCAATCCGGGCCATTTTATTTATATTTACCCAATTATGCCATATAGCGATTATTTAGAAAACGAAGACTTACTCATTGAAGCCGACGAACTTATCCGGAACAATAAAATTTCAGAAGCTGTTCTATTGCTGGAAGGTATTATCGCCAATACCCCCGATTTTGGTAAAGCGTACAATCACCTGGGGTGGGTGTATGAAACTAAAATGAAAGATTTTAAAAGCGCTGAAAAGATGTACCGGCAATGCCTGGCATACGATCCTCAATACCCTCCGGTTTACCTCAATTTAGCCATTGTTTTGTCAACCCAGGAAAAATATGAAGAGTTGGAAGCCCTGCTCTTCGATGCCCTCTTAATTTCCGGAGTTGATAAGGCTGCAATCTTTAATGAGCTGGGAATCATGTATGAACTGAACCTTAAATTTGTAAAAGCACTTGAACACTACCGCATGGCTGTAGCTCATTCACTCAACGATGTGAATGTTGAAACATACATGAAGTCAATGGAACGTTGCCGTACAAAACAAGGCATTTTCACAGACGAATCATAAAACTACCACGGATACTATTCTGTACTGCCCGTTTCTAAAAGGCTTTTGCTAAATTGCGCAGCCAAAATCAAGCAAGCATGTCAACAGCAGAAGATCTCTTTAAAAAGGTAACGGCCCATGCCAAAGAATACGGATTTGTATTCCAGTCGTCGGAAATCTATGATGGCCTGGGAGCCGTTTACGACTATGGCCAAAACGGAGTTGAACTGAAAAATAACCTGAAAGAATATTGGTGGAAATCAATGGTGCAGATACATGAAAATATCGTCGGCATTGATGCTGCTATTTTCATGCACCCTAAGGTGTGGAAGGCTTCCGGGCATGTTGACGGGTTTAGCGACCCTATGATTGACAATAAAGATTCAAAAAAACGGTACCGGGCCGACCAATTACTCGAAGAACAAATTGAGAAATACCAACGCAAAGGCAAATCAGACAAGGCCGAACAGCTCCAAAACGAACTAAATAAAGCACTTAACGACAATAACCTGGACGCATTGCGCGACCTAATTGTCGGCCACGAAATTGCCTGCCCTTTAAGCGGAACACGCAATTGGACAGAAGTGCGGCAGTTCAACCTGATGTTCAATACCCGGATGGGCTCAGTGGCCGATGAGAGTGATGTGGTGTATTTACGCCCGGAGACAGCACAGGGGATTTTCGTCAATTTCCTGAATGTTCAGAAGACAGGACGCATGAAAATTCCGTTTGGAATAGCCCAGATTGGTAAGGCATTCCGGAATGAAATCATTGCCCGTCAGTTTATCATGCGCATGCGTGAATTTGAACAGATGGAAATGCAATTCTTTGTCAAACCGGGTACCGAATTAGATTGGTTTGAGGAATGGAAGAAAACACGCTTACAATGGCACCTCGCTTTGGGTACTCCTCAGGAAAAGTACCGGTATCACGCACACGAGAAACTTGCCCATTATGCAAATGCAGCTGTAGATATCGAATATGAATTCCCATTTGGTTTTCGTGAGGTCGAAGGAATCCATTCAAGAACCGATTTCGACCTGAAACAACATCAGGAATTTTCAGGTAAAAAATTGCAATATTTTGATCCGGAAACCAACAGCAGTTATATCCCTTATGTGATTGAAACCTCGATCGGACTTGACCGTTTGTTCCTGCTTACCCTTTGCCAGTCGTACCGTGAAGAAATTGTAGGTGATGGCGATCAAAAAGACAGCAGGGTGGTTTTATCTATTCCTCCTGCATTGGCGCCAGTGAAGGCTGCTATTTTCCCCTTGACAAAAAAAGATGGCTTGCCCGAAAAAGCACGTGAAATAATGGACCAGCTTAAACGCTCCTTCCGTTGTCAATACGAAGAAAAAGACACTATCGGGAAGCGCTACCGCCGGCATGATGCCATTGGAACACCTTTCTGTATCACCGTTGACCACGAAACATTAGCTGAAAATTCAGTAACTGTACGATACCGTGATAGCATGGAGCAGCAAAGAGTGCCCGTTGAACAACTGAGTGCGCTGATTGACTCAAAGGTGTCGCTTCGGAATTTATTGATGTAATATCCGGGTCAATTTTCAACGAATTCAGCTGAACCCAAAGGGACTAAACGGGGTATAAGACAAAGGAGTCTTCTTTTGTCAGCCTGTGTTAACCGATTCAATATACCAACAACAAATACTCATCTTTGCCGATGCTTTATTCCGCATTCGATGGACCAATGCCGGTATTGATCAGCTAGGCCTCCGGGTAATAAACGACACCCCCGTTGGTACTGTTTGTCAGGATATACCTTGTAAGCAATTACTTACATTGCCGGCGTCATGGAAAGGCCCTGTTGGCTTTGAAAAGTCCGATGGATACAATCAAAAATTTAATTGTGAGGTTTCTCCCGTATTTGACCACCGCCAGGAGTTATCAGGCTGGATGATTCAACTACTGCCAATACAACAGATTGGCGCCCCTGAACTACCTGAAGTATCAAGTATCTGGATTATTGATGACGATAGTGTTATTTCTTATATCACCCAGCGACTGATTCTCAGCATAGCACCTGATGTAGAAATTCGTGAGTTTCTTAGTGCAAAAATGGCATTAGAGAAGTTGCGTATTGACAAAAAAACACCTGATTTAATATTGCTTGACATCAATATGCCCGGAATGACAGGTTGGGCTGTTCTTGACCAACTGAGTACCCTTCATGAAGATGTAGCAGTTTATATGTACTCCTCTTCAATTGATCCTGATGATGCACGTAAAGCCAAGGCCTACAAATGTGTAAGGGAGTTTCTTCCAAAACCTATTGATAATAAGACCATTCAGCGGCTACTAAAACAAATTCCCGGGAAGCAGCGGAAGGCGGTTTAAAAACATTTCTTCTGAGTTAGGCGCTGTCTGTTGTAACTTCCTATGTTTGCCTTGAAAAGGAAGGTCTAAATAAAATGAAGTCTGATTTCCGGAAAGCGGGGCGTGAACAGGCGCCAAAACAGCAAATGATATTTGGTGTACACCCCATTGAGGAAGCCTTAAAACGAGGAACCCCAATAGACAAGGTGCTTGTTCAGCAGGGGCTTCAATTAGTTCAACTCCGTGAACTCAGAAAGGCACTTGAACAAGAAGGGGTGCCTGTGCAAATGGTTCCGCGCGAAAAACTCGATCGGCTATGCAAAGGCAAGCACCAGGGTTTGATTGCTTTTGTTTCAGCGGTTGACTTCCAACCACTTGAAGAAATTTTAAACAGGGTATGGGAAAGCGGGAAAGACCCTTTCTTCCTGATACTCGACAGGGTTACCGATGTACGAAACTTCGGAGCAATATGCCGTACCGCTGTTTGTGCCGGACTTGACGCAGTTATTATTCCATCAAGAGGAGCAGCCCAAATTGGAGGTGATGCCATTAAAACATCTGCGGGAGCATTACTGAACCTGCCTGTTTGCCGTTCAGAAAACCTTAAAAGCACCATCGAGCTCCTGAAAACTTCCGGTATCAGGATAGTTGCAATAACCGAAAAGGCCGACGGCCACCTGTTTAACACCCCTATTGAAGGTCCGGTTTGCCTGATACTCGGCTCAGAAGAAGATGGAATTAGTCAGGAATACCTCCGCAGAAGCGACTTAAAATTAGCAATCCCGATGCATGGAAGTACAGGCTCACTTAATGTTTCAGTAGCTGCCGCACTGGCCCTTTACGAGGTCTTACGCCAACGTCAGAAACCGGTCAAATAAGCGTCGTTTCTTACATACCCGCACCAAACTAAAAGAGAATTGCTACATTTGGGTTTCTTATTGATTACAAAAAAGTGTTGAGGCGTTTTCTCCTTTTGGCCAGTATACTGATTCCCCTTTTCGGGCAATCACAATGTTTTGTTTGCGAAACCTATAGCGACGCGCTGAAAAGCCCGGCAGAAGTGCGAATGCTCCAATTAAAAGACACCGAAGAAAGGCCTGATGAACGTATTGCAGCCTGCGAAAACCTACAGGTTTTGTTTTGGGAAAATGCAAAGTTGTTTCAATTACCTGACTCCTTTTCGCAGCTTAAGAATCTGACTGATCTTTCATTGGCAAATAATGAATTTACCGAATTGCCCAAAGTGCTTTTAAATATGAAAAACCTAAAAGTACTCAACCTTCAGGGCAATCGTTTTGATGCTTCTACAAAGGAAAAAATCCGAAATGAAGTTCAGAGGAATTTGCCAAATACCAAACTATTCCTTTAATTATTTGCCGACTTACCGATTTTGACCAAATTTCAAATGGTTTCTATCGGATTTTGCGAAATATTCAAATATTTATGTATTTGATTAGAAGATTGCATAAATTTGTGGCATAATTCTTAGCAATCTTCTAACATGAAACCAAAAGCCGAAAAAAAACGCCAGCAGATTATTGATGCAGCACGTAACTGCATTGCCCAATTCGGATATGACCGAACTACCCTGGATGATATCGGGCTTAAAATGAGCCTAAACAAATCATCATTATATTACTACTTCAAAAACAAAGAAGAAATTTATACCGAGGTAGTATACCAGGAAGCTGACCGTGTGATTGAAGAATTACAAAGCGAAATTAGCAACCTGGAGAATGCTGAAGAGCGCATTCAGTTCTATATGAAAAAACGGCTTGTTTATTACCGCCGCATATTAAGCCTGCACAAACTCAGCGCTGAAAGTCTTCGCCAAATTCAACCCGGATTTCACGACCTTTACGATAATATTTTGAAGCGTGAAATTGAATTCATACATACTCAGCTAAAGGAAATGATTAGCAATATTGATGATAAAACATTGAAAAATGTAGCTGCGCTCATCATTTCTTCTGCCGACGGTATCAAACATGATGAAATAATTTACAACAAACAGGATACTTACGAAGAACCTGATTATGCACGGATTGAACAAGAAACACGCCTGTTGATTAAGTTAATTTTGCTAGGCCTTAACTGCATTAATACCAACAAGCCTGAACATGCCAGCGTACTACTGGCGCACTAAAACTTTCGATTTACAGCTTAATAAAACAAATGATCCCCGCTGCAATACATACCGATACGGTTTATTTTGCAGCGGGTTGTTTTTGGTGCGTTGAAGCCGTATACACCGAGCTTGAAGGCGTCTATTCCGTTGAATCAGGTTATACAGGTGGCAAAACCTATAAGCCAACCTACGAAGAAGTTTGTACAGGCCTGACAGGACATGCAGAAGCTGTTCAGATTGTGTATGACCCTGAAAAAATAAGCTTTAAGACCCTTCTCGAAGTGTTTTGGCAAACCCATGACCCTACTACTCTCAACCGCCAGGGAGCTGATGCCGGCACCCAATATCGCTCCGCTATCTTTTTTACCAATGTTGCACAGCAAGAACAAGCGCTGTTTTACAAAAAACAACTTGACCTCTCCGGTGCGTTTGCAAAGCCTATTGTAACTGAAATACAAGCCTTTGATGGCAAATTCTTTCCGGCAGAAAACTACCATCAAAATTATTTTAGTCAAAACCCAAACCAACCCTATTGCACGTTTGTCATTCGTCCGAAAATGGAGAAGTTTCGTAAAGCTTTTCACGGACATTTGAAAAAACCCTGAACAGAATGCCGGGTCATTCGGTACCTTTCGCTTGATTTTTTGAATTTACCGGTGCTAAAAATACCTTTTTGGCTCTTGTTATGGGCTTTGATGATTCTATCAAACCCTTTAAAATCAACCCATATCATCGGTGGGGAGATTTTTTATGACTGTCTGGGTAACAGCCGTTTTCGTATTACCCTTAAAATATACAGAGATTGCCTCAACGGTGAAGCACCTTTTGATGACCCGCTTGCCCTTTCAGTATTTGATGCTGATGGACGGTTCATCAGGGTAATACCTATACCCTATCCGGGTAGTGTTTTGGTGCCCCCTCAAAACCTCAATCCATGTTACCGTGAAAATGCCAGTTTATGTGTTGAAGAGGCTGTTTACAGTATTGAAGAAACTTTCCCTTTCAGACCGGGAGGCTACACCTTGGCATACCAGCGTTGCTGTCGCAACGAATCAATATTAAATATCAATGCACCGGGCGAGGCAGGTAGCACCTACACAATTTCCATCCCTGAAACCGCCTGGAACACCTGTAATTCAAGCCCACGCTTTGAATTATTGCCCCCGATAATCTTGTGCGTAAATGACCCGATATTTTTCAACAGCTCAGCCATTGATCCGGATGGGGATTCATTGGTTTATGCGTTTTGCGATCCACACGATGGTGGCTCCCAATTAGTTCCCATGCCAATTCCAGCTTCTGCTCCACCTTATGGTTATGTGAATTTCAGGCCCCCATTCTCAGCTATTGCACCCGTTTCATCAAACCCGCTCATTGAAATTCATCCGGTAACAGGTCTTATCACCGGTAAGCCCGACCGCATTGGTCAGTACGTGATGGCAGTTTGTGTAAGTGAGTACCGAAACGGGACTTTACTCAGCCAAAATCTAAGAGACTTTCAGTTCAATGTACTCAACTGCACAGGCGCTTCTACTGCTGAATTTCAAGCTCCCGGTGCATTGATTGAAAATGGAAAAGCCTCGTGTAAAGGCTTAGAAATCACGTTCAACAACTTAAGCAGCAATGCAACATATTATCTCTGGGACTTTGGCGTACCCAATACAACCGGCGACCAAAGCAGTGCCGAAAACCCCGTCTTTGTTTACCCTGATACCGGGCTTTACAACGTTAAGCTTTACACAAACCCCGGTTATTCATGTGGTGATACGGCGAATTTGCAAATTGCCGTATATCATCAGCTCCTTTTCAACATCATTACACCTCCCCCACTCTGTCTGACCAACCAACATGCCACCTTTCGCGCCAACGGAGATATTCCCTCCGGTGCAAATTATTTCTGGACTTTCTACGGACCTGCCCAGCCCACTTGGTCTAATGATACCATGCCTGAAAATATTGTTTGGAGCGATACAGGAAGCTTTCAGGTAAAGCTCAGCGTAAGCACAAAAATGTGTGAGGCGTTTGATTCTGCTCAGGTCAATGTTTTCCCACCACTAAGTATCAGTTTCGAAATAGAAAAATTGAGTACCTGTGTACCCGCCATTATCAGTATTACTGATAGCTCAATTGTTAGCCCGGGTGCTTTATTTCAATGGGATTTTGGTGACGGCAGTGTTTCAACAGCACCTTCCCCAGTGTATGTTTACAATACGCCCGGCACATATAATTTGCAGGTTAATATTCAAAACACCATTGCCTGCCGTGATAGTTTTTCCCAATCGTTTCCGGCATATATCACTGTGAAACCAAGGCCTTTAGCCGCCTTGCTTTCAAACCCTCAGGAAGCCAATATTCTGCACCCTGAAATACAGTTTTCTGATTCAAGCAAAGGGGCAAGTGGCACCTGGCTGTATCCGGGCGATGGCAATCAAATAAATCAGCCAAATACCTTATATACCTACGCAGATACAGGCTACTACAAGGCTTACCTTGTCGCAGTGAATGAGCAGGGCTGCTATGACACCTCTCAGGTGCTGATACGTATTAAACCCCATTTTGCTATTTTCTTTCCCAACGCATTTACCCCTGATGGCGACAGTGTCAACGATACTTTCAAGCCCCGGGGTGAAGGTTTTTCTGATTATTCTCTGCGAATTTTCAGCCGCTGGGGCGAAGAATTATTTCTCTCAAATGACCCGAACGAAGGCTGGAATGGGACAGTAAAGTCAGGTGAGGAACAAGCTCCTGTCGGGGTATATATTTACCATGTTCGGCTCAAGGATACAGATGCCCGTGGACATACTTATGTTGGGCATGTGTTACTGCTTCAGTAAATGCGTACTGATGGCATCTGATGTTAGCTGCCATAGGTTTCCCTCACCGTACAATCTCCTTGTATTGAATGCCGGAATTGGTTTTTAATACTACAAAATAATGATGGCCGGGCAATTGCGTTTCGGGAATACTAAATTTGAAATTGCCGGATTTGAAGTCATCTTCCATCAATCGCTGAGTTATCCGGCCCTGAGTATCAATTAACCAGAGCAACACATCAGTGCCTGATTTTAACTCAATCTCAACGTTGAGCACCTCTTTTACAGGCACCGGAAACACCCGGAGCGCATGGGCTTCTTCTACCTCTTCCGGGTGCTGGCTGGTATTTGTTGTAATGTTGCGGTTAAACCGGTAGATTTTATCTCCCGATAAAAACGCAAGGTCTTTATTAACCCGTCTGAACCTGTTGTAATTCACACCTACTGCAATGGGTATCCAGGTTTCTCCACCATCGTTAGTCTCAAACAGCTTGCTGGCTCCACCTGTCCAACCTCTTAGTGAATCAACAAAGCCAACGACCTGCGACAATGAATGTGTCTGGCTTACAATACGGGTTTCCCAGCTCATGCCCCGGTCTGCTGACCTGAGCATTCTTACATTGCCCGAAGATGGTGGCCCTTCTATGGATGCATAAAAATGAATACTGTCTGGTGTTTGTATTTTCCAGACATAATCACCCGGATACATTGTTTTGTGTAAAACCTGCCAGTCTGCCCCCCCGTTGGTGGTGTATAAGATAATACCACCCTCGCTATGAACCGCAGATTTGCCGCAAACAAAACCTGTATCACGATTTATAAAAAGTATCTCATTAAAGCCGCCTGCAAGTGTTGAAAGGTCAATGCTTGTGAAACTATTTCCCCCATCGCTTGATTTGAGAACAAATGCCGGCCCTTTCCATTTACCTGCCGCATAAATATGCATTGAGTCGGGGATGGATATACCACATACACCCGGCGGAGCTGGTTCAATTGAAGGGGCAATATTTTCCCAATTAACACCACCATTGAAGGTTCTGTAAAACCTGCCTGCCAGTGAACCGCAAAAACCCAGGCGTTGGTTGGCAAACCCAATGCTACGCATATAATCGCCGGCAACCGACAAATTGAGCCCCCAGGTTGTTCCACCGTCAGTGGTTTTATATATCCTTGACGTTGTTCCGGCAGCTACCCAGCCAAGCGAATCATTGATGAAACTGATATCATCATAGCGCCCGGCAGAAGGGATGTCGAGAACCGTCCATTGCGCCTGGATGACTAATGGTATGCTGAAAAACAAAGTTAATATGAAGGTAACCTGTTTCAGCATGGCATCATTTATTATTGTAAAACCTCAACGCCGTGGCAGTTTTTGAACTTCTTCCCGCTACCACAAGGGCAGGGGTCGTTCCGTCCCACCCTTGGTGCCGCCTTCGCCGGTTGTGGTTTTTGGGGTGCCTGGGTATTGGGGAGCGGAGCCTCTGAACGGCTGGTAGTTATATTTTGCTGGGGACGTACAGGAGGCACAGAAGCCGGTTTTGCCTGTACTGTTCCTTCCTGTACATTAGGAGCCGGAAGGTTTGCCTTCATTAAAAATGAGGTAATCTCTTTTCCAACCCGTCCAAGCATCTGTTTAAACAAGTTAAACGATTCAAGCTTGTAAATCAGGAGTGGGTCTTTCTGTTCGTACACCGCATTCTGCACACTTTGTTTGAGCTCGTCCATATCACGCAGGTGCTCTTTCCATGCCTCATCAATATGCATCAGGGTAATGCTCTTCTCAAGTGATGAAATCACTTCCCTGCCGCCAGACTCAACTCCTTTACGTAAATTTATCAGCACCTGCATGCCTTTGATACCGTCGGTAAGGGGTATGACAATATTTTCATATTTATCCGATTGGTTATCGAATACGTCTTTAATTACCGGCAATACGTTTTTCGCAATCTGTGCCGATTTACGGTTGTAGTAATCGGCTGCCTCACGATAAAGATCATCGGCTAAATCATCCGGCTTTTTCTTTAGAAAATCTTCTTCCGCAATGGCTGTATCTACCGAAAAAATCCGGATAACCTCCAGTTTAAACCCTTCAAAATCCCGTTGTTCCTGAAACTCCTGCACAATGGCCTCGGCAGCTTCCATCATCATATTGGCAATATCTACCTCAAGTCGCTCACCGTACAGTGCATTTCTGCGTCGTTTATATACAACCTCACGCTGCGAGTTCATCACATCGTCGTATTCAAGCAGACGCTTTCTGATGCCAAAGTTATTCTCCTCTACCTTTCTTTGTGCTCTTTCAATTGAATTGGTAATCATACCGCTTTGAATCACCTCTCCGTCTTTCATTCCGAGACGGTCCATGATTTTTGCAATACGCTCTGACCCAAAAAGCCGCATCAGGTCATCTTCAAGCGAAACAAAAAACTGTGAAGAACCGGGGTCGCCCTGTCTTCCGGCACGCCCCCTGAGCTGACGGTCAACCCGGCGTGATTCGTGCCTTTCAGTACCAATAATTGCCAAACCTCCTGCATCTTTAACTCCTGGCCCCAACTTAATATCGGTGCCACGGCCAGCCATGTTGGTGGCAATCGTTACAGTTCCGGATTGGCCGGCTTCTGCAACAATCTCTGCCTCGCGCTGGTGAAACTTGGCATTCAATACATTGTGCCGGATATTTTTCAGCTTAAGCATACGGCTTAACAACTCTGAAATTTCAACCGAAGTTGTACCCACCAATACCGGTCTGCCCTTGCCTGTTTCTTCTACAATTACCTCTATTACTGCATTGTATTTTTCACGCTTGGTTTTATACACCAAATCTTCCTTATCTTTTCTTGAAATAGCTCTATTGGTGGGTATTACAGCTACATCAAGTTTGTAAATATCCCAGAACTCGCCAGCTTCTGTTTCTGCCGTACCAGTCATACCTGCCAGCTTACTGTACATCCTGAAATAATTCTGCAATGTAACAGTGGCATACGTTTGGGTAGCCGCTTCAATCTTTACATTTTCCTTGGCTTCTATTGCCTGATGTAAACCATCGCTATACCTACGCCCATCAAGGATACGGCCTGTCTGCTCATCCACAATTTTCACCTTTCCATCCATCACCACATACTCAACATCCATCTCAAAAAGGGTATATGCTTTGAGTAATTGGTTGATGGTATGAATTCGCTCCGACTTCACTGCGAAATCGCGGAGTAGTTCGTCCTTTTTTCTAACTTTTTCCTGCGCATCAACAGGCTCTTTCTCAATCACGGCAATACCAGAGCCAACATCCGGCAGTACAAAGAAATCAGGGTCTTCGCTCACCCCGGTAATGAGTTCAATTCCTTTTTCTGTTAATTCAATGGTGTTGTTTTTCTCATCAATAACAAAAAACAATTCCTGATCAACCTTAGGCATGTCTTTCGACTGATCCTGCATGTAGAAATTCTCTGTTTTCTGCAAAAGAATCCGAACCCCGGGCTCACTGAGAAACTTAATCAGTGCCTTGTTTTTCGGCAAGCCTCTGTGTGCCCGAAGCAAGGCCATTCCGGCCTCCTTTTCATTTTGCCCAAATAGTTTTTTTGCATCTGCCAGAATGGTGTTGATATAATTTTTCTGCGCAGTCACCAATTTCTCAATCCTTGGTTTCATTGCAAAGAACTCCTGGTTCTCTCCACGTGGTGTGGGGCCTGAAATAATCAACGGTGTTCTTGCATCGTCAATTAATACGGAGTCAACCTCATCCACAATGGCATAATTGTGTCTGCGCTGTACCAGGTCTTCCGGACTTCTTGACATGTTATCACGCAGGTAATCGAAACCAAATTCGTTATTGGTTCCGAAAGTGATATCAGCCAAATATGCCTTGCGGCGGGCGACTGAATTCGGTTCGTGTTTATCAATACAATCTACACGTAATCCATGAAATTCGTACAAAGGCCCCATCCATTCAGAGTCACGTCGCGCCAGGTAGTCGTTTACAGTTACCAGATGTACCCCCTCACCCGACAAAGCGTTAAGGTAAACCGGAAGGGTAGCAACCAGTGTTTTTCCCTCACCGGTAGCCATTTCTGAAATTTTACCCTTGTGAAGCATTATACCACCTATCAGCTGCACATCGTAATGCACCATGTCCCAGGTAACTGTGTTGCCTGCAGCCTCCCATGAATTGCGGTAAATTGCTTGTGTGCCGTCAATGCTAACGTGGGCACGCGATACTGCAAACTCACGGTCTAAATCAGTAGCGGTAACACTGATGGTTTCATTTTCTTTGAAGCGTCTTGCCGTCTCACGAATTACAGCAAATGCATCAGGAAGAATCTCTAACAGTACGGTTTCAATTTTTTCCTGTACCTTTTTCTTCAGCTTGTCAATTGACTCGTAAATCTGCTCTTTTTCAAGAAAATCCATCTCCGGATGGCCATCAATATTCGCCTGATGGTCTGCCATTTCCGCTCGTTCGCCTTCAATGGCAGCAGCAATCTGAGCCTTAAATGCAAGGGTTTTTGCCCTCAGCTCATCATGGCTCAGTGACTGTAATGTTGGGTATATCTTATTGATTTGTTCAATCAGCGGATTTATCTCTTTAAGGTCACGTTCAGACTTACTGCCCAGCAGCTTGCCAAACATGGATGCAATTGATTTAATCATGGTATCTATTCAAAAAAGTCGAAAAGCCCGTAAAAGTATTGAAAATTATGAGGCGGCAGGGCAGACCACAAGAATCATACCTAAACTATAAGAGCAAGGCATTCATACAATAGCAAATAGGTACACCTTAGCGGCGTGTCTTTGCCAGACGGATGGTTTGCACCATTTCGCCCCGAACAATTAGCAAATGGTAAATTCCCTCAGCCAAATGCCCCGTATGGAGTTCTATCTGGTTTCCTGCTAAAATGACCGGATGCACGTCTACCATTCTCCCGCTAAGGTCAAACATTGCCCATGTGCCGCCTCCTGTGTTAATGCGCACCGACTCGTCAAATGGGTTCGGGTAGGCAGTAATCTCTGAAATATTGGCAGCCGGAACTCCGGCACAATTCTCGACAATAATTTTCGCCGTGGTGTCGGCCTGGCAGCCCTTGTCGTTGGTGAACGTATAAGTCAGCACCCATTCACCTGTTCCGGTAACTTCAGGGCTAAACATTCCGCTGCTCACTCCGGGACCGCTGTATTCGCCACCTGCAGGACTACCACCGCTTAACTGGTAGGGTTCTGACGCCTCACAGGTCACTGAAGGGTTCAGGTTGAAAAAGACTTCTGGCAAAGGTCTTACCAATACTTCCAGCGCATCAGAACTGTTTTGACATCCAGCTATATTTTGCACTCTTACTTTATACAGTCCGGTGCTGCTTGCCTGATAAATGCGCATAGTAGCCTGACTGATGGCAATTGTATCTCTAAACCATTGGTATTGGAATTCCTGTACCAGTGGAGTTGTCAACTCAACCTGCCCTCCCTGACAAAAATCCAGCCGGCCCGAAGCTGTAATCTCAGGTTTTGGCGGCGATTGCCCCACCGAGATGCTGATGGCAGGCGAAGTGGAGCTGCAACCGTTAGCATCACTCACCGTAACAGTATAATTGCCACTTTGAGTGGCCGAATAGGTTCGCTGACCTGGCACGCCCTGCGGTACATTGTCTTTCAACCAGATGTAGCTTAAACCAAAGCCATCATTTGCAGTCATCAGTACCGCATTGCCATCACAAATCGCAGATGGGCCTGCAATTGAAATATTGGCTACAACACCTCCCACATTTACCTGAATACCGGGCGATTCTGCGGTACAGTTTCCTGCAGTAGTTACCCTTACAGTGTACATACCTGGCTCATTAACAGATATTTGCTGAAACACAACGCCCTGAAGTTCCTGGCCATTTCGCTTCCATTGGTAGGTATGGTTTGTGCCGGATGTGGCTTCAAGTAACACATTACCTCCTGCACAAAATGTCGTAGGGCCTGAAGGGGTAATTGTGGCCTCCGGCATAGGATTTATAGTTACCACTATGCTATTGCTTGTGTCTGAGCAATTGGCTGTATTGGTTGTAATAACAGTGTACGTACCGGTTTCGCCAGCAAGATAAGCGGTACCATTTGCCCCTGTTATATCAATGCCGTTTCGTTGCCAGCGCCAGATGTTGCCATCTCCCGAAGCCATCAAATTCACTGTATTTCCCTGACAGACCTGTGTGGGTCCGGTGGCCGTAATCGTCGCAGAAGGCGGAGGCAGTACGTTTACAGTTACATTATCCGACAATGATGCGCAAGTTTCACCAATGATACGTGCATTGTAAACCCCAGCTTCCGTAACGGTATAACTGTCGGCAGAAGCATTGTTAATCAAAATGCCATTTCGCAACCATTGATAAGTATAGCCATCCCCTGTTGGGGCATAAAGCACAACATAGCCTCCCATGCAGAAGCTGGTAGCTCCACCGGTAATTAGATTTTTTGGAGGAGGGAATACGGAATTAATTTGTTGGGGGAAGCTGGTTGCTGAGCAGTTTCCGGCTGTAACCCTTACCGAATAATTACCGGAAACCTTTGCATAAAAGGTTTGAAAATTCCCATTGTTCAACGGAACCCCGTTAATAAGCCACTGGTAACTGGCTCCGGCTATCGCATTGGCAGTAAGTAACAGGCTGTCGCCCTGACAAACATTCGGGCCTCCGGCAACAGAAAAATTTGCCAAAATGTCGGGCTGAATTGTTACTGAAATGGTATTGCTTGTTTTCGCGCAATTGGGTCCGAGAGAGGCTATCAGATAATAGTTGCCTGTTTGATCAGCCGAATATGCCTGTGTAACAGCACCGGGAATCAGAAGACCGTTACGGTACCACTGCAGATTCACACCAGGTGGAGCAATTGCACTAAGACCCACTGGTCCGCCACAAACGGTAGTGGGTCCATTGGCATTAATTTGTGGGGGCGCTATATCGCATGATGGCGCATCCCACCAGGCACAAACTGTAAAGGTAGGGTTGGCAGCAACAACTTCATTATAGTCGTAAACACGTATGTAAAACGGTTGTCCGGGCTGGGTGCCGGTAATCAGTACCGTTTCAGGATTGCCTTGGATTACATTGTCAACACAAAACTGTGATGTCAGTGCCCCGCAGGTCCCTGTAAACACCTCAAATACTACGTCCATCTGCCCATTAGGCGCAATTTCAACATTTACAGCGGTATCAGATGGCATCACTTTATACCACACATCATCTGTATTGCTGCCCCCACAGGTAGATAAAGGAGTTGAGGCTCCTGCATTCTGAAGGGTACCCCCTACCGGTGTGCAAGATGAACCTGCCGTGAGCAAACCTGCTCCGGCACAGGCATCGTTCATTGGAGGTGTTGCCCCCATCTGCTCATAAAGACAAATCCCAAAGTTCTGGTTGCTTGCAGTATTCCCTCCGGCGTCAAAAACCCGCAGATAAATAACTGCCCCGATTACCCCATCATAAAAGGCAACTTGTTCTGTAACGCCTGCCCCATAATTATTCACACAACCCAAAGAGGTAAGGGTGCCGCAACTTCCACTGAAATACTCAAATGCCGGATCTGCAAGGCCTGAAGGGTCAATATCCATAAAAAAATCAGTAGCAGTAATGGTAAATGTATACCAGGCGTCTTTGGGGTTGCCTACACAGTTACTTGCCGGAACAGTCGAAGGGGTATAATTGCTAAAATTACCTTGTGCCGGACTTGTGCATGTTTGTGAAATTGAAACAGGGTGGGCTACACCACATTCATCACCGGGTGTGACAGGTTGGTTTTGAAAAAGGCAGATGGTGAAATCAGGGTTGCTTGCCGGAGTGGTATAATAATCATACACCCTTATCCATATCGTTTGGCCGACACTCAGTTGGGTAACTGTAATTGATTCTGCACCCCCATCAGTGGCAGCATCAAGGCAGTAAATTGAATTGATGTTATTGCACGAATTCCCTGTAAAAAATTCAACTACCGGGTCGAAACCGGCTCCGGCGGGGCTAATCAGGAAACTCACATCATTGGTGCTTTGTGCAGTAAAAGTGTACCAAACATCATCTTCGGCCTGTCCGTTACAAGCAGTAACAGGGCCGGATGGACTTGCATTGGCAACCGTACCGTTTACCGGACTGCAGCTCATACCAACGTTCAGGTTAGTAGCCTGAAAACACTGGTCGTTTACAGGAGGTATTCCTGCCTGAATCATCTGGTAGCGCAGGGTTGTAAATACAGTGTTATCGGTACAGTTGTACTGGTTTACCTGCACACGCAGCAGACCGGTAAAGGTGGCCTGCCATGTAATTTTGGCATTAGAGCCGCACGATTGGTCAGCAAAAGCAATTGGCACTTGTGGAGTTGCATCGTTAAACAAGGTCAACTGTGAATCATACCCTGTCAGGCCTCCATCTGCTGTGCACAATGAGAATGCATAGGTCTGCCCCATGCTTACACTAAAAACTGCATAGTCGCCGCCATACATCGTTGTAGTAGCGGTTTGCCAGCCTCCGCTAACCGGGTATATGGTGTTTTGCGGCCATTGGCTGGTTGAAGGCAGACACTGAGCCTGTACCGTACCAGTAACAAGGGTTAAAGATAAAATCAGGCTAAGAATAAATTTTTGTAGGATTGTTTGCATCTTTTATATTTCGTCAAGCAAAAGTAAGCAGTGCAATGTGTCGTTTAACCATCAGTCATTTGATTATTTTTGCCCCCGATAAATTTCAATTGCTATGAGCCTCGACCGTTTTCAATCGCATGACTATCTTCTACTCGACGACCTGCTTACTGATGAACAAAAACTCATCCGGCAAACTGTTCGCGATTGGGTAAAAAAAGAAGTCAGCCCGATTATTGAAAACTATGCGCAACGTGCTGAATTTCCGGCACATTTGATAAAAGGTTTAGCTGAAATTGGGGCTTTTGGTCCTTATATCCCGGTTGAATACGGTGGCATGGGTTTCGACCAGATTACTTATGGCCTGATAATGCAGGAAATTGAACGGGGTGACTCAGGTATCCGCTCCACCGCATCTGTTCAAAGCTCACTGGTGATGTACCCGATTTACCAATACGGAAGTGAGGAACAAAAGCAAAAATACCTGCCCCGTCTGGCAAAAGGTGAGTTGATGGGTTGTTTTGGACTGACGGAGCCTGATTCAGGTTCAGACCCCGGCAGCATGGTTACAAATATCAAAGACAAGGGCGATTACTATCTACTCAATGGTGCCAAGATGTGGATTTCAAACGCACCATTTGCCGATATTGCAGTAGTATGGGCCAAAGACGAAAACGGGAAAATACGTGGATTGATTGCCGAACGCGGCATGGAAGGTTTTACAACCCCTGAAACCCACGACAAATGGTCACTCAGAGCTTCGGCTACGGGTGAACTGGTGTTTGATAATGTGCGCATCCCGAAAGAAAATATTTTCCCAAATATTGAAGGCCTGAAAGGCCCGCTTGGTTGTCTGAACTCAGCCCGGTATGGTATTGCCTGGGGGGTGATTGGTGCTGCAATGGATTGTTACGACAGTGCTTTGCGCTATTCAAAAGAACGTCATCAGTTTGGCAAGCCCCTTGCCGGCTTCCAGCTACAACAAAAGAAACTGGCCGAAATGCTCACCGAAATCACAAAGGCACAACTGCTTGCATGGCGCGTCGGAGTATTGCGCAACGAAGGAAGAGCTACCCCTGCTCAAATCTCAATGGCCAAACGTAACAACGTAGCCATGGCACTCGAAGTAGCCAGAGAAGCACGTCAGGTACACGGAGCCATGGGCATCACCGGCGAATATCCCATCATGCGTCACATGATGAACCTCGAGTCAGTAATCACCTACGAAGGTACACACGACATTCACCTGCTGATAACAGGCATGGATGTTACCGGCGAGAATGCTTTTAAATAAGCCTTTTCGTGCCGGGAATTTAAAGTGAATTCCCGGCACCTCGTAATGGTTTTTTTAAGTTACTGAATGGTGGTCCCATCTGCGATCCCCAACAACCCGAATATTACGCCTGATTTTTTGATTACAATCGAAATATTAGGC
>JAIBAI010000080.1 GCA_019695235.1 Bacteroidia bacterium | reverse complement strand
CAGGATGAATGCGTAATAACATCAGCCGTTTACTTTATGATAATCGGCCAGAAACTTTTCAAGACCGATATCTGTCAGGGGATGTTTCAATAAATCAAGAATGGCACTCAGAGGGCAGGTAGCCACATCAGCTCCGGCCATGGCACAATCAATAATGTGCATTGAATGCCGGATGGATGCTGCAAGAATCTGGGTTTCAAAGCCATAATTGTCGTAAATTTGGCGTATATCTTCAATCAGGTTCACTCCACTTGTACTTACATCATCGAGGCGACCAATAAAAGGTGATACATAGGTAGCACCTGCTTTGGCAGCCAAAAGTGCCTGACCTGGCGAAAATATAAGGGTACAATTGGTACGAATTCCTCTTTGCGAGAAATGGCGAATTGCTTTCACCCCATCACGAATCATAGGTACTTTCACAACGATTTGCTGGTGAAGAGCTGCCAGATTCTCTCCCTCTCTGATAATTCCTTCGTAATCTGTTGCAATAACTTCGGCACTCACATCGCCATCAACAATTTCACAAATATCCACATAATGCTTGAGTATCCTGTCAGTTCCGCTGATGCCTTCTTTGGCCATCAGACTGGGATTGGTGGTAACACCATCAAGCACGCCTAAATCTTGTGCTTCACGTATTTGCTGTAGATTGGCGGTATCAATAAAAAATTTCATGTGCGCTATTTTTATACCGTGCAAAGGTAGCTAAATGGGGGCACTTTCAATACCCGCTGCCGGATGACGGTAATACAATGTATCCTCTTTTATATCCAACAATAAGCTGTGGTAGGCTACAAACAGGCTGTCGCTGGTGTATTATCACCTTGCAATAACAATGCGCTGTGTGCTGTTTGTACCATCGCTGTTTGTCAGCTTTGCCAGGTATAAGCCAAGAGGTAAATGCCCCACCTGAATCGCCTCCAACGGCGCAAACAATGTTGTATGTAACACCCTTTGCCCTGAAATTGAAAACACCTCTAACGTTATTTCACCGCTATTACCCGGCAATTTAAAATTCAACCACTCACTTGCCGGGTTCGGAAACACCTTTACCCCCAACTCATTTGCCTTTGCATCCTCAATACCCACTTCCCAGCAATTTGGCTCCAAACAGCCCATTGAATCTAATTTTACTAACCATAAATTCTGACCACTTCCATCTATATCGCTTGCCGAGCCATTGATTAAAAATCCACCATCCGAGGTTTCAATTAAATTTGAAAAAAAATCGGTAAATTCATTGTAATTGTATCGTCTGCTCCAATTCGGTTCCCCCATTGAATCAACGCTCATTATAAAGCCTGAATCACCCTCCCCGGAAAGAGTGGCAATACCCACTGCTATAATATCTTTCCTGCTTGTACAAATAGCATTATAAAATGCAGGATTACCACTATAAGAATAATTTCGTGTCCAAATGAGTGCCCCACTGGTATCAGCCAGTCCAAGCACACCTGTACCGATGCTACTTAATTTATAACCAGATAAAATTAATTTTTCAATCGAATAAAGAGAAGCTGAACAGTTAGCAAACTGAGAATAGTGTTTTGCCCATAATTTATTACCCAACGAATCAACTTTAACAAGATACCCTTCGTTTTGACCAGTAAAACTGTTTGTTGCTCCTCCCAAAAAACAACCGCCATCTTCACAGGGTGTAAGAGATGTAAAATATTCACGTCCACCTTCATCAAATGTTTTAAAATCAACTAAATCACCATTATCCGTGAGGATTAATAGAAATCCGTCTAATGAATAAGGGTCTTCATCCTTATAGTAATTACGTCCACCTGATATATATATATATCCATTTTCACTTCGGTAAATGTTATGAGGACTGTCAAATTGTGTTGTATCTGAATGGCGAAAGTGCCAGATTGTATCAAAGTCCTCAGTTAATTTGACAGCAATAATTCCTCTCGGAGAAATCCATCCTTTTACTGACTCTCCAAGGCTAATAATAAAATTTCCATTTGAATCTTTAAAAAGAGGCGGCCCCGAAGAATAGCTTCTTGTAGTGTCAAATGCAAAAAATCTCTTTTCTAAATCTCCATTTGTTGCAATTTTTGTTATCTGACAGTAAAAACCTTGTTGTAAATTAACTCCCCCTCCACTTGATGACGTATAATAATATCCATTGTATTCTAAAGAATTTTCGGATAAGCATGATAATGATAACGTGTCAACATAGGTTTTTGAAAAGGTTTGTCCCGTTACTTCTAATAATGTGTTTAAGATAAACAGAAGCGCCATCGAAAGTTGGAATAGTGCTTTCATTTATTTTATCAAAATAACCCGTTGCGTGCCTATAATGTAATTATTCTCGAAAACAGAACACAGATAAACTCCTTTACTCAAACCAGATAAGTCAACGCCAATTAAATAGGTATTTATTTCGTTATAACCAGAACTAAATACTACTCTGCCAGTTAGGTCTGTTAGTTGTATCCTTAATTCTCCGGTTGTTTTTTCGGATAGCTCAATAGTAAATAACCCTGAATTAGGATTGGGATAAATAGTAAAAGGTACTTCCTGCGTTTTTTTTAACTTAGGTAGTTTTCGCTCTTCCTTTTCCTTGAATGCATATCGCGCAGACTCTTCCGTGCTTTCTTCCGGAAACCTTACAATTACCGTATCGCCTATTAATTCTAACACCGCCAGTGCATAGTCCTGCACGGAAGATTCGATAGATGCAATTGCTTTTACCTGTAATACCTGCAAGCTGTCCAACTGTTTCCAGCTCAGCGTATCCTCTTTTAAATCCAATAATAAGCTGTGATATGCTACAAACAGACTGTCATCCGTTGTATTTACCGGGAACAAATCAAGCAAGTCGCGGGCATCTCCCAAGCTATCCGCACCCATATACGCGGCAAATAATTCCCGCTCAAAACCGGTGCCTAAAGTATCCTTATAAAAAGCAATAATTTCCGCCTGCTCATCATCTTCCATATAAGCCGCTTCAATCCCGTAAATAGCTTCGAGCCAACCGGTTTTTTCATGGGTCATATCGCGCTCCAAAACACTGGGGGTAATGTAATAGGGGTTATAATGCTGCAGGCTAAAAAGGCTGTCGCGGGTTTCGGCTTCATATTCGTGATTAACAAACAATTCGATTAATGCATTCATCACTGTGTCGGAACCGGGCAGGTTGCGGCTCATAATATCTATTAGCTGCGTATCATTTAATACAGGGACCCTGTTAGTCAGAAGCTCAACCAAAACCGTATCGCTCAGGGGCGAATGGTTTACCAGGATGGGTGTAAGCATGCTGTTATCAAATTCATTGATCGAAATGTAATTAAGCAATGTAAATGTATTACCCCTGTCGAGTGTATCCTGCAATTGTTCAAGCTGAATAGTCAGCGTATCCATCGCAGCCTTGTGCATGCGGCGCAGCGAATGTAAATCAGTATCGTAGCGGGCTCCGGTGCCGGAGGGGCAGGGATTGGGGAGACTTCCGAAACATTCTCGTTTTTCACCACTTACCGGAAGATTATCAAATACTGGATTTTCATCCTGAACATCCCTACGACAATAGTACAACCAATGATTCGAATATTTCGACCAGATGTGCTTCTTATCAGGCTCCTGGTCGTTAAACTTATTCCCTGACCGGTAGTTCACCGGGCTACATCCAACCCCCTGGTTGGCAAAAGAGCCGGGGGTGATAGGGTTGATATTCCAGTCGCGGGTATTGCCTTCAAAAGTATTGCATTTCAGGCGTATAAAGAGGTTGGAGGCTTCGGCCTGAAATCCGTAACGCATATTGTCAAAGTCGTTTCTTTCAATAAGGCTGAGCCGGGTATCAGTGTTCCGCCCCCTGGCAATGAGACCCCAGCAGCGGTCGCCTTCGCTATCGTTCATGCGTTCAAATGTATTGTGATAGGCCTGGAAGTTGCGGTAATGGTATTCGTAAATGCCTTGTGCATTAGGCCAGTGTATGCTTTGTATGGTACCTGCACCCGGAATATTAAAGGTATTGTACTTAAACCTGTCCAAAGGCCCTTTCTCCGAATAAATACCGATCTGTGTATTCTCGAACAACGAGCCCTCACTTTGTACAAAGTAAATGTTTGAAGTACCGGTTTGCTTGGTCTGAATGCCGTATGTTAATCCGATGAATTTGTTCCTTTTGCCGCCGCTAATATCGGTAGCATATAGCAAAGGTCTGCCATCGTAGCAGGCAATTCCTACTGTACGTGCATTGCCAGGTAGTACAACGATTTCCCCGGGCCAATACGGATTACCGTTTACTCCGCTATATGAAGAATATTTACTGCTGACCCAACCTTCAGGAAATGCAAACCTGGTGGTGTTTAAAAAAGTATTGTCAGTAAATCTTACCGTTTTCACGCCCCACATGGTGACGAAAGTATGGCTGCCTTGGGGATGAGCCACTCCTTCGTAATATTCAGGAGCTTTCAGATAGCTATCGCTGATAAAAAAGCAATTGGTAAACTGCGAAATGGGAATGGAATTATAAGGATTGAAGCATACGCTACGCCAGTTATTGCGGAAGGTGCTGTTTTTAGCCACAATTATTCCGCCGGTTTTAGAAAGATAATCGTCGCCGAATCCGCCCATCATAATTCCTTCTCTTGCATTCTCTATCAGTGCGCCATCCATGGAAACAACACCTTGCAGTGTAATACTCATGGTACCCTGTGGCGCATTGGGATTTCCCAATAGTTGTATCCCCCGCCACATACCACATTTACTGGTGAGCGTACAGCCGTCAAGCACAAGCTTTGCCCCCGGCTCCACTACAATAGAGCCCTGCTGTGAAAAGTGCACCTCTGCGCCTGTAATTGTAAGAGTTTTTCCCGATAGGATCACCAGTTCATTATTTACGTAATGATAATCGGTCCAAGTCGTATTTTCCGTAATGGGAACAATATTTCCATAAATTTGAGCCAGCGAGCAGGCTTTGAAAGCATTGATCCTTCCCGTACCATACAACCCAGGGTACGAGCCTGCATCTGGGATAGCATCTGTTGTCGATTTTATAATGTATTCAACGTCCTGGGACTGAAGGCAGCTATTTACCGATAGTATCAGCGCGGCAAGAGCCGCAACCAATGGAGCAGACTGCGATGTTCCTCCATATTGGGCGTAGGTGGCTGTTGAATTGTCGTCAGATACAATCGGAGCGAGTACGCCGCCTAATCCGGGAGCACATACGTCAACCGCTGGATAGTGAGAGTTCTGTAAACGAGATAGTGGGTTCACTCCATCATAAACAAGAACTTCATCATTCCTATAAGTACTTGAAACCACTATTGTACGTCCACCATTTTCCACACCTGAAAAAGGTTCCAAGGGTTGGTTGTTATTAGTAAATTCAAATTCTTTAGCACCACGAAGGTAAACATCGTCAATTGCCCAACAGCTGCTATTTGATGCAGTAAATACAAATCGAACATAAAAAATAGGATTACCTATATAAGAATCCAGGTTGATCTCTTCCCTGACGAAGCTACTACTGGAGCCTCGATCCGTCTCATAAATTGAAACGTCTGTCCAGGTGCTTCCATTGGTTGATACCTGCACCTTGCAATTGTCGCCATCAAAATG
>JAIBAI010000043.1 GCA_019695235.1 Bacteroidia bacterium | reverse complement strand
GCCTGACCCGACGCAAGGAGGGGCGCGCCCAAAACATCAACCTGATACAAATGGGTTCATAAATCAATTTAAGTTATTTTTTTAACTTTACGCATTAGGCTATTTTTGCTCAAATGCAAATATGTCAGCATATTGAAGCGAAGCTAAAAACATTGCCGGAGAAGCCTGGTATTTACCAGTATTTTGATGAGCAGGGGAAGATAATCTATGTTGGCAAGGCTAAGAATCTGAAAAAACGTGTAGGCTCCTATTTTCACAAGAACCATGATGATGGCAAAACACGGGTGATGGTATCGCGCATCAGTGACATTCAGATATTGGTGGTGGATACAGAGTTGGATGCTTTATTGCTTGAGAATAACCTTATTAAAAAGTACCAGCCCCGGTACAATGTTTTATTAAAGGATGACAAAACTTTTCCATGGATTTGCATTAAGAATGAACGATTCCCGCGGATTTTCCCAACCCGCAAGGTTATTCAGGATGGTTCTGAATATTTTGGGCCTTATCCTTCGGTGAAGGTCATGCGCTCGCTGCTCGATTTTATAAAAATGCTTTATCCACGGCGTACCTGTAATTTAAACCTACAGCCTTCATTTATTGCGGCAGGAAAGTTTAAAGCTTGTCTTGAATTGCATTTAGGCAATTGCAAAGCACCCTGTATTGGCTTGCAAAGTGAAGAGGATTATATGGAGAATATACGCCAGATACGGCATATTATCAAGGGCAATATTCAAGATCTCATTAGGATGGTTCGCACACGTATGATGGAAGAAGCAGCAGCCTATCGTTTTGAACAGGCGCAGGAGCTGAAAGAGCGGCTTGAATTGCTCGAAAAATATAAAAGTAAATCAACCATTGTGAACCCTTCTATAAGTGAGGTGGATGTATATTCAATCATCACTGAAGAAAAGATTGCATGTGTGAATTATCTTAGGGTGCATGAGGGCAGCATTATCATGGGGCATACCATTGAGTTAAAGAAGCGCCTGGATGAAACACCTGAAGCCTTGTTGTCAATTGGTATTGGAGAGATGCGCCAACGTTTTGAGAGCAAAGCCAGTGAGCTTATTGTGCCATTTATGCCTGATTTCGAAGATACTTCTATCCAGTTTACCATTCCGAAGATTGGCGATAAAAAGAAACTGCTGGAGCTGAGTGAGCGCAATGCACTGAACTACCTCAGAGAAAAAAACCGGCAGGCAGAATTGATAGATCCTGAACGACATTCAAAACGTATTTTAGAACAGTTAAAGAAAGATTTACGGATGCCTGTATTGCCTGTCTGGATTGAGTGTTTTGACAATTCTAATTTTCAGGGGGCTTATCCTGTATCAGCGATGGTTTGTTTTAAGAATGCAAAGCCGAGCAAGAAAGATTATCGTCATTTCAATGTCAAAACGGTAGAAGGGCCGGATGATTTTGCTACCATGCGTGAGGTAATTAGCAGGCGTTACACCCGGCTTATTCAGGAGGAAGCAGGCTTGCCACAATTGATTGTGATTGATGGTGGGAAAGGCCAGTTGGGAGCTGTTATGGAAGCTATGGAAGTCATCGGGTTACGAGGGAAAATAACGGTAATAGGTATCGCCAAAAGGCTCGAAGAAATTTATTTTCCGGATGATTCAATTCCCTTGTATATTGACAAGAAAAGTGAAAGTTTAAAACTGATTCAACAGCTACGAAATGAGGCACATAGGTTCGGAATTACACATCACCGAAGCCGTAGAGACAAGGGTACATTGAAGACAGAATTGAACGAGATAAGCGGAATTGGAGCAGCTACAGCCGAGAAGTTGCTGACAGTTTTCAGGTCGGTAAAAGGAGTGAAAGAAAGTTCAATGGACGACCTGGCAAAAGCTATTGGTAATGCAAAGGCCCGGTTGGTGTACAGCTATTTTAATGAAACAACAAAAAACAGCAAAGAAAAATGAAGCAGGAAGATATGTTCATGCAGGCCGCCTACGACGAAGCCCTCAAAGGATATCAGGAAGGAGGCATTCCGATTGGCTCGGTTTTGGTTCATAAAGGGGTAATAATTGGGCGCGGACATAACCGAAGGGTACAAAATGGCAGCGTGGTCTTGCATGGAGAGATGGATGCTTTAGAGAATGCCGGAAGACAGCCGGCTTCGGTTTACCGTGAATGTATATTGTATACAACGCTTTCACCCTGCCCAATGTGTAGCGGAACGGTACTGCTTTATGGAATACCCAAGGTGGTGATTGGAGAAAACCGGAGTTTCATGGGTGAAGAGGCCTTGCTGCAAAGCAGAGGGGTACAGGTTGAACTTGCCGAACATGAAGGTTGTTACAATCTCATGCAACAATTTATTGCAGAGAAACCTTCTATTTGGAAGGAGGATATTGGAGAGCCGGACGCTTTGCCTGGCTGAACAGCAGCAGTCCTGCAAAAGTGAGCAAGCCGTTAATTACCAGCAATTCAAAACCCATCTGATAGCCGCCGAAAAGTAGCGATGAATACTTTGAAAGTAGCCAACAGAGCAGGGGAGCGAGCACACAAATCAGCGGAGTAAGCTTATCGCGCACCTGCCTTTTGGTGAAGATGCCAAAGGCAAACAATCCAAGCAGTGGGCCGTAGGTATAGCCTGCGGCAGTGAAAATTCCGTTGATTACAGCTTCATTATTAATGGCTTTGAATAGCAGAATTACGCCAAGTAACAATACCGCAAATCCGGCATGAATCAGGTTGCGGTAGCGGCGTTTGCGCACTTCGCTTAGCGACTGATTTCTGTCGAGCCCGAAAATGTCATAGTACAATGAGGTGGTCAGGGTGGTTAGTACAGAGTCGGCACTTGAGAATGTGGCAGCAATGATTCCAAGCAGGAAAACAACGGCTGCGAAATTGCCTAAGTGCTCAAGGGTAAGCAAGGGTAAAAAGTCGTCGGTACGTGAAGGAGGCTGAATACCTTGTTGCGAAGCATACAGGTACATCAGCGCTCCAAGGGCAACAAAAACCAAATTCACCAGCACTACAATCAGGCTAAACCAACGGATGTTTTTTTGTGCTTCCTCGAGGCTGCGGCAACTGAGGTTTTTTTGCATCATGTTCTGGTCAAGTCCGGTCATGGCGATGGCTATAAACATGCCGGAAATAAATTGCTTCCCAAAGAAATATTTCGACTGAACATCCCAGTTAAACAATGTGGAGTATTCACTTGAATAAATTTGATTTACCGCCTGGCCGAATGACCAATTCAGCTCAGAAATGATTGCAGCGGCTGTAAGTACAACGCCTGCGAGCAGAAATAGTGATTGGAAGGTGTCTGTCCAGACGAGGGTTTTTATACCTCCACGTAGGGTATAGGCAAGAATGAGGATAATAATCAGGCTAACAGATAGCCAAAATGGTACGCCCAAATTATCAAACAGGAAGATTTGCAACACTCCGGCGGAGATAAAAAGCCTGAAAGCTGCGCCAATGGTGCGGGATAGTAGGAAGTAGAATGAGCCTGTCTGGCGTGAAACTTCACCCATGCGCTCGCCCAAATAAGCGTATATAGAGGTCAGGTTCATCCTGTAATAGAGTGGTAACAGTATGCGTTCAATGACTACATATCCGGCAACGTAGCCCAGCACGATTTGCATATAGTTGAAGTGCTGCACACCCACCTGACCGGGTACAGAGACGAATGTAACTCCTGATAATGAATCACCAATCATTCCAAAGGCTACCATGTACCAGGCAGAACTTTTGTTGCCGATGAAATAACCTGCCTGGTCGGCATTCCGGCCTTTGAACCATGAAATACCCATTAAGACCAGGAAGTATCCGGCAATTACCATTACAGGAAGCCAGGGATTTTCAAATGCGTGCATCCTGCAAAACTATTGCCCAATGGGTAGTTATCTCATTTGTTTTAATGGAGTTATGAAAAACCCAAGGTGGATAAGGCGTATCTTTGTCGCATGCAAAGTCTTCCTTCGCGTCTGCTTGAAGATGCAGTTAATGAAATGGCTTCATTGCCAGGTATTGGGCGAAAAACGGCCTTGCGTCTGGTGCTGAACCTTCTCAGAAGAACACCTGATGAGGTAAGCCAGTTTGCCAATTCGTTTCTGCTGCTACGGCAGGGAATTCACTATTGTTCTGAATGTTTTAACATCTCTGACACAACAATTTGCTCAATTTGTGCTGATAAAACCCGTGACAGGGGGCTGCTCTGCGTGGTAGAGGATGTTCGTGATGTGCTGGCCATTGAGAATACACGGCAATACCGCGGATTGTATCATGTACTTGGTGGTATTATTTCACCTATGGACGGGATAGGTCCGGCAGACCTTGAAATTGAATCGCTCATCAGTAAAGTAGCCCAACAGCAGCCAACAGAGTTAATCATGGCACTGAGTGCCACCATGGAAGGCGATACTACGAACTTTTACCTTTACCGTAAACTAAAAGATTATCCGGTGAAAGTAAGTACCCTTGCCCGTGGGGTAGCCATAGGAGATGAGCTGGCTTATGCGGATGAACTGACGCTTGGGCGTTCAATCTTAAACCGGACACCTTTTGAAAACAGCATGCAGCGATGAGTAAGGCATTTCAAAAAATCAATCATTATTTATCACTCATTGTGTTTTCTCACACGGTGTTTGCCATGCCTTTTGCTGTGGTAGGCTTTTTACTGGGTGTGGCTGATGCGGGGCAGTTCCCTGGTTGGCTTTTGTTTGTAAAGGTGCTGGCCTGTATGGTTTTTGCCCGAAGCGCTGCGATGGCTTTTAACCGGTACCTCGACCGTGACATTGACAAACGCAATCCGCGCACGGCGAGTCGAGAGATTCCGGCAGGAATTATACGTCCTGGTGCTGCACTCGTATTTGTGGTGGTGACCTCGTTTTTATTTATGTACACCGCCTGGTTGATTAACCCCTTGTGTTTTTACCTCTCTCCTGTGGCTTTATTGGTGGTGCTGGGGTACAGTTATACCAAGCGATTTACCTGGCTGTGCCATTTCGTATTGGGCACAGGGCTTGCCTTAGCGCCCATAGGTGCTTATCTGGCAGTAAAGGGCGTGTTTGCCTGGGTGCCATTGATATATTCGCTGGTGGTACTTACCTGGGTGAGTGGGTTTGATGTAATTTATGCTTTGCAAGACGAAGCCTTTGACCGCGAACAACAATTGAAGAGCTTACCTGTTCGCTTAGGTATTAGAAATGCGCTGGTTTTGTCGTCGCTGCTTCACGTACTCAGTGCCGGATTGCTTTTGGCAGCTGGTTTGCTGGGAAATACCGGCTGGGCTTATTGGTTGGGTTTTTTAGTGTTTGTCGGACTACTGCTTTACCAGCACCTGATTGTGAAGGCTGATGATTTAAGTAGGGTTAACCGTGCGTTTGGCACCACCAATGGTTACGCAAGTACGGTTTTTGCCGGATTTTTTCTCTTGGATTTTCTGTTGCATTGAAATCTAAAAATTCTCCGGAAACAAATTCAAACATTCTTGTAACTTTACCGCTTTCAAAGCGGCTATTAATGGTAAGAAAGATTTAATAGCAAGGCTGAAGAGAGGTAATTTTTAAAATGTGGGGTTGATTAATGAAACCAGAAGCACTACAATATACTGAATATACAGCATATCCATGTCATTTAAGTCGGCTCGAGTGGATATACCACACGATAGAGCAATTTCGTAAACCCGGTGAGAAGGTAAGGGTGCTTGACGTGGGCGCTGGTACGGGCAATGTGACCATTCCGCTGGGGCTGATTGACAACTCAGAGATTCTGGGCATTGATATTCATCAACCGACCTTAGACATTGCCATTGCAGCAAATAAACTTCCCAATGTAAGTTTTAAATTTGAGTATTTACAGGATTGCCCCTTGAAAGGCTTTCAGTTTATCATACTTACCGAGGTGTTGGAGCATATCGCAGGTTATGATGAGATTCTTGAGTATCTTGGAAAGAATATGGACCCGGGTGCTCAGGTGCTGATAACTGTGCCAAATGGGCGTGGTCCGTTTGAAATTGCCATGCAACCACTGTATCTGATGCGTCGCTGGGGGCTGAATAACTTCATTCTGAAGGTAAAAAAGGTACTTGGCAAGAAGGAGCCATATTCGCAGAATTACGAAACCCCGCATGTGAACTTTTTTACCGTTTCAGGTATTGGCAAAACCCTTGCAACACATGGGCTTAAGCTTGCGGAGGTGCGCAAGGCTTATATGCTGGCTCCAATCATCGAGACCTATCTGCCATTTATTCCGTTAAAGACAATTTCAAAAATTGACCAGAAGATGGTATCAGTCTTGCCCAGAGGCTTTGCCTCCGGGTTTTATTTTAGGATAGTGCATAAGTAGGAAGGGAGCAAATCGCCTTGTAAAAAGGTTTCGGTGTCGGTGAGTTTCTTAATAATACCCCAGGGTTTTGAGCATTGATTTGTAACTCTGTTCTTTGCCGAAGATATAAGTTACCAATTCACCCTCTTCGTTTTTATCAATAATCACATGCTTAGGGGCCGGAATCAGGCAGTGTTGTATGCCTCCGTACCCCCCAAGTGATTCCTGATAAGCACCGGTGTGGAAAAAACCGATGTACAAAGGATCTTTGGCAATTTCTTCTTCGTTGATTTTCGGAAGAAATACCTGACTGATATGTGCTTCAGAATTGTAGTAATCTAAGCTGTCGCATGTGAGCCCTCCAAGGTTCAGGCGGGTATATTCTTTGTCCCAATGGTTTACAGCAAACAAGATAAAACGCTGGTTAATGCCCCATGTGTCCGGCAGGGTAGTGATGAATGAGCTGTCAATCATATACCACTTTTCGGTATCATTTTGCTGCTTAAGGTCAATGATAGAATACAGGGTGGCACCACTCTCACCAACTGTAAACGAACCAAATTCGGTAAAGATATTAGGCTCCTCAACGCCCTGCTGATTGCAGAAAATTTTAATCTGGCTGATAACCTCTTCAATGATGTACTCATAATCAAACTCAAAAGCAAGTGAGTTTTTTATTGGTAAGCCACCACCGATATTGAGTGAGTCTAATTCCGGACAAACCTTTTTGAGGTCACAATACACCTGAAGGCATTTCGACAATTCACTCCAGTAATATACAGTGTCACGGATACCTGAATTGATGAAGAAATGCAGCATCTTCAGCTCGAAGCGCTTGTCTTTCTGAATGTTGTCTTTGTAAAACTGCAGAATATCTTTGTATCGAATACCCAATCTTGAAGTATAAAACTCAAATGCAGGCTCTTCTTCAGAAGCAATACGAATACCTAATTTGGTTTTCACTTTCAGGTGTTCCTTGTAATAATCAATCTCTCTTTTGCTGTCGAGAATAGGTATCAGGTTTTCAAAACCTTCTTCTTTGAGTTGCACAATAAATTCCTGGTACATCGGTCGTTTATAGCCATTACAGATAATATAACGGTCTTTGCCGAGCAGCCCTTTTTCGTGCAAGTCTTTGATAATAGGCATGTCATAGGCCGATGAGGTCTCAATATGCACATCGTTTTTCAGTACCTGTTCAAGAACGAATGAGAATTGCGAACTCTTGGTACAGTAGCAGTAAACGTACTTGCCTTTGTAGTCAACCTTTGCCATTCCCACATTAAACATTATTTTTGCCTTCTGAATCTGTTCGCTTATTCGTGGTAAGTAGCTGATTTTCAGGGGAGTACCGTACTGTTCGATGATATCCATCAATGGTATTCCGTTAAAATGAAGCTCATTATCTACCACGTCAAAGCCTGGTTGTGGAAACTCAAAGGTTTGCCTGATCAGGTCTACGTATTTGTTTTTCATTGTTCGATATGAAATTGTCAAAGAAATGCAAAAGTAAATAAGCCGGATGAATTCAAAACAGGTTAATGTAAATATTTTAGATGAGATGGAAGTGCAGATTATTCTTATAAAATCAGACCTTGGAGCATCCCGCAGGGGTGCTGCGCTGGGGCCGGATGCCATTCGAAAAGCTGCATCTGACAAAGGCTCGGTAATGTTCAGGCAATTTCCTGTGCAGGTACTGCAAGCAACAACAAACGCAGCAGGGATAGGGGAGAGCGAAGGTTGGGGGAAGCATCTTGAACAGATAGCCACCATTTGCGAGCATTTAACCGGGGTGGTTTACAAAGAAAGTTCGCAGAACAGCTTTCTGCTACTACTCTCGGGCGACCATAGTATGGCCGCTGGTACCTTGGCTGGTATTAAGAAAAGATATCCGGAAGAACCCATAGGTGTAGTATGGATAGATGCCCATGCTGACCTACACAGTCCTTATACAAGCCCTTCGGGTAATTTACACGGTATGCCCCTGGCAGCAGCATTGGGCCTTGACAGCCTGCACCTGCAGCGCAATCAGCCGGATGAACATACTAAGCAACAGTGGGAACGGTTCAAGCAATTGGGGGGTATTTCACCCAAATTTAAACCTGAAAACCTGGTGTATGTTGGCTTAAGGCAAACTGAGCAGGAAGAAGACAGTCTTATTGATGAATTAAAGATACCGGTATTCACAATTGCAGAAGTAAGAGCCAAGGGCATCGCGCAGGTGGCAGCCAGTATCCTTGAGCAACTGAAAGATTGCAAACACCTGGTGGTTTCTTTTGATGTTGACTCACTTGACCCCACCGTGTCAAAAGCAACGGGTACCCCGGTAGCAGATGGGTTGACGCAGGAGGAAGCATTGGAGCTGTTGAGAATACTTTGCGCAGACAAGCGTACAAGGTGCCTCGAAATTGTTGAAATTAACCCTGAGTTGGAGCAAGGAAATAAAATGGGAGAGATTGGTTTTGAGATTGTAAACAACATACTTGACATAAAAACACACCAAGCAAGTCATGCGGATTGAAGTTGAGCTTGAATTACAGATTTTGAGGGTGCTCGAGGCCGAATTTGGCAAAATAGACCCACGCCATGTACAGTTACAGAAAACCAAACCGGAATTTACCGGTGATTTTACCCTTGTCTGTTTTCCTTTTACTAAGCTAAGTGGTAAAAAGCCAGATGAAACGGCAGAGCTCATAGGAGCGAAATTGCTTGAAAAACTGCCCGACCTGGAGTCGTTTCAGGTTGTCAAAGGCTTTTTGAACATTAGTCTCTCCACTACATACTGGTATAGGTTTCTGAAAGGTTTTGGGGTACAGCAACAAGCCGCTGTGGGTGAGAAGGTGATGATTGAATACTCCTCGCCGAATACCAATAAACCATTGCATTTAGGTCATGTGCGCAATATTCTGTTGGGCTTTTCACTTTCAGAAATTCTTCAGCAGGCAGGACGTGAAGTTGTAAAGGTAAACCTTGTAAATGACCGGGGAATTCACATCTGCAAGTCAATGATTGCCTGGCAGAATGCCAACTTAAATGAGACACCAGTACAGGCAGGCATCAAAGGAGACCACTTGGTTGGGAAATATTATGTAGCTTTCGACAAGGCTCTTCAACTTGAAACAGCGCCTCTGCTTGAACGGGTAAATAGTGGCGATTTTAGCGGGTTTGAGGGCAAAACTTTGCAAGATTTACTGGGTTTAACAGCACGTTTAGAAAAAGTAAGTGAACCGGATAAGCAAAAAGACATCAAATCTGACATCAAATTGCTGGTGCAGTCGCAAACTTCACTCATGAAGGCTGCCCGTGATATGTTACAAAAATGGGAGGCAGGCGACCCGGAGGTCATGGCCCTTTGGCGCAAGATGAACGGTTGGGTTTATGAAGGGTTTGAACAGACTTACAAAAGATTGGGCGTTGATTTTGACCGGATGTATTACGAGTCGGAAACGTGGAAATTAGGCCGGGAAATTGTTGAGAAAGGGCTTTCAGATGGGCATCTCTATCAAAAAGAGGATGGTTCGGTTTGGATTGACCTGACAGCGGAAGGCCTTGACCACAAGGTACTTTTGCGTTCTGACGGCACCACTGTGTACATGACCCAGGACATCGGAACAGCCGTACTTCGTCACCAGCAACTTAAATGCAAGCAATACATATATGTTGTGGGCAATGAACAAGACTATCACTTTAAGGCACTGGCGATGATACTAAAGAAGCTGGGTTATGCCTGGGCTTCCGGAATTTATCATTTATCCTATGGGATGGTTGACCTGCCTGAGGGTAAAATGAAATCACGCGAAGGCACTGTTGTTGATGCCGATGATTTGATGGAAGAGGTAGTGGAAGAAGCTGCACGCCTTTCGCAGGAACTGGGTAAGACAGATGAGATGTCAGAACAGGCAAGGGCTGAACTTTACGAAACCCTGGGGATGGGGGCACTCAAATTTTACATTTTGAAGGTTGACCCTCGTAAAAGAATGGTGTTTAACCCGAAAGAATCTATTGACCTTCGTGGCAATACAGGCCCTTTTATCCAATATGCTTATGCACGGATTTGCAGCCTGCAAAGAAGAGCCTCCGGGCTTATTTCAGCATCATTTTCTGAAACCCTCGATTACAATGAACCTGCCCACCGCAGTATGATTCGCATGCTTGCCCGTTTTGAAGAGGCACTTGAGCAAGCTGCTGAAACATGCAGTCCGGCATTGATGGCCAATTATGCCTATGAGCTTGCTAAGGAATTCAACCAGTTTTACCAGACCTTCACGGTACTCAAAGAACAGGATGGGCATTTGGCAGCCTTAAGGCTTGAGATTGCCCGAAAGACTGCGGAGGTGCTTAAACAATCAATGGCTCTTTTGGGGATTAATATGCCCGAGCGCATGTAATTAATCTTCAGGAAAGAACCGGGAAGGGAAATTTACCAGATATACCTGTTCACTCGCACGGGTCAAAGCAGTATAAATCCAGCGCAGGTACGAAAGATCCATCATTTCTTCGGTGATATAACCCTGGTCAATAAAAACACAACGCCATTGGCCTCCCTGTGATTTGTGACAAGTAACGGCATACGCAAATTTCACATGCAGTGCGTTGAGTGAAGGGTCATTACGGATTTGTTTCATCCTTTCACGTTTCCGGCCTATACCACTGTAATCAGCTTCAACAAGGCGGTATAGCTCTTTTTGTTCTTGGGCGGGCATCCCGGCTTGTTCAGAATGCAGGGTGTTTAATAGCAGACGAACGGGCAGGGTAGGTACCTGGTCATAATCACTCAGCCTGATTTCAGCGTCTGCCAGCCTGAAGTTTCCATATTCGTAAAACTTCCCCAAACTACAAACCTCGGCAGTATCACCATTAGCAATAAAGCCTGCACCGCTTTGCTCCGGAAGCCAATGGTAATTGTTTTTTACCACCATCAACCTATCGCCGGCACTGATATCGTTCTCCTGCCAGCGAATCCGGGTTCTTATCTGTTGATTGTAGGCGTTTGCAGAGCGGTTGCTTCGGGTGATAAGCAAAACTTCATCGTCACCATATTTTGAAAGCGCACTGTTCAGCGTGTCTTCCAACTCATTACCCGGCAAACGCACAACATCATCTGAAACATTGAACCGGGGAATACCAAGCTCTCCTCCACTGAGCATTGTGCGTATGTTGGTTGCGTTTACAAGAATACCTGAACCTTTCTCCTGGCGCATGACTTCAGTCAAGCGGGCGATGTGAACCTGTAAATTCCACATATCTTCGAGCACCTTTTGATCTAATGCCGGACTTTCTGTGCGTCCCACCGGCGGTAACTGGGCATCGTCGCCGATGAGAATCATGCGACATTGCTGCCCTGCCTGAACATAGCTTATAAGATCACCCAAGAGGTCATTCCCGGCTTCTGAGCCTATCATCGAAGCCTCGTCAACAATGAATAAGGTATTTTTGTATTTGTTGGCTTGCAGGCTAAACCGGAGGCCGTTGTCAGCTTCTTCGGTGAAATAAATGCGTTTGTGAATGGTGAATGCCGGATGTCCGCTATAAGCTGCCATAACCTTTGCAGCCCTGCCGGTAGGGGCGAGGAGCACTGTTTTGAGGCTGGTTGCCGGAAGGGTCTTCACAAGTGTACGTACAACACTTGTTTTCCCGGTACCTGCATATCCACAAATTACAAAAACACTGTCACTAAAGTGTACGGGTTTAGGAGCCGCCAGAAAGTCGGTCAATGCGGCAAATAAGTCCATCTGACCCTTTGTGGGTGGATGGCCGAAATTCTTTGCCAATAACTCGATGAACTCTCTCTTGGTCAATCGGTAGATTTGCTCTAAACTTGCCAAAGATAGCAAGCAATCTATTCAGGTATGTCAGAAATAAGGCCGCTACTTAGTTTTCGTTCGCCTACATTCAGCTATGAGAAGGCATCAGCCTATCATCTTCGTGTGCAGCTGGGGGTAAATGAATGTGTATTGGCTGTATTCGACCCCTTGCCTGCTGCTTTTGTACTTTTTGAGAAATACAGCATTCAAAAAGGCTATGCCGGCCTGAAGATGCATCAGGCGGTAGCACGTATTTTTCACGCACATCTGGCCGGAAGAACACAATGGAAAAATGTGGAGGTGAATGTATTGTCGGAGGTGTTTACATGTGTTCCCGCATCGCTTGCAGAGCTTGCATCGCCTGCACAACATTTGCAGCTGACCCATCAACTGACAGAGGAATTGATATATCATTCAGCAAGAATAAATGCATTAGAAGTTCAGCTGATGTATGGTATCCCTTCTGGTTTAATGAGAACAATTCAGCAATATTTCCCGGATGCACGGGTAAATCATTATATGGAAAATCTGTTGTTGCGCACAAATAGCCTGGCAACTAACGGAACATTTGTGCTTGCTCATATACATGGTTTTTATCTTGATGTAATAGTTTTAAAAGACAACAAGCTCCTTTTTTGTAATACTTTTAGTTTTCAATCTCCGGAAGACTTCATTTACTTTCTGCTGTTGGTATATGACCGCTTGGCTTTAGACCGGGAGCAGGTAGCACTTCATCTGGCCGGTGAGATTGAGTCAGGTTCAGCCATTTATAGCCAATGTTTTAAGTATTTCAGGACGCTTGATTTTTGTCAGCGGCAACCTGCATACCCTGTCCCTCCTGCTGGAGATACAGAAGATACTTTGCCTGAACATGCATATTTTACATTGTTAAGTTAAGGCCTTGAGAATAATCAGCGGAAAATACAAATCAAAAGTGATGCGGGCACCACAAGGCCTGCCAACACGGCCAACAACCGATCGGGCGAAGGAGGGATTGTTCAGCTGGATGAATGCCAGATTTGATATGGAGGGTCTGGTAGTGATGGATTTGTTTTGCGGTACGGGCAATATATGCTATGAGTTTATTTCAAGAGGAGCATCGAAAATAATCGCAGTTGATAAACACCCGGCTTGTGTGAAATTTGTCCGTGAACAATTCAGTCAATTTGAACCGGGCGATTTTCAAGTGTTTTGTACAGATGCTAAGGTGGCCATTGAACGGTCAAAAGACACATTCGATATCGTTTTTGCAGATCCACCTTATGACTACAAAGAGCATTTGTATTTGGCAAATGCTGTTATGAACGCCGGTTTACTCAAGCCTGATGGAATATTCATCATGGAACATCCGGCAGAGATTAATTTTAAACACCACCCGGGCTGGTTGGAAACACGCCATTACGGAAGGGTATATTTTTCATTTTTTAATTTTCAGTCATGAAAAGAACAGCGGTATTTCCCGGTTCATTTGACCCATTTACAATTGGCCATGAAAGTATAGTGCGCCGCAGTCTTTCACTTTTTGATGAGGTGGTGGTAGCTGTAGGCAAGAACTCAACCAAGGCCACCCTTTATTCTTTAGAGCAACGCGTTGAGTGGGTTAAGAATATTTTTCAGGATGAACCGCGCGTTTCAGCTGATTTATTCGACGGCTTAACAGTAACATACTGTAAGAACAAAAATTTGCGTTTTATACTGCGTGGGCTTCGTACCTCCGGTGATTTTGAATTTGAAAGGGGCATTGCTACCATCAACCGGGCGATGGAATCGGATATTGAAACCGTCTTTATCTTGTCATTACCTGAACATTCTGCCATTAGTAGCACGATTATACGCGAGATTGTCAAAAGCGGTGGCGATGCATCTCAATTCGTTCCAGGTGCGGTTAAGCTTTAGTTTATTTGCCGCATTTCTTTTTTACACAGCCGACCTGCAAGCACAGGTTGGTATTATGGTTCACGGCCTAAAAGGAGAAACAGTCTCGTTTTCATGGTACCCTGAGCAGCCAATCGGCCCCGAAAAGAAAGTTGAACTTAAACTTTCTGCTGAAGGCACCGGGTATATAAAGCCGGATGTGCGTAGCTGCCAGACTATGGTGGTGCATGGTCTACAAACCGAATACAGTTTTTTGGTTCAGCCCGGGAATGATACCATTCACCTAAGGTATGAACCCCATCAAAAACTGTGGCAAACTACCTCTGCTAATCAAGGGTTTTATAACAAGCTGGATGCCATTGACACCTATGTTGACCAAAGTTTATTTCGTTCAGGACGAAGGGGTAGTATTGGGGCAGCGCAAAAGACAAGGTTACGGGCTGATTCACTGAGAAAAGCCTATACCAGCGAAAATAGCTGTATTGAAAACTATGCCTGGTTTTCAGCTGCTTTCCTGGAGATTGCATCTGGTGTTCAAACCGACTCGGCATTCATTGATAGCATATTTCGGGGCAGAATGTCAGCCATGTTAAATCCTGCCTTTGCCATTGTATTTCATAGTGTATTTGATGATTTGATGCTGAAGAAAGGGAAGAAAAATATCGAGGAAAACTGGACAAATGCCTTTAATGCGCAACAACCCGCATTGTCATTTGCAAAATGGGTCAAAGGAGTATCAGGGGTCAACAACGACACGCTATTGATGATGATGATGCTCAATACCATCAAAGAGCTTAACAGCACCAACAGCATTTCAAAGGCTAACTTATTGCTGATTTTAGATGATATAGTTTTAGATGAACCCCGGAAACAATGGCTCAACCAGATTGAATTATTGCAAAGGAGCATTCAGTACAGTATGAAAGGCAGTCCCTTTCCGGTCTTTCAATTTACCGATGTGAAAACAGGGAAGCTTGTTTCCATAGAAAAGCTACAAGGAAAACCACTCTACCTGGTTTATTTGCCCTCAAGTAATCCCGACGTTATACGCAACCTGTTGTACCTCAGTGCTTTGCAGAAGAAGTACGGCAAAGAAATGCATTTTCTGGCCATTGTAAACCATATTGGTAGCAATGAGCTGGCCGCCATGGCACAGCAGCAGGGCTTTTCATTTTTCATGAGCACCTTTGATGCTTGTGTTCATTTGATTCCGGATGTATTGGAGTCTTTAGCGGTACCATCTTATGTATTGATTGATCGTAAGGGCAATATTTGGCAATCTCCGGCAGAAAGCCCTGAAACAAACATTGAAGCGGCGTTTCTTGCCTTGATACGTCAATGAGATTTGTGCAAAAGGTGCATACTTGTTTCAGTAGGCAACCTGAATGGCAAAGAAATGTGTATTCCTGCACAATCATCATTTTAACAATCAAAATAAAGAGAAATGATTCCTTTGCTAAAAGCCAAAGCACAACTTCTTTCAAAACTCTTTTTATAGCTCATAATTAATAACTATTTTTGTTAACTATTTACGTTAATAATATTTATCTTTGCAGTGGAAATATGTTACAATAGCAGAAAACTCCAAAAACAACTAACCGACCCCAAAGAGATGGTAAAATCATTTGGACAGTTGGCCCGCAAGGTGAACCAAAGGCTGAAGGACTTAGCCGGTGCAGACAATTTAGAGGTTATGAGAACCATTCAGGCAGCAAGATGCCACGAACTGACAGGCGACCGCAAGGGTGAATTGGCGGTTGATGTTTCAGGCAACTACCGAATGATTTTTGAACCATTTCACGATCCAATACCCAAAAAAGATGATGGTGGTTTGAATTGGGAAGCTGTCACCAGAATTCAAATTAACGAAATTGAAGACTACCACCATTAAGCTACAGAATCAAACAAACCAGATGGCAACGACTCTTGAAATAGCAAAATCTTTACTCTCTCCTCCTGGAGACACAATTCAGGAACACCTGGATTTTATTGGTATGAGTCAGGCTGAACTTGCCGAAAGAATGGGAAGACCCAAAGAGAAGATTAATGACGTCATAAAAGGAAGAGAGCCAATCACAACGGCAACTGCTTTTCAATTGGAAAAAGTGTTGGGGATTTCTGCAAGCTTTTGGCTGAACAGAGAAAAGACATACCGAAAAGAAATATATGAGTTGCAGCATCAGGAAGAACTTGAAAAAGAAAAAGACTGGTTGGGTGCATTTCCTGTAAATGAAATGAGAAAATTCGGTTGGCTTCCTGAAACACGAGAAAAACATATTTTGGTGGATAGTATGCTTAAATTCTTTGGATTGGCTTCTCCTCAGGAATGGGAATATATTTATTTGAAAGCAGAAGTTTCTGTTGCCTTTAGAGTTTCTTTAGCCCATACCCAAAGCCCACACGCCATTTCTGCATGGTTACGCAAAGGCGAAATTCAAGCTAAAGAAATTGAATTAGGGGAGTTTGATAAAAAGAAGTTCAAAGAAGCTTTTACAGAAATCAAAGAACTGGCTTTTTTAATGCCTGAAGATTACACCCAACAATTGCAAAGCATTTGCGCCAACTGTGGTGTTGCGGTTGTTTTTACCCGAAATCTGCCGAAAGCACCCATAAGCGGAGCAACACGTTGGTTTCATAACAAACCTATCATTCAACTTTCCGGAAGATTTAAAACCAATGACCATTTCTGGTTTACATTCTTTCACGAGGCAGCACACATCATTTTGCATGGAAAAAAAGACATTTTCCTGAAGAATGTAGAAGGAACAGAAATAGACCAAGAAAAAGAAGAAGAAGCCAATGCTTTTGCAACCAAAGTTTTAATTGGGGAAAATGACTGGAAAGAAATAAGAAATAGCTTGCCTTTAAAGCCTATGGAAATCAAAAGTTTTGCCCAGAAACTAAGGTTAGCACCTGGCATTATTGTTGGGCGTTTGCAGCATGATGATTTAGTGTCAAAAGCTTTTGGCAATGAGTTAAAAACCAAAATTGAACTCTTTAACTCCTAACTCATTTTGTAGTGCGAGGCCAATGCTACATTATCTTTTGAAAGCTTTACCAGACCCGTCATTCAACCCGGAATACGAAGCTTGGGTGTAAGCTACAATGTGAATCTGAAAATTAAAATTGCCTAGGTCTGCTGCATTTAAAAGAAACCGAAGGTTTTGAGCTGGCCGCCATGGCGTAGCAACAGGGCTTTTCATTTTTCATGAGCACCTTTGATGCTTGTATTCATTTGATTCCTGATGTATTGGAGTCTTTAGCGGTACCATCTTATGTATTGATTGACCGTAAGGGCAATATTTGGCAATCTCCGGCAGAAAGCCCTGAAACAAACATTGAAGCTGCGTTTCTTGCCTTGATACGTCAATGAGATTCAGGCCATCCGGCTAAAAGGTTAAGCTGTACCTGGCACAAAATCAGCAAATTGCAAATTAGAGTTTGTTGTTTTAAAATTCTACATTTTTTATTTACTTTTGGAAATAGGTGTTAAATCTAACTTCTACCAACTACACAAAATATTTTTTGGCACAAATTCTTTCATTAATACGACATTGAGAGTCTATATTACGCGTTTATGAAGACAGGAAAACTGTTGTTGGCTTTAATCATATTTTCAAATCATCTTTTCGGACAGATGAGCAATTTGTGTGGAATATGGATTGCGAAAAGTTATCAATGTTATACAGTCGGGCCAGGTGGAACTTTAGCATTTTATTTCAAGGATGAAATAGTTCTCATAGAACATGTTGGAAATCAAACGATTGCGACAAAGGTTACAGGTGATGATTGCGTAATGGCCGGACAAACAACATGGCAAGGAAGTTACACCCAAAACCCATTTCCTGTCAGTGTTACACTTGGTTCGCCGGGTGCATCTGGAAATACGCACGGCTCAGGCACAATTCAGGTCTTAGATTCGAGTCATTTAGTAAGCAGTTTTGGAGGCATTCAATTCAGAAAGGCCACTTGCGACCAAATCGACAGCATGCATGTTAATTTGGATTCTCTAAATATTGGTTGTATTAAATGTAAAGAAATTACTGACCCAAAGCCAGAAAAAACCGATGAGGTAAATCTGCCAAATGTTTTTACTCCAAATAATGATGGGATTAATGATGTTTTTTTACCGGAAATTAAAGCAAGTATTAAGCAATCAGAGTTGACTGTATACAATAGATGGGGCAATCTAATTTTCAAGACGAACCAAATAAATGAAGGTTGGAATGGGCATAAAGAAAATGAAAACTATGCAAACGGTGTATACTTCTGGGTTTTGAAATACACCACCGATGATAGCAAAGAGCATATATTAAAAGGTAATATAACTCTCTTAAATTGAAATTCCAACTCAGTTTAATGCCTTATTTATATTTCTTAAAAAATCTATGAAAACATAATTTGAATCATTAACGATGAAAAAAGAATTGTAGGGGCGAAAATTTATTAACTTAGAGCGTTAAAATTTTGATGATTTTTGTGAAGAACCTGTTTGAATATTTAAATTTAGCGGTGCTTCGCAACTGAAAAATAATTCAAAAAAACCTCCATTGTATGGCTTGCGAACTTGATTCCATCAATGTCTTTGTACCCACTGCCAACAAACCCTGGAACCAGCAAAGGGCACAGCATTTATACCGCAGAATGGCATTTGGTGCAGAGTATACCAATATTCAGCAGGCAATAAGCACCAACCCTGCCACTTTGATTGACAATCTTGTGGATGCAGCTGGGGCCATGTTACCCACACCAGCACCTGTGTGGGCCAATTGGGCTTTGAGCGACTATACCGACGTGAATACCCAGGGACCGGCGCAGATTTTAGAATGGTACACACAGTTCATGAAAGACATGCTTGAAAATGGTTTTCGTGATAAACTGACCCTTTTCTGGAGCAATCATTTTGTTACCCAATTGTCGGTATATAATTGCCCTTCATACATGTTTCAGTACTATAACCTGATACAGCGGCATGCCCTGGGAAATTTTAAAGATTTTGTTCATGCCATAGGCATTAGTCCTGCAATGATTGTTTTTTTAAACAGTTACCAGAATACGGCTGTTTCGCCGAATGAAAATTACGCCAGAGAGTTATATGAATTGTTCACCCTGGGTGCTGATAATGATTATACCCAGACCGATATTGTTGAAACAGCCAAGGCACTGACAGGCTGGAATGGCTTTACCGATTTCTGTGCCCCTCTCACCTTTGTGGATGCCAACCATTCACATGCCAGCAAAACCATTTTTGGCCAAACCGGCGACTGGGGTTACGATGATGTGGTAGATATTCTTTTTAGCCAAAGAGGAACACAGGTAGCAAAGTTTATCTGTACAAAACTGTATAAGTTTTTCGTGAGCCCTCAGCCTAATGACACCATTATCAATGCTTTAGCAGCTACCTTTGTAAGCAACAACTTTGAGCTGGCACCGGTGTACAAGCAATTGTTCAAATCGGAGCATTTCTTTGATGACGACATCGTAGGGGTTAATATTAAAAGTCCGATTGACCTGATGCTCACATTCATTAAGGAAGGAAGCTTCTCCTATGACCAGCAGATTTTGTCGGGCAGCCAGTATTATGGGGCATTGCTGGGGCAGGAAATATTTGAACCTGTAGATGTTGCCGGCTGGCAGGGAAATCATTTTTGGGTCAATACAAGTACACTCACTGGTCGTTGGCTGATTTGTGAGTATTTCGCCGGATGGCTTTATCAGAATCATCCGGAGGAGCTAAAAGACCTCGCTCTTGAAATTGTTGGGCCTACAAGTGACCCGGCACTGGTGACCCGAAAAGTGGTTGATTTTTTTCTTTCAAGAGGTTTTCAATCGCCGGAAGAATATGCGCAGGCTACAACGGTTTTCAAGTGGGAAGTACCCCAGAACTATTACGACAATGGGATGTGGAACCTCAATCAGTTCACTGTTCCGGCACAGATGTATTATTTGTTATTGCATATCTTCAGAACCCCTGAATTTCAACTTAACTAAGCTTTCTTATGGAACCCAAATTTGATCATTCAAACCTGTTCAAGCTTCCTTATGCAAAGCTTACAGCCGAAGAGTTGGAACACCAGCGTGAGCATAGTTTATGGGATCGCCGGAATTTTTTTAAGGCATTAGGTTTTGCTGGCGCCGGAAGTTTTATGCTTGGCAAAATGCATATTTCAGCTGCACCACATTCTCCTATCGCTGAGGCACTTGCCACCGGACATACCGACCGGGTATTGGTTATCGTAAGGCTAAAAGGTGGCAATGATGGACTGAATACCATTGTTCCGGTGAATCAGTATAGTGTTTATGCCAACAAACGTCCTTCATTAAAAATCCCACTTTCTGAAACATTCAACCTTTCGGCAGAATACGCCATGCCGAAGTTTATGAATGCTTTGCAACCACTTTGGGCCGAAGGGAAGATGAAGGTGGTGCATGGGGTAGGTTACCAGCATCAAAACCTTTCACATTTCCGCTCAGCTGATATCTGGGCTTCCGGAACGGATGAAGAGCAAACCCTCAACTCAGGCATGCTGGGGCGCTATTATGCTACACAAAACCCTGATTTCCTTACCAATCCTCCCGAAGAGCCACTTGCAATTCAGGTGGGTAGTGTCGGTAACCTGTTGTTCACAGGCGATGACAATACCAATTACGCCTTCTCGGTGGCAGACCCACAGCAGTTATACAATCTGGCGCAAAAAGGCTGGTTGCATGATATGAATAACCTGCCTGAATGTTTGTATGGCGAACAGTTGGGCTTTTTAAGAGGCATAACCAATAGTACCTTTATCTATGCAGGGGTAATCAATCAGGCATACACTGAGGGGGCCAACTCGGTTGGCTATGATAACACAACGCTTTCGAAGCAGTTTGCCATGGTGGCGCGTTTGATTAAAGGAGGCCTGGGTACAAAAATTTACCTGATAACCCTTGATGGCTTTGACACCCATGCGGAGCAGCCGGATACACATCAGGAATTACTTACTGACCTGGCACACGGCATCAGTAGTTTCTACAAAGATTTGAAGCCGGCAGGTCGTGAAGGAGATGTGCTGTGCATGACAATTTCAGAATTTGGAAGACGTGTAGATCAAAATGCCTCACAAGGAACTGACCACGGTGCAGCAGCCCCTGTGTTGCTTTTCGGTGGTGGTTTAAATGGCAGTGGCTTTGTTGGTGAGCACCCCTCATTAAGTCAACTTGACCAGGCGGGTAATATGATTTTTGATACCGATTACCGCCAACCCTATGCAACTGTTTTAGAACAATGGTTATGTATTGACGGGCAAGCTGTTGATAATGCCTTGCTGGGGGTACATCACCAACGTTTAGAGCTCGGACTTACCTGCATTACCTCTATCAGCGAACAGACACGTAAGGAGTTTATACACAAGCCATTGTATGCGCCTGAGGGTGAGGTGTATATAGAGTTTGTGCTGGAGCGCCCCAATAAGGTACTTGTGCAACTTTGCAATATCATGGGGCAGCATATCGTTGATTTAAGTAATCGTTATATGGCCCCGGGTACACACAGGGTAGCAGTACGTGCAAATGCCGGGCATCTGGCAAGTGGCCAGTATGTTTACCGTATAATCAATGGTAATGAGGCCTACAGTCGCTCTATTGTGCTGATGTAGTAAGTAATATGACGGTTTATTTAAAAACGAGATAGGCAGCTGCCAACCAGGCAAGGCCTTTTAAAAAGAAAAATGCAAAAGCCACCCAACTGAGTTTTTTCAGGCTGCCTAATAGTTTTTGCTTTCTCTCATTCATGGTTTACAAGCGCTGATACTCCCATTTTGGCCAACCTTTCTGGCCAGCCTGATTGTAAAAGTCAATGAAATGTAACTTGTAATAAATCCCTTTTTGGTCTTTTATTACATAGTTAACTTCCGGACGGGCTGTGTAATTCCCATCTGCAAAAATTTTCCAGTAGTACCCGATTTCATTGATACGTGTATGTAATTTCACATTTTTTATACTTTCAAAGCTAATATTGCTGAATTGCCCAACAGAATCAGTTAATGCACTCGTTTGATACCTGTTAAGTAAACAACCGGCTACCAAATATGTTGTCAAGGGATTGTAGAAAATATGCATGTATTGTGTGAAGCATAAATCCCATGCGGCTTTTGGAGGCTCAACATTTACCAATTTGCCTCCATCTGAATAAGAAAAGAAGGTGAAATTGTAAGCGCTGTCTTTGGGGATGACCATGGTTTGTGCTGCAAGTCCTGCAAGGTCGGAAAAATGAATGGAATATGAAGCAGGGCTGACCGACTGAAATTGAATTTTAAAAAACCCCTGGTGCTGTCCGGCGGGATTAACCCCTCGGTCAATGATATAGACCTCGTTTTTGTTTAACCAGTTACCAATAGCCGTTTCATTAAGGTCGCCACTGGGGGCATCCCATTGACGCTGCTCGGTAAAACCAAGCGTGTCGGTAACAGCAGCCATGTCACTTGTCTTTTTATTGACAGCAAACATGGCTTTGGCTTCGTTAAGTATTACATGAAAGCCATCAGCTGAGCATTCAAAACCTAAATCCCAATCAGTTTTCAGGTTCCGAGAAATAACCGAATCTTGCTCTAAATTGTAATATACCTGATAGCGGTAGTCAGGCGATATACTCAAAGTCGAGACGTTTACATTTCCGGATTCGTGCCGGGCAATAGGGGTCTCATCTTTCAGGCAGGACGCCAAAAGCATGAGTGTACAAGCAAAGCATCCGAAACGAATTAATTGAAGATAGTTCAGTTTACAGGTCATTCCCGTGAATCTAATTGATATTCAAGGCGTACAAAAAAGTTTCTACCCGTGCCAATGGCGATACTACTTTGTGAAGCACTATGGGCACTTCCGTTCGATATGCCGGTAATGTTACGTACATTGAAAAGATTCTTGCATCCGGCAGTTATGCCCACCCGATCGTTGAATAGCTTTTTGGTTACTGAAAGGTCAGCCATGTTATAGGCCTGTATTTGTGTGCGTATTGCCCCACCATTTTCGTCAAGCATGAATGAGGGCAACATGCCGGTGTATTTGTAATAAAGATTGGCCGAAAGTTTCGCTTTAGGCCAGCGGTACATGATATTACAACGGGCTTCGGGTGAATAAGTGAAAGTCTCTCCAATATGACTTTCAGAAAGTTGGTTGTATCTGCCGGTATAAAGCCCAGCGATACTTACGGTATAGTTTGCGGTGTTGAATTCAACCTGTGCCTGAACGCCCAGGGTTTGGTGTTTTTCAAGATTGAAGTAAGAGAACCGATTGTCACCGTTTTGTGCAAGAGAAATCATGTTCTCAATCCGGTTGAAAAACAAGCTGTTCTCTATTTTAAGGGTGTTTTTTCCAAGCTTAAAGCTTTCGCTGGTGCTGAAATTGAAATTGTGTGAATACTCGGCCCGTAGATTGGGATTGCCTGCAATGTAATGATTGACATCTACAAAGTAAAAATACAGTTCTTTCAGTGATGGCGACCTAAAGCCCCGGGCATACGAAAATCTCATTGACAGGTTCTTGCCAATTAAGTACTTCACATTCAATGAAGGCACTGGTGGAGCCTTGTAAGCGGTATTGTGCATTACCCTCAGCCCCGGGCGAATTACCAGGCGCTTTATCGGCCTGTATTCGGCACTTCCAAACAAGGCAAAATCTCCAATTGATTGTTGGGTGTTTTTAATGCGTATGCCACTTGCTTGTTCAAGATTGATGTCATAACCCAGTTCAAAATTTATTTTCGACGAATCGCGGATGGTGCTGATACTAGTACGTGAAAGCAAATTCCTGAAAGTGCTGGTGTCTTGCCCGCCGGGCTCACTGTCGGCAATTTCTTCTAAGGTGGTGAGATCTTTGTAAAACGTATTTTTTGTCCTGACAAAATCAGTATATGCGAGCATGGCATTGAGGTAATGCCGCTGGCCAAGTTGTCCTTTCAAGTTGAGTGCATTACTCAGCCTAATTGTTTTATAGATATCATCGAATGCATTTTCTCCATAGGGCAGTCGTGGAAGCCCCCGGTTGGTAACGCGTTCGTTAAAGAAGTCGCTGTTCAGGCTTAGCTTCAATTGCTTAAAGTACCTGGCAAGCATAAGGTTAGCAAAATATTGTTCCTTGGGCTTCCAATCTGCGTGGCGTGTTGAATCAGCCACCGGGTTAAGATTGTAATAAAACAGAGGGTCGTTGTTGCGCCAGCCATCAAAGAAGTTTCTACCGCCTGAGAGGGCTAACACCGTGCGACCTTTTCTCAGGCCGAGTCTTGCGTTTGCATTGTACTGACCGATACTTTCATAATACAATTCATTTGAGAACGAAAATTTCCGTGCCTGGCCTTTTTTGGTAATAATATTAACTGTGCCGGCTAAGGCATCTGTTCCATAATTCACCGATAGGGGGCCGTCAACAATCTCAATGCGTTCAACATTGTATAAGTTAATCTGAGAGAGGTCAATACTACCATTCAGCCTGCCAGAAACCGGAACGCCATCAACCATGATTTTGACATTCTGCCCTGAAATACCTTGTATGCTCATATTGCTTCCCAGAATGTTGTCCTGAGATAGCCGGATATTCATTTCATTGCTTAACACATCGCGCAAATTCTGGGCACCCATGCTTTCTATCTTTTCCTGTCCGATAACTTTCACTTTATGAACAGCGTTTTCGACAGAACCCGGAGCATATTGTGCTGTAACAACAACAGTATCAATAGGATGCGGGCACTTGTCAATTTGCGCATTGAGTACATTTCCACCCTGATGCAGGCAAGCCACAACAATCAACATCAGCAGGATGAAGCTTTTTTTCATAGCCAGCATACTTTTGAAAAGCAACTATTAGATTTCATAACAATGCCTGAATGATAATAGCAACAATTGGAGGGAGAAGCCCGCCGGCAATAAGCCATTTTCCTCTGCCTTTAATGCCATGTTTCCCTTTAAGGATGAATAAACCGGTGATGGTGATAACAATCAGCAAAAATGCAAAAATATCAGATGCCCATTTCCATCCCTTCAAACTGTTGCGGTGCAATACATTAAACTGGTAGAACACCGGCCTTTTGCTCACCTGCTCATAAATAGCACGCCCTTCGTTGAGGTAAACGTGCATGGTAGAGTTGTCGTAGTATATCTTCACCTGATCGGGGGTTGGGAAGTCATACACTTTGTACTTTTTTTCTTCTACCTTGCTACTTATCTGGTTGATGGTTTGGGGGTTAATTTCGCTTGGTTGGTATTTTTTATCAAGGGCAATATTATGCCGTTTGATGATGAAATCACCGTTCCAGTCATCTACGTGGTTAAGTGCAATTCCTGAAATACAATACACCAGGATAAGGGATGAGAAAAAATATCCCAAATCCCGGTGTGTGGCTAAATTGAGCCTTCTGATTTTTTTTGTATCCCAACCTAAGAACTTCATGAATTCTTCTGCGCCGTTTGTACTTTTTGAACGAACTCAGTGGTAATATCCACTACCCATTGCTCCACGTTTTTATCCGGAAGAATTGCATCAGGCTTGTAATAAACGCGGTTTTGATTGTCTTTGATTTTGTTGATGCCATCACCGATAATCTTCACCTGGAACATTTCATCATGTGCAACCAGAACCGGCACAACAACTGCTTGTTTTTTGGTGTCAAGTACTTTTTGAATGGCATCGGTGGTTTTTTGTGGGTCGTAATGGGCAATGTGACCACACCAACCGTATGAATGGGCTGTTATACCTACTTCCTGTTTTACGTATTCAGCAACCTGATCAAAAAGGGCACCCCATTCTTTATCGTAGCTTTCGTCGCCATAACCAATAAGAACAAGTCCTTCATTTGGTGCGTCTTTAGTAAGTTTTTGCACTCTTGCCAGAACGTTTTTCTTAATAATATCGGTAAAGTCAAGATTTGGGGCCAGGAAGGTGCGGGCTTTTGGAGTGTACCTTTCAATCTTTTCAATCTTCAGCGCTTCCATCGAATGGGGGTCTTCCTTTTGGCCGATGATGGTAGGGATGTCATCGAAGGTGTGCGGACTTACTGTAAGGAAGATTGGTACAAGGATAACATCTGTATAACCTTCCGCATCGAACTCTTTCAAGCGCGTAGCAATAGAAGGCTCGTTGTATTCCATAAAGGCTGTTTTGGTGCCTTTAACGGTGCCGTCGGCCATAATTTTATCTTTTACACTTGTTTCTAAGTCTAAAAGTGCCTGACGCCAGGTAGCTGAACGAGAACCGTGATTTACCAAAAGAACACCGATTTTTTGCCCTGATTCGGCTTGTTGATTTGCTGATGCATTGTTCTGACATGAACTATTTACCAATGTCAGAACCATCATGGCCAGTATGGCGAAGAAACCGCTGAATTTTGAAAAGATTTTCATTTTATTGTAAATGAGGGGGATTATTGAATAATGAGTTTTTGCCAGGCTTGTTGTCCGTTGATATCAACTGAAATCATGTACAAGCCAGCAGTAAGATTGTTTAAGTGCAGCGATTGTGTTTGTAAGCCCTGTGGAGCAGTAAAACTTCTCTGATAAACAGATTTGCCTGATAAATCAATAATACTGATCAAAGCATTGGTAGTTGCTGCCTCAAGGTCAATTACAAGTGTTATGTTTTTGTCAATTGAAGGGTTTGGGTATACTGTCAATGAAGTTAGGGCAGTATTTCCGGCTGTTTCAATTGAAGCCGCACTGATTTTTTCTTTTGTAAAGATGTAATTCCCATTCGCTGAGCCACCGAATCCGGTAAAAATAAGTTTCCAGATGGCTCCCTGGCGATCTTTAACGAAATACGCTAAAGAGTCTTCAATTTGAAATACACCATCAGCAAATTTCTTCCAGTCGTAACCAATCGTGTTGATGTGTTTGCTAAATGTATGGTCATTCCAGCTATTATATGTGCTTGCATCGGCAAGGCCTGCAGCTTTGGCAACCAATACTTTGCCGTTGCTCAATACGCCTGTTACCGGATATGCCTGAGGAATGAAAGTGGTGTATTGACCGAATAAAAGATCCCAGCTGGCGGCAGCAGGTTCGCGATCAATGATTTCAGCGGTACTGAGGTTGCAGTACACAAAGTTCTTGCCTGCATAATCTGCTTTGTTTACCTGAATGGTGGTGTCAGATTCACCGCCTAATCCTGCAAAGCGAATGGTATAAACGCCACCTGCCAGTGATTGAATCCAGCATTTTTTATAGCTTCCGGAAGCCAGTTTAACGATGTAAATGGTGTCGCCGGTAACCGTATGCCCAAGTGGGTTGTAATTTCCCCAGCCGGCATCGTACTCATTAAGGGGGTTCAGGTAACGGTCAAATGCACCAGCATCCCATGAGGTGTCTGAATTCCATTTAGGCGTCCAGGTGCTTAAGCCGTTGGTGTCAAGAGTAGCCCAACCAGTGGTGTCAGCATTCGGATAGCTCCAGAGTTGGGTACCTGTAACTGAGTTAATGAGAAAGGTCATGCCCATGGTGCGGGTATCAATGGCAATATCCCAATTGTTTTTTGCTGCGCTTCCCTGGTTGTCATTTTGCAATGAGTACCAAACCTGGTTGCTATATCCGGCACCTGTAGAAACGGTGTCGGTGATAACTTGGGCTTTTACTGAAATAAAAATAAACAGACTAAGAAAGAGGAGTATTTGCTTTTTCACGAGATGTTATTTAGAATGGTTTTAAATTGCGGCAAAAATGGAGTGAAACCGGCTGCCTTGCAATACTTTCAAAGATGTAATTTGAAATACCTTTAAAAAGGTATGGCATACCTTAAATAAGGTATTGTCTTTGAAATTGCTCTACGTATCAGCCTTGTAATCAGCACGATGTATGGCCATGCTTATTCCCTTCCACTGTACCCCATTGATAGTAAGCGGAGCGGGGCAAATGTCGAGTTGGCGAAATCCTGCTTTCAAATAGCAGCGAATGGCGCCGGTATTCCAATCAAATACATTCAGTTGTACTTGTTGCGCGTGAAGGGTTTCAAATGAAAATTGAAGGAGCAATTGTGTAATTGTGAGGCCAATCCCTTTGCCTCGCCATTTTGCTTCACCAATTAGTATCCGGCAGAGTACTACCACCTGGGGAGATTGCAGAAATGCTTCTGCATGCCCGATGCTTTGACCGGTTTCGGTGTTAATAACCTTGAAAACAAACCGGTTTTGGTCATTCAGGTATTGTGATAGCTGGTGTTCATCTATGGGGTATGAAAAAAACGGTCCGGCAAACTGAAGGAGGCTTTCTTCGCTGTCAATCCACTGGATGAGCGTTTTAAAGTCTTCCGGTCCAAAGGGTTGGAGGGCGATTTGATTCAGCTGGAGCATGTTTTCTGCCTGACTCACCATTTGTTCTTCCGGGAAGGGTGTGTTTAGGGGTTATAGATTGCAAGGAATGCTTTTATTTTTTTCGCATTGTCAGAAAGTTGGGGTTCCAATGCAAAAGCGTTATGGTCGCCATTCCATATATGAATTTCATGTGGAACATTATACTGTTGTAACTTGTTTTCAAGGCGCGCCTTTTGATCATTCACAGGCACGCCGGTATCTGTGCTTCCAAAGAATGCGATGGTGGGGGTGCTGCCGGATTTTATCCAGGTAACCGGGCTTGCAAATTGGTTCAGGGTCATTCCCGAAGGGATGATTGCAGGGTCAACAAGGCCACTGAAAATTACACCCAGAATAGCATTGCTGGTGTATGCAGGATCGTCGAAATCGGAAGGGCCGGCAAGGCTCACTACCGCTTTCACATTCGGGTTGTTTTTGGTATAGGCATAATACATTGACAAATGGGCTCCTGCTGAATGCCCGCAAAGCACAAATTCAGGTTTTACCTGCCATTCTTCAGATTTTGCGGTAATAAAGTCTATAACTGCCTGAATGTCATTAATTTGGTTCGGAAGTGCACGTGGATTACCAAATACATTCGCCAGTACATAATTCATATTCACAACAGCATACTTAGGGAAATAGGTCTGTTTTAAATGTGGTATTCCGGAAGAAAAGTCTGATTTGTCGCCGCCAACCCAAGCCCCTCCGTGGATAAAAATAAAAACTTTGGTTTTGGAGGCACTTCTGCCGGCAGGGAGGTA
>JAIBAI010000042.1 GCA_019695235.1 Bacteroidia bacterium | reverse complement strand
CGGATGGCATTGCCCGGTTCAGGTTGCAGGTGGCAATGGCTGATATCAAGCACCTTGTCGAACTTGCCCGGTATATGAAACCCTAATGCATTGCGGTGTTCAAACGATGTTTCGCTTTTAATTTCCTGCGCTGTAAGCCAACGGCTGTCAGAAAACGTATATTCGAGTTTGTTGCGGTAGTGGTAAGGCTCGGGTGCTCCCAAAATAGGGTTAAAATCCGGCAATTCTATTTTTACCAAACGGTGCAGCGCATCATAAACCTGGCGGGCTTTGTGTGCTAACTGGTCGGCATAGGAAAGGTTTTGCCATTTACAGCCTCCGCAGACACCAAAATGAGTGCATACAGGTTCGATGCGCAATGAACTGTATTGGTGGAAATGCACTGGGATTCCCTGCCGGAAACCTGATTTTTTCCGGGTAATACGCACATCCACCACATCACCGGTGAGGGTTTGTTCAACAAATACAACCATCCCATTGTGCCGCGCGATGCCCATTCCTTCGGAGGCGATTGCTGTAATTTCAAGCTGCTGGTAAATCAGGGGAGTTTCTCTTCTGGCCATAGGGGGCAAAAATAAGTGTTCATGACCGAATAAAATCGAGAAACAGGGCGCAAATAGCACTATACGGGCGTACCTTTGCCGGATGATTGCAACAAATAAAACAAGTGCCGATTGGATAGCAGTAGAACAGGCACATACAGCACATAATTACCATCCGCTGCCGGTAGTTTTAGAAAAAGCATCCGGCATTTATGCTTGGGATGTTGAAGGGAAAAAATACATTGATTGTTTAGCTGCATATTCGGCAGTTAATCAGGGGCATTGTCACCCAAAAATCACAGAAGCCCTGATAAAACAGGCGCAGCAGTTGAGCCTGACTTCACGTGCATTTTACAGCCGTGCATTTGCTGCTTTTACCGAGTATATCACTGATTACTTCGGGTTCGACCGTTTTCTTCCGGCAAATACAGGTGTTGAAGCAGTTGAGGCTGCCATGAAGCTGTGCCGAAAATGGGCATATCAGGTGAAAGGCCTGGCTGAGAACAAGGCGAAAATAATCGTATGCCGGAATAATTTTCATGGCCGGACTATCACAGTAATCAGTGCTTCGAGCGACGAAACTGCAAGAGCGGAGTTTGGTCCGTTTACACCCGGATTTGTTCAGATACCATTCAATGATGTTCAGGCTTTAGAGCTGGCCTTGCAAGACCCTGATATTGCCGGATTTTTAGTAGAACCCATTCAGGGAGAGGCGGGTGTAATTGTTCCGGCAGAGGGTTATTTAAAGGCTTGTGCTGCTTTGTGTCAAAAGCACAATGTGCTATTTATTGCTGATGAGATTCAGACCGGCCTGGGGCGTACTGGCCGGATGTTGGCCTGTGATTATGAAAACGTAAAGCCTGATTTATTGATATTAGGCAAGGCCCTCAGCGGAGGCATGTATCCTGTTTCCGGCGTTTTAGGTTCAGACGAAGTGATGCTTTGTTTTAAACCGGGCGAACATGGTTCTACTTATGGGGGTAATCCGCTGGCCTGTGTCGTTTCTACAGCAGCTTTGGAGGTAATTCGTAAGGAAGATTTATCGGGTAATTCTGAGCGGATGGGGCTTGTATTCCGTGATGCATTGCAAAAAATCAATCATGTATCGCTCAGAACCATACGGGGCAAGGGCCTGATGAACGCCATTGAGATTGAACCTAGCGCGGGCAAGTCGGCCTGGGATGTATGTTTACGCATGATGGAGTTGGGGGTATTGGCAAAGCCTACCCATAACGATACCATTCGCCTCTCCCCGCCCCTGATAATAAAGGAAGCAGAAATTTTACAGGTGGTGGATGTGATTAAAGCGTCGCTTGAAGCTTAATCAAGTGACTTCACAAAATCACGTACACGCAGTGGCAGTTCTTTGTCACTATTGCTCAATTGTTTGATAAATGCAGTTCCTATAACTGCTCCGGCGGCATATTGGCAAGCATGTTCAAGCTGTTCTTTGTTTGAAATACCAAAGCCAATCAACACCGGGTTTTTTAAGTTTAACTGACTGAGTCGTTTAAAATAAACCTCCTGGCCTTCTTTGTTTTGTTGCACATTTCCGGTAGTTGCAGAAGAAGATACTGCATAAAGAAAACCACCGCTTAACTGGTCAATATACCGAATTCTATCATCGCTGGTTCGAGGTGTAATCAAGAGAATATGGTGCAGGTTGTGCTTTTGAAACAGTTCCTGATAGTGTTGTTCATACACCTCGGCAGGCATATCAGGCAGAATCAATCCATCAATACCACAGGCGGCTGCCATTTTACAGAAATTCTCCACCCCGTATTGTAAAACAGGGTTCATATAGCCCATCAGTACTAGGGGTATATTTACTTTTTGCCGGATGTTTTTCAGTTGCTCAAACAGCAATGTTATGGTCATACCGTTTTTTAATGCAACAGTGCTGCTTTGTTGAATCACCGGCCCATCGGCAAGCGGATCTGAAAAAGGCATTCCGATCTCCACAAGGTCAATACCTGCCTTCTCAAGGGTACACAGGATGTCTATTGTATCATTCAGGTTCGGGAACCCTGCGGTAAAATAAACCGAACGAATCCCGCTTTTTTTATGCTGAAATAGTTGATTAATTCTGTTCATTGCTTTCCATCTGTTTCATATAGGTTTCAAGGTCTTTATCGCCTCTTCCTGAAAGGCAGACCGCAACGATATCGTTTTGTTTAAGTGGCAATTGATTCAATGCTGCCAAAGCATGTGCCGATTCAAGGGCACAAATGATGCCTTCAAGTTTTGCCAGTTCAAATGCCGCATCGAGTGCCTGCTGGTCGGTAGCATAGAGGAACTGTGCTCTTTTTGATTCAAAAAGATGGGCATGCAGCGGGCCAATTCCCGGATAATCTAAACCAGCGGAGATGGAGTAAGGTTCTTCAATTTGTCCGTCAGTGGTTTGCATCAGCAGGGTCATGCTTCCGTGAATAATTCCTTTTCTTCCCAGATGAGTTGTTGCAGCACTATGGCCGGAGTTAAGACCCAGGCCGGCAGCCTCTACAGCCACCAATTTCACGCGCTCATCATCAAGGTAATGGTAGAAGGTACCGGCAGCATTGCTTCCCCCACCAACACAGGCTATGACATAGTCGGGATTTTCACGCCCGGTATGTGACAGCAATTGAAGTTTCATTTCCTGTGAAATTACCGATTGCAGGCGCATGACCATTTCCGGATATGGGTGCGGCCCTACAACAGAACCGATGATGTAATAGGTATCTTCGGGGTTGTTAATCCAATCACGGATGGCCTCATTGGTAGCGTCTTTCAGGGTTTTGCTCCCGCTGGTAGCCGGAACAACTTTTGCGCCCAGCATTTTCATCCTCGCCACATTGGGAGCCTGCCGCCGGATATCTGTTTCACCCATGTAAACAATACATTCAAGTCCTTTCAAGGCACAAACGGTAGCAGTAGCCACCCCATGCTGTCCGGCGCCTGTTTCAGCGATGATGCGTTTTTTTCCGAGACGTTCTGCCAGCAGAATTTGTCCGATGGTATTGTTGATTTTATGAGCGCCGGTGTGGTTAAGGTCTTCACGCTTGAGGTATATCTGTGCCCCTTTTATTTCTGAAAGTCTTTTGGCAAGGTATAAAGGAGAAGGCCGTCCGACATAATCTTTCAGAAGGGCATCAAACTCTGATTTAAAATCAGGGGTTTCCATGATTTGGCGGTAGTTTTTCTCCAATTCCGCGACATTTGCATGGAGCAATTCGGGGATAAATGCGCCGCCAAATTCGCCGAAATAGCCATTGATGGTTTGTTGAAAGCTCATGATAATTCTTGCATAAAAGTTTTAATTTGCTCAACATTCTTAAGCCCTGGTGCTGTCTCAAAGCAGCTATTGATGTCAATACCGGCCAGCTCCGGGTGATTGAAGTTTCTCAGTTTTGTAATATCACCAGGTCCGATTCCGCCACTAAGCAAAAAAGGACGTGTGAATCTTTTATTACCAAGCAATTTCCAGTCGAAGGCAATTCCATTTCCACCTGCATGTTTTCCTTTGGTATCAAAAAGGAAATAATCTACATAAGGGGCATAGGTTTCAACTGATTCAAAATCTGTCTCTTCTGCAATAGAGAATGCTTTGATAATTTGTAATCCGACTTGCTTTAAATGCTGGCAGAAAGCTGGTGTTTCACTGCCATGAAGCTGAATGTAATCGAGTGTGAATTGTTTGTTCAGATGGCAAATTTCTTCGGGGCTTTCATTTACAAAGACGCCCACTTTTTTGATGTGCTGTGGTATTTCTGAAAGCTGTGCTATTTGTGGTGTATCGAAAAAATGACGGCTTGATTTTTTGTAAAAAATAAATCCCATCCATTGAGGTTGAAGTGCTGAAAGTTCAATCACATTATGGTGTTCGCGCAGACCGCAGATTTTCACTTTCATGTTGCTTAATTATTCAACAGGTTCAGTTGTAATGCGAAGTTTTTAAATGCTTCACCGGGGTTTTGTTGGCGCATAAAATATTCTCCTATCAGGAAACCGTGGAAGCCTTCTTTTTTCAGTTGCAATGCCGTTTCAGGGCTATCAATGCCACTTTCAGCAATTTTGGTACAATGTGCCGGAAGCTTATCGGCCAGACGCATGCTGTGCTCAAGTGAAACTTCAAACGACTGGAGGTTGCGGTTGTTGATACCGAATAGGGAATCATCAGGGCTAATTTTTTCTAATTCGTCTTCAGCATGCAGTTCAAGTAGTACTTCCATTCCAAGACTGCGTGCCAGTTTTCCCAAGTCGTGAATCTCTTTTTTTGACAGGATTGCTGCAATAAGCAGAATTGCATCTGCCCCGATGGCACGTGCTTCGAGCACCTGATAGGGGTCGAGGATAAATTCTTTACGAAGCAGTGGGCTTGTACGATTGGTAGCCACAGCTTTCAGGTCTTCATCAGCACCACCAAAGTAGTCATGGTCAGTTAGTACCGAGATACCGGAAGCTCCGCTATCACTGTACGCTTTGGTTACTTCTACAACATCAGCTTTGTCATTGATAATGCCTTTCGAAGGTGAACGTCGTTTAAACTCGGCAATGATGCCTGATTTACCAGGTTCTAACACCGAAGCATTTAGCGACAATGGTGTGCGATAAAAGAAGGGAGAAAATTCAAAATCTTTTATTGGATAAACGTTTCTTCTGATTTCAATTTCCAGTCTTTTGTTCAGCACTATATCATCGAGTATTTTCTTCATGAAACAAGTGTTTTAAATGCATTCATTGCCTTACCTGAAAGCAGGGCTTCTTTTGCCTTTTCATTTGACTGCGCAATGCTGCTTGCCGGCTCTCTTACACGTATAGCTGCGGCAGCATTAGCAATCACTGCATCATTTTGCTCGGTGGTTCCTTTGCCCTTCAATATGCTGAGAAAGAGCGCAGCAGCCTCTTCGGCAGAGTTCCCGCCGGTTAGTTTTTCGGGCAAAATAGTTTTAAACCCTAATTCTTCCGGAATAAAAATTTTCTCAAGGTCGGGACCAAATAATTTCACCCTTCCGGTAAGCGATATTTCGTCATATCCGTCAAGACTGTGCACCACCAAATAACGGACACCGGAGTCCTGCATTAGGTAATGATACATGCGCCCCAACTCAAGGTTAAAAACGCCGCTTAGCTGGTAGGCTGGATGGGCAGGGTTTACAAGAGGACCCAACATATTAAATATGGTTCTCATACCTAATTGCTTTCTTATGGCGCCTACGTGAGATAAAGCCGGATGAAAAAGCGGGGCATGAAGAAAACAAATATTTGCCTGTTCAAGTTGTTGCCTAAGGGTTTGGGTATCGTTTGTAAACTTGTAGCCATGCAATTCCATTACCGTAGATGAACCACTTACAGATGACACACCGTAATTGCCATGTTTGGCCACTTTAATACCTGCTCCTGCAAGTACAAAAGCAGAAAGTGTAGAAATATTAAAGGTGTTACTGCCATCACCACCTGTCCCGCAAACGTCAATCACAGGCATATCCGGCTGAAAAGGTACTGCTAAATCAAGCAATGCTTTTCTGAATCCTTTCAGTTCTGGCAAGCTCACCGGCCTTATCATCCACACAGAAAGCAATGCTGAAATATGTGATTCGTTGAGTTTGCCTGCCCCAATATCAGTCATCAGCGCAAAGGCTTCCTCCTCACTCAGGGTTTCCATGTTGAATAATCGTTTGAGCAGCGCTTTCATTGTTAATGGTTCAGCCAGTTTTTAATGATAGGTTCAGAATATGCTGTAAGAATAGATTCGGGGTGGAACTGGAGTCCGCGCACGTCGTACCTCTGGTGTGCCACTGCCATGATCCATCCATCTTTGTCGCGGGCTGTTATTCTCAGCTCAGGCGAAAATTGGTTTTCGTCAATGACCCATGAATGATAACGCCCGGCCTTAAATACTTCAGGTACTCCCTGAAAAAGATAGTCGTCACTTTGATGCATAATATCAGTGGCTACCCCATGATATACATTGCTAAGATTCAACAATTTACTTCCGAATACTTCTCCGATGGCCTGGTGGCCAAGACACACCCCAAGGATGGGTTTTTTATCAGCATAGCTGCGTATCAGTTCGCACATCATTCCGGCTTCTTCCGGTATGCCAGGTCCGGGCGAGAAAACCAGTTTATCATATTCATCAGGCTGCCCGGGCTGTACCTGATCATTTCTGACCACATCCACTTTTTCAGCACCGGCTATGTACAGCAGGTGCACCAGGTTCCAGGTAAAGGAATCGTAATTATCTATCAACAGGATACGTTTCATGCCTTCAAATCTTTAGCCATTTCAATTGCTTTGCGTAATGCCCCCAGTTTGTGCCCCACCTCTGCCAGCTCAGATTGTGGCGAAGAAGCAGCTACAACGCCTGCCCCGGCCTGATAATGCAGGGTATTGTTCAGGCTTAAAAAAGTTCTGATGGTAATGGTGGTATTGATATCACCATTGAATCCAATAAAGCCTGCACATCCGCCATAGAAACCTCGTGGATGTGGTTCGAGTTCATTAATTATACGGATTGCCCGATGCTTTGGAGCACCTGAAAGTGTTCCTGCCGGAAAGCTGTCAGCCAACAGTCGCAATGGGTTGGGCTTCTCATTGAGTTTCCCACTGACCTGTGAAACAAGGTGAATAACGTGTGAATAATAGTGCACTTCTCGGTATTTTTCTACTGTTACTTCAGAGGCATGACGGCTCAGGTCATTTCTTGCAAGGTCAACCAGCATCACGTGTTCGGCATTTTCTTTAGGGTCTTCCATCAGGCGGCGTGCTGTTTCCCTGTCTTCCTCGTCTTTGCCTGAGCGTTTGAAAGTTCCGGCAATCGGGTTGATGCGTGCAATGCCATTTTTTACCACCAACTGGGCTTCAGGTGATGAGCCAAACATCCGGAAATCACCATAATCAAAATAAAACAAGTAAGGTGAAGGGTTTACTGTTCTTAACATCCGGTAAACACCAAAGTCGTCGCCCGTGTATTTACGGCTGAAACGCCTTGACAGCACCACCTGAAACACATCGCCCCGCAAACAATGTGCAATGCCTTTTTCAGCCATTTGAAGATAATATTCATCTGTACACGAAGAGGTTTCTATCTCTGATGGATGAAATGGGAATACAGGCACATGCCGGTTTTTTATTTGTACAAGCAATTGCTCCATCCGGCTATCCTCTCCATCCGGCACGTTTTCATATATGATGAGTTGGTCTTTAAAATGATTGAATGCAATTACAAAACGGTAAAAAATGAAGCGCAACTCCGGAATTTCCTGCTCTTTTATCTGAAAATCAAACTGGTCGAAATGCTGTACTGCATTATAGCTCACATAACCTAACAGACCATTTGAAATATCCTGGTGTCCGTTGGCTTCACTGAAAGAGCCAAGGTAATTTTCAAACAGCGTAAAAACATTGTGTGTATCAAGTGCAAAACGTGATGCACCTTGTTGGTGAAAAGCACGTATCACGGTTGCGCCTTGTTCGACACTAAAAATCGAAAGGGGGTCGAGACCTATATAGGAAAAGCTGTTGTCAGCAGCATGAAAATCTGCGCTTTCAAGCATCACCGTATCCTGATACAAATCACGTAATTTCAGAAAGATGCCAACCGGGGTGTACAAATCGGCAGGCAATATCCTTGTGTGGGTTTGGTAGTTTATTGGTTTTATCATAATAAAAAAAGCCCGCTGAACAACAACGGGCTCGTATCTTTGTATATAAATCAATAGACATTACGCCCGCAATTCTGCTACGCAGCACCAATTGATTTTCTGGTTAAAATTCATCCGGTAAAAATAGTTATTCGCATTGAATAAGAAAATCATTTTTTTTGGGGTGAAAATCTTTCACAAGTAATCAAGCCTCCTGTATCACTTACCTTCTGGCTGACTTTGTTTGGCGTATAAGCTATTAAAACCTTAACCCATACCCGGATTTTACTCTGCTTTAGTCAGATGTTCAGGGCAATCTATCCGTATTTCAGTTACTTTTAATTTCTGCCCCAGCAAGCTACAGTAGCGCATTTTATCACCTTCTGCCAGGTGATAATAGATACAACTTGTACACATGCGTTGGATAGAAACCAGGCCTGTGTTCCTTAGGTGCTCAATTACACTTAATAAATTGTCAAGCAGTATTTCCTGTACAGGCAAGGGCATCATTTTAATCGGCTGGTAAATTGCACTGCTAAACAATGAAGCTTTAGCGGCAATGCGCTTCCCCTTCGCTGTAAGTGCTATTTGATAACTTCTTGAATCGTCAGTATCTGAAACTTTCTTAATCAGCTTCTTTTGTTCAAGTGATTTAACAGTATCGCTAATAGTGGCTTTTGTGAGATTAAACTCAGCAGCCAAATAGCTCACACGACGCATGTCTGGCTGATGATAATGCAAGAATATCATCACCTGAACCTGTGTAGGGTTTAGGCCATACATTTTACTTTCTTGCCATAGTAAAACCCTAAACGCTTGTGTTATGCGCTCCATAGAAGCCACAATGCGGCTTGCGGAATCAATATTTTGCTTGTTAAGATTAAAATCTGACTCTTCCATCTCCCTGAAAATGCAAATTTAAGAAGCATCAAATACCGCCTCTATCCTGTACAATTTTCCATTTCAAAAATGAAGTATCCTTTCTCTTGTATCTCATCCTGCCACTGGGGTTTCACTTCTTCGATATGACAAAACTTACACTGTTGAGCGGTCAAAGGTTGTCCGCTCTGCCCTTTTGATGCCAGGTAAGTTTTTCCATAACCGTAAATCACTTCTGCATCCTGCACCTCCTGTGGAGCAATGATATCAAAATGCATTACTGTTCCGTCTTTCTTTTGAACGTAGGTGTCCCATACTGCTACTCTCATGGTATTTTTTTTAGGTGAATGTAAACCCTGTAAATATAGTTAGGATTCCTTACTAATAAATATAAAAATCCCTTTATCAATGTATAGCACTGACAATCAGTTATTTATTTTATCAATGAATCTGAGAAACCCAATCGGTTGATGAATAAAATCAGGCAGTTGTTTGTGTTTTGTGGTAAACTACCCCTCGCTCTTCAAGGTGCTGTAGAACAAAATTAAAACAGTTTGGATGCTTCCCAACGAGTTCCGGAGGGAATACCCCTTGTGCTGTAAACAGGCCTTTGAGCAGTAAACCGGCAGCTGCAGTTGCGGTATAACCGGTGGTACGTGCCATTGATGAAGTTTGGGTTTGCACATTGTACTCGTCGTACAAATCGTACACTATTGTTTCTTCCTTACCTTGTTTGTTGATGCCACGTACACTTATCCGCATCACGGTGAATTCTTCTTCTGTAGCACCAAGTTTCCATTCTTTTACAAGGATTCCGGTAGTAAAATCCAGAGGGGTCAAGGTCTGCCCTTTAAAAACCATAGCTTCTTGGCTAAAAAACCCACTATCGCGCAAGGCTTTAATAAGTTCAACATGACCAGGATAACGCAGGGTTTTTTCTTTCATGTTTTTTATGTGCGGCATGGTATAGATGATAGAACGCAAGCCATCACTGTTAAATGATTCTAAGGTACCAACACGGTCAAAATTGATGTATTCAGTATCAGACAAAGCGGGTTTCGTTACAATTTCACCATTTTCAACATAACGTGCAGGCCTTGTATATTCTTCAATCACATCTACCGGAGAAAAGGGGGCTTTGTAGTTAAATGGCCATTTCTTGACCTTTGGCAAGCCCCCTACCAGACATTCAAAAAAATGAATCTGCAATTGTTCATTGTAATAACCCAGTACAAAATTGCTCATCCCGGGTGCTACTCCGCAATCAACAATGGCAGTAACCTTCATTTTCTGAGCCAGTTCATGCAGGTCTAAAGCGTTTTCAGGAAAGAATGAAATATCAACTACATTTTTGCCTGTTTCAATAATTGATTTCAGGGTCTGATACCCTAAAAAACCCGGTACTGCACAGATAACCAAATCAAAATCTTTGATGGTTGCCTTCAGCGTGTCCAGGTCAGATACATCAAGTAATTGGGTTTCAAGCGTATTGCACCTGCTTTTTATTTCTTCAAGTGATTGGCGGTTACGGTCGCAAACTGTTACCTTACTGGTCTTTGCAAGGTCAATAGCCATAGCACTTCCAACCATTCCGGCTCCTAATACTACAATTTTATGCATATTATTTTATTTTTTCGGATAAAAAAAGAGGCTGCCTGAAACATCATCTGAAAACCAGACCATTTCAGACAGCCTCCGCAATGAGACTAATTAAAATTGCTTACTTTCCTTCTTCAGCCTGACGGCTGGCACGGGTTGAAGTAACAGCAACCACCTCAATATTACCTCCATCAAGGAAAGTAACTTTTGGGGTGTCAAGGTTTTTGATACGTACTGAGTTGCCAATCTCAAGATGGGAGATATCTACCAAAATGGTATCTGGCAAGTCGTTCAACAACGCTTTTACTTTCAGTTTGCGTTGTTTTTTCACCAGTTTTCCACCTTCACGTACCCCGGGGGCGTTTCCGGTAACCTGTACCGGAATACCGATAACAACAGGCTTACTGTCGTTAACTTCTAAAAAGTCAACGTGTAAAATACTGTCTGAAATAGGATGGTACTGAACATCCTGAAGGATGGCTTTGTACTTTTCATTACCGACTTCCAGCTCTACGGTTTGAACCGCATCGGTGAAGATAAGGGGTTTAAATGCTGCTTCATCGGCAGCAAAATGTACCTGGGTTTTTCCGCCATAAAGCACACAAGGCACCTTACCGGCTGCCCTCACTGCTTTTGCATCTTTTTTCCCTACGTTCGTACGAGGCGAACCGCTCAATAAGACTGATTTCATGGTTGTTTGTTTTTAGTTTATGTTAAAATGAAAATTCTTAGCAAATGAAATTTGAACTGATGCTTTCGTAGTTGTGTACCTTGCTTACCACATCGGCAAAAAGGTGAGCCACTGAAAGTACTTTAATTTTCGACGATTCCTGTTTCAGGGGGATGGTATCGGTGACAACCATTTCGGTGATTTGTGATTTCTCAATCTTTTCGTATGCATTTCCCGAAAGTACCGGATGCGTACAAAATGCTCTAACACTGCGTGCTCCCCGCTCCATAATCATATCTGCAGCCATGGTGATGGTTCCGGCTGTATCAATTAAATCGTCAATCAACACAACATCACGGTCTTCAACCTCACCTATCAGGGTCATGCGCGCCACTTGATTATGCACTTTACGCTCTTTATAGCAAATTGCCATATTGCAATCAAGGTATTTGGCGTAGGCATTTGCCCGCTTACTTCCCCCCATGTCTGGCGCCGCAATGGTAAGATTTACCAAATTCAGGCTTTGGATGTAAGGTATAAAAATTGACGATGAATAGAGGTGATCAACCGGCACATCAAAAAAGCCCTGAATCTGATCAGCATGCAAATCCATTGTCATGATACGGGTAGCACCGGCAGCCTGCAATAGATTAGCCACGAGTTTTGCACCTATGGCAACCCTTGGTTTGTCTTTTCTATCCTGCCGGGCAAAGCCCATGTATGGAATTACAGCAACAATATGGCGTGCAGATGCCCTTTTGGCAGCATCTATGAGCAATAACAACTCTAAAAGGTTCTCTGCTGGCGGGAAGGTACTTTGGATGATGAACATATCACTTCCACGCACACTTTCTTCAAAGGCAGGCTGAAACTCACCATCACTAAACCGGGTAAACGTGACATTTCCTAATTCTTTGCCATATACACCTGCAATTTTTTCCGCAAGGTATCGTGATGCTGAACCTGAAAACAATTTTACCGAACTTTCCATGCAGTGAGGCTAGGTACTGATTTTAAGGCCGCAAAATTACATAAATATTTGCTTCAAATACAATCCTGAGAAATCTCATTTTTCATGCGCTTTTTTTGAAGTATTTTACTCAAAACAGCTGCTTGATTATTTAACCATAGCAAGGCTTGCGTAACTTTACCCAGGAATGATTTTCATTTTTAGGCATTTACTGCTCATTTGCTTGCTACTTGTAGCCGGCAAATTAAACGCCACCCATTTGATGGGAGGTGAAATCACTTGGGAATGCCAGGGCAATGGGCGTTATATCTTTTCGATGAAACTTTACCGCGACTGCAATGGCGTGCCCCTGGTGCTTCCTGTAATGCTTCGGGTACACAACCACCCATCGCTAAGCTCAATACCCCTTAACCTCATCAGTAAAACTGATATCAGCCCCAAGTGCAATGGTTCCGGGCCCACCATCTCATGTCTGAGCGCCGATGGAAATGACGCAGGTGCTGTAGAAGAATTTATTTTCCGCTCAAATCCCATTAACCTTCCCGGTACACCACCAGCAGCGGGCTGGGTCTTCACCTTTGATGATTGTTGCCGCAATGCAGCCATCAGCAACCTGGTAATCAGTCCCAATGCCTCCGGATTCACCCTCCGGGCTACGATGTACGCTTTTCAGGGTGCCAATGCAGGTACTTGTTTTGATTCATCTCCGGTTTTCGCACAGGTTCCGGCAGTAATTATCTGCGCTGGCAACGATTTTACTTATAACCACAATGCATACGACCCCGACAAAGATTCGCTGGTATATAACTTCGGGCAGCCTCTCGACTGGCTCAATGGCAGCAACTGGTCTGTAAACAACCCAGCTCCTCTCCCCTTCCAGCCTGCTTACACGGTTCAAAGTCCTTTTCCCGGACCGGGCCAGAATGGCAGCATTCCGGCAAGTTTGAACAAAGCTACCGGCGAAATCAGTTTCACCCCACGCTATCTGGGCAACTTTGTAACTGTTGTTAGCGTTCGCTCCTACCGCTGCGGGATACTTTTATCTGAAATTTTCCGTGAAATACAGGTGGTTGTTTTGCAATGCGGTGCCAATTCCGCCCCTCAAATAACGGCTCCGTTTGTTGACCCGGTATCCGGACTGCGAACTGCATTCAGTGATACGGTCTATGCCGGCGATTTGGTTGACTTTACCATGACGGTCAACGACCCTGAATTTCTACCCATAGGTGTACCTCAGACAGTAAGCCTGTTGGCTTCCGGCGGACAGTTTGGCAATGGCTTTACAGACCCCAATGCAGGATGTGCGAATCCTCCATGTGCTACACTTACACCTGCCCCACCGGTGCAAATAAACAACAATGGCTCCGTGCAGTTTCGTTGGCAAACCACCTGCAACCATGTAGCAGTTGAAAACGACTGCTATGTACCCAGCAGCACCCACACTTTTGTGCTGGTTTTTCAGGATGATTACTGCCCGGCTCCTGCTTACCGTATTGCCACTGTTTCTGTAGTGGTACTGGCACATCCGGTAATCCCTCCTCCTTCGTTACGTTGTACCGAAGTACTTCCCAATGGAGATGTAATTCTCACCTGGCTCCCCCCGGCCGACCCTGACAACCGTTTCAACAGTTACCATATTTTTTCATCGCCCTCTCCATCCGGCCCGTTTACGCAAATTGACAGCCTTTTCAATATCAACACCCTCAGCTATACCCATACAGGCGCAGGTGCGAATAATGGCCCAGTTTACTATTTTATTAAAACCCGTTCAGGTTGTGAAGGGCGTGTATTTTCAAGCCCTTCAGACACTCTGCGCAGCCTGTATCTCAATGTGAGCGATGCAGGTGCAGGTGAAATAAAATTACAATGGAACCCGCTCAGACAGCCAAATCTGAACAGCACCCAACTGCCCTATCAGGTTTCAAAGCAGGTTGAATCCGGAAGCTTTCAGGCCTCAGGCACTTCATTTACAACAGACTTTTCAGATTTCATGCAGGGATGTCTGCAAAATATTTTTTACGTAGTCAGCGTGCCTGACCAAAGCGGCTGCTTTTCAATATCAAGCATTGATGGCGGGCCTTTTAGCAATGATCAAAGCCCTGCGATGCCTGAGTCGGATTCGGTTTCAGTTGTTTATTCTAACAACAATATGGTTTTGTCATGGCCTCAGTCACCTTCAACTGATACACGTGCTTACGTCGTTTACCAATATGAAAACAATCAGGTAATTGCAGTTGATACGGTTTATGGCCGGATGACAACAAGCTTAAGCAAAAGCGGACTTCATCCTGATGAAGGGCCGCTTCATTTCAGGGTGGCAGCCATTGACAGTTGTAATAATTTAAGTGAACAAAGTGCAACCCACAGTACCATTCATTTGATTTACACGCTTTCATCATGTGAGCGCAAAGTTGAACTCCACTGGACGCCTTATGAAGGCTGGCCTGTGGAACAATATCAGATTCTTGTCAACCGTGACGGTACTGGTTATTCCCTTGCCGGAACTACAACTGGTGGCAGCACTTTTTACACCATCAATAACCTCATAGCTGACTCAAGATATTGTGTGATGGTACGCGCCAAAGCTTTAGGTGCCCCAAAAAGCTCTGGTTCACATGAAATTTGCTTTGATGCAGATGTGCAAACATTGCCTGAATTTACCTATAACCGGAAGGCGACTGTTTTGCCAAACGGGCAGGCATTTACCATCTGCCATTTCGATAACACTCCCGACCTGGCATTTTACCGGGTTGACCGTGCCTTGTACCCCGGCGGCAACTACGCTGCGCATATTCAAATGGCAGTACCCAGCGGTAGCCAGGAAATAAGTTATACTGACCCACTTGTAAACACCTCCGGACAAAGTTATGCGTACAGATTTGCCCTTATAGACAAATGCGGCAATGAAGCAATGCTTTCTAACGAAGGACGCACCATTCTGCTTAAAGGAACAGCATTAGACGGATTTATCAACAAACTCAATTGGACCAAATATGCCGATTGGGACGCCGGGGTTAATAATTATCGCCTGTATCGCTCAACAGACAATGGACTCACATACATTGCTTTAGAAGACCTGGGGCTTGACACCAGCTATGTTGATTTGTTGGCAGATGTTCCTGACAGCATATTCAGGTACTGCTATTTTGTTGAGGCAACTGAGAATGTGGGTAATCAATATGGTTTTCGTGACACGAGCCTTTCGAACAGGATATGTCTCGACCAAAAAACAACTGTGTATATTCCAAACACCTTCAGACCCCGCAATCCTGTTCACAACAACAAATTCAAGGCGAATGGGCTCTACGAGAACCAGGCCATCCAACATGAATTTATCATTTTCAACAGGTGGGGTGAACAGGTTTTTTACACCAGCGACCCAAAAAAAGCATGGGATGGTACTTATAAATCTCAAATCGTACCTGATGGGGTTTATGTATTTCGCCTGCGTTTCAAATTGCCGGATGGCACCAAATTTGACCACAAAGGTGCTGTGCTGGTGCTTGATTAAACTTAATACAATCTTAACTTAAATACAACCATTACAGATAGAAAAGCCAACCTGATAGTTCCCTACATTTGCAATTAAAGTATATGAATATGGCAGGGAAAAGCAAGAAAAAAGACAAGGCAGCAAAGAAGTTCCTCTTAGAAGATGTTTTAAGATTTTTTGCCAAAAGCCCTGGCAAGTTGAATAACTACAAACAGGTCTGTGCCGGCCTTGAGATTACAGATTCTCATTCACGTTTGCAGGTAATGGAAATTCTTGAAGCCCTTGAACGCAACGGGCAACTGACAGAACCAGAACCAGGCCGTTTCAGGTTTGTTCCAACAGCAAGCAGTGTGATAACAGGGCGGGTTGATATGACCCAGAGCGGTGCGGGATATATTTTGTCAGATGACACCCCTGAAGAAATATATATCAGCGCAGTAAACATGGGCTCTGCCTTGCATGGTGATTTGGTACGGGTGCAATTGTTTGCCCGTCGAAAAGGCCGGAAACCTGATGGAGAAATAATTGAAGTTATTGAGCGCAACCGCACTGAGTTTGTTGGCATTGTTCAATTAAGCAAGAAGTTTGCTTTTGTGGTACCCGATAGCAATAAGATGCCTATAGATATTTTTGTGCCACTCAATGATTTGAATGGTGCAAAGGATGGCGATAAGGTACAGGTGAAAATTGTTGACTGGCCACCCAACGCTAAAAACCCCTTTGGCGAAGTTACCCTGGTACTGGGGCGTCCGGGCGAGAATCAGGTGGAAATGCATGCAATCATGTTGGATTTCAACCTGCCGTTTGAATTTCCGCAAGAAGTCATTGACGCTGCCAGCACCATTCCTATGGAAATCCCCCAGGCGGAAATAGAAAAACGAAGAGATTTCAGAAAAATCACAACTTTTACAATTGACCCCGTTGATGCAAAAGACTTTGATGACGCCCTTTCTCTACAGGAGTTGCCTAATGGAAACTGGGAAATCGGCGTGCATATTGCTGATGTTTCGTTTTATGTAAAACCAGATAGTATTCTTGAACGTGAAGCATTCAGGCGAGCAACTTCTGTATATTTAGTTGACCGCGTTGTTGCAATGCTGCCAGAACACCTTTCGAATGGTGTCTGTTCATTAAGGCCGGATGAAGAAAAACTTTGCTTTTCAGCAGTGTTTGAAATGGATAATGATGCCAATATTGTGCAACAATGGTTTGGCCGGACAGTCATTCGCTCAAACCGTAGATTTACATACGAAGAAGCACAAACCGTTATTGAAACAGGAAAAGGAGATTTCTCAAAAGAAATTCTCCTTTTGAACGACTTAGCTGTGAAGTTAAGAAAGCGTAGATTTCAAAAAGGTTCTATTGCTTTCGACAAGGTGGAGGTTAAGTTCAACCTCGATGCGAAAGGAAAGCCTCTGGGTGTTTATTTCAAGGTGCAGAAGGAAGCACATCAGCTCATTGAAGATTTCATGCTCCTAGCAAACAGAAGTGTTGCTGCACTCATTGGTGACGTAAATCAGGTGCCGGCAAAAGGTGCAGCAAAAGGCCAAACAAAAAAAATCAGGCCTTTTGTTTACCGGATTCACGATCGTCCCGACCCCGAAAAATTAACTGAATTTGGTCGCTTCGTTGCACAGTTCGGGTACAAGGTAAAATTCCACAACCCCAACCAGGTGAGCGATTCACTGAACCAGCTCATGAAAGACATCAAAGGAAAGGGAGAGGAAAATGTTATCGAAACCTTAGCCATCAGAACAATGGCAAAGGCTACCTATTCGACAAAAAATATCGGACATTATGGTCTTGCATTTCCATTTTATACGCATTTCACCTCGCCCATCAGGCGCTATCCTGATGTAATGGTGCACCGGCTGCTCGAATTATATTTACATGAGCAGAAAGGTGAAACAGAAAACGAGCTTGAAGCACGCTGCAAACATTCTTCCGAAATGGAAAAAAGAGCCGCTGATGCCGAGCGGGCCTCGGTAAAATACAAGCAGGTAGAATTTCTGAAAGATAAAATTGGCGAAGAGTTTGAAGGGGTGATTTCAGGAGTAACCGAGTGGGGTATTTTTGTTGAAATTACCGAAAATAAATGCGAAGGCCTGGTACGCATGCGCGACATCAAAGATGATATGTATTTCTTTGACCAGGACTCCTATAGCATCATTGGCCGCAGGTACAAAAAACGCTACCGGCTTGGCGATACCGTGAGGGTAGAAATTAAACGGGCCGACCTGGTGAAAAAACAGCTTGATTTTGCCCTGCTTTCAGATGATTTTTGAGGGTTTTACACTGTTACAGTCATTCACTTGAAATCAAAAAAAACGCCTATTCACTCTCGTACTCAAGGCGTACGGTGATATTGGCAGTTTTGCGCTTTGAAGTAGTGTTGAATGAGCCGCCCCAAGAATATTCTTCAGTTGAATTTTGTGCTACAATCTGGAAAACACCCAAACTTGCATTTTTCAATCGCCCTACAGCCCCACCCGCATTTTCAGCGATTTTTTGAGCCCTAGTAGATGCATCTTGTGTAGCCTCTGCAATCATTTCTATCTTCAAGGCAGCAAGCTTGGTGTAATAATATTCGGGATTGTTCGAATAAAACTCTATCCCATTATTTATCAACTCACTGACTTCACGTGAGATGTTTTCAATCTTATCAACATCAATAGATTCGACCGCAACACTTTGGCGTAAGCGATAACCTGTGAATGTTGAACGTATCCGATTGCCATTCTGATCATATACTTCGTCAAACTCTTTATTGATTTCTATCGCTGAAAAAATCATCTCGGCAGGTTTAACACCTTTGCCTAGCAAATATTGTCGTATCCCCTCCCGGTCGCGATCTAATGAAGCATAAGCATCTTTGAGATTCAAATTCTTTTGCACAAACTCCCCACTCCAAACAATCAAATCAGCTACAAAATCTTTGCTGCCCAATCCTGTTACAGAAATGGTGTTTGCAGTTTTGTTCCTGTTTTGATATGCATTCGAGAAAATCATTGCTGTTAGTACAATAGCAAGAACCACTAATAAGGTATTGATATGATTTTTCACGTGATTTCTATTGAGAATTAAGAATTATGCGTTGAGAATTGAAAGGTAAAGTTTTTGGCCTGAACTTACTCGAAGATGATAAACGAAAACTAAATTAACGAATTGTCTATTCGCACAAATATATTAAAACACCCTGATACAACATAAAGAAGATTTTGATTTGAAATTAAAGCCATAAGTTCATCCGGCTTTACTTATATTGATATTTGTGCCATGAATTTGAAAGCTGACTATGACCTGGTTGTCATTGGCGGAGGTGCTGCCGGTACATTCGCCGCAATTCAGGCAGCTTCAGCCAATCCGGCACTGCGCATTCTGATTCTTGAAAAATCAAACCAACTGCTTGCCAAAGTACGTATTTCAGGCGGTGGTCGTTGTAACCTCAGCAATGGCACCGAACCACTCAGTACATTTTCAGCACAATACCCCAGAGGGGCAAGGCATGTTCTGCAACTCCTGCACCGTTTTAGCCCTGTTGACACCTATCAATGGTTTGAAAATCACGGTGTTGCACTTAAAACTGAACACGACCTTCGGATATTTCCTCAGAGTGACCGCTCCGAAAGTGTTGTCAATTGCCTGGTAAACGAATTGATGCGTTTAAAAATTACGGTTAGGATGAAGTCAGCTGTGCAACTTGTAAACCCCTTGCCGACAGGTTTTCAGATTCAAACCGACAATGATACGCTTATTTCAAAAAACCTGCTTATCGCTTGTGGTGGTGCACCAGGGCTGGCTTCCTGGCAATGGATAAAGCCCCTTGACCTTGAAATTGTGCCACCAGTGCCCAGTTTATTTACTTTCAACATTCCAAACCATCCTGCAAAACATCTGATGGGCTTATCAGCGCTCTGCCGCATACGGGTCGAAGGAAGTAAACTTGAAGAAACCGGCAACCTGCTGATTACCCACTGGGGTTTTAGCGGCCCGGCTGTGCTGCGTTGTTCTGCATGGGGTGCCAGGTGGCTGGCAGAAAAGCAGTACCAATTTGCCTTAAGAATTCACTGGCTTCCGGAAAAACAACAGGATGAAATCAGAACCTTTCTCGAACACTGTAAAGTTGTTGCAACAAAGAAAAATGTACATACAAAAGTGTTCACTGAATTACCTCAACGCCTTTGGGCATACCTCTGTGAACGGGCAGGTATTGGTGTTGCATGCCTTTGGGGCGACATCTCTAAGAAACAGCTGAATAAATTGGCGGAGGTGATTTCAGCAGACGAATACAAAGTATCGGGCAAAACAACCTTTAAAGAAGAATTTGTAACCTGCGGCGGTATTGCACTCAGCGAAATAAATAGCCAGACTTGCATGGCAAAGAAACACCAGGGCCTCTTCTTTGCCGGTGAAATTTTAGACGTAGATGGCATTACAGGCGGTTTTAATTTTCAACATGCATGGTCTTCTGGCTTTGTTGCAGGGCAGTCAATTGCCACACAAAGAGCCAATCACTTTTAGCGCATTATTTTATTCAACAAACAAAGCATCTAAGAAATTCATTTTGTATTTTTGCAGCCTCAATGGCACTGAAACAACATAGCTTCACTACTTACGTGCTGACATGCTTAATGCTGTTCCTAAATGTCGCATTGCCAGTGGCTTTCAATTACTACCAGCAAAGTGCCCAGGAGGTATTGAACACGTCAACTACTCCCGACAGCCCTTATGCAGACCCAATCGAAGAAAAGGCCCCGGGCGTAAATTTTGTATTAGCCGAAGAATATATGCATGAAAGTCACCTAAACGTATCCATTCAAGGAAACGAAAATGGGCAGGCATTCATTCATGCCAACAACAAAGTATATAGGGCATATCACGGCGATCTTCTTTGCCCCCCTCCTAACCAATTAGTATAACAACAGCGTAATTGGCACAGCAACCTCATGGCAATCATGTAGGTGCATGCTATGCTATCATTGTTGTTCATGGTCAACAATCCATGATGTATCGCTGTGCAGATACCTCTATTTCGATTAATTTTTTAAAAAGAAAAATTCAATGTTTTCCAACTTTAAAGAGGATGCCCTCTCTGGTATCATCGTTTTCCTTATCGCACTTCCGCTGTGCCTTGGTATTGCGCAAGCTTCTGGTGCACCACTATTTTCTGGTATAGTTGCCGGAATAATTGGTGGAATTGTTATTGGCTTTTTTAGTAAAAGTACCTTTAGTGTAAGCGGCCCTGCTGCCGGTCTTGTATCAATTGTAGTTGGCGCCATCACAGAATTGGGCACTTTTGAAGTGTTTCTGTGCGCTGTAATCTTGGCCGGATTGTTTCAATTTGTTTTTGCACTGATTAATGCCGGAACCTTTGCCAACTTCTTCCCTTCAAGTGTTATCGAAGGAATGCTTGCGGGCATTGGGTTGACCATTATTTTCAAACAACTTCCAGATGCGGTAGGATATACAGCCGGTCGCACAGGCATGCTGGATGCTGAACGTGGCATTAATTTCGAGATTTTGTACGGATTACTTGAAAACATCCACTGGGGAGCTGTTGTAATCACCCTCATTTGTTTAACCATTCTCATTCTATGGAGTACCCCCGCCTTTAAAAAATTACAAAAAATTCCGGCTGGCTTGCTGGTGGTTGTTGTGGGCACCATCCTTAACCTGGTGTTCCACCAAACAAGCGGCTATCTTCATTTAGACGAGAGTTACCTTGTGCAGTTAGACATACCCACTTCTGCTCAATCGTTTTTTCAACAGTTTTCGCTGCCCCAATTCAAAGGTTTTCTAAACCCGCTGGTGTGGCAATACGGACTAATTATCGCAGTGGTGGCCTCCATCGAAACACTTTTATGCATTGAAGCTACCGACAAAATGGATCCGCTCAAACGAAACACCTCTGGAAATACCGAATTGATGGCCCAGGGTTTCGGCAACACCCTTAGCGGGTTGTTAGGAGGCCTGCCAATTACTTCGGTTATTGTTCGTTCAAGTGCCAACATCAATGCAGGTGCGAAAACCAAACTTTCAACCATCATTCATGGCTTTTTACTCTTAATTTGTGTGGCCACAATTCCTATGGTATTGAACCTGATTCCCAAATCGGCCTTAGCCGCCATTTTAATTTATACAGGGTATCGCCTTGCAAGACCGGCAAATTTCAAACACATGTATAATATCGGCCGCACCGAATTTATCCCTTTCGCAGTTACGGCTGTTGCCGTGGCCCTTCCATTTCTTGGCTTACTCAAAGGCGTTGCACTGGGTATGCTTATTAGCATATTTTACCTGCTTCGCAGTAACATGCGTATTCCGTACTATTACCGCCGTGTTCAATCTAAAAACCATGATGTTGTAAAATTAGAACTGGCGCAGGAGGTTTCTTTTCTAAACAAAGGCAGCATCAAAAGTACGCTTCAACAAATTCCGGCAAACAGCAGTCTGATTATTGATGCCTCTCATTCAGAATACATTGACTATGATGTTTTGGCTGTAATAAGAGAATTCTACACCACCCAAGCCCCCGGAAGAAGTATTGAAGTAGAATTAATAGGGTTTAGAGATGCGTATCGCATTCCGGAATTAGGTAAAGTGAACTTTAAAATGACCGAACTCGAAAACCAGGAACATGTAATAAAACGTGCCGGAAAGCATAAGAAATTGCTTAAAGAACTTAGAAAAAACGCTTAATTAACTTTCAAATAAACAACGATGGAATCATACAAAGAATTGTTAAAACAAAACAAAGAATGGGCATCACGGATGCTTGAAACTAACCCTGAATTCTTTCAAGAACTTGCTGATACACAAAACCCTGAGTTTTTATGGATTGGCTGCAGCGATAGCCGCGTTCCGGCAAATGAAGTTACAGGCACAAAACCTGGTGCAATTTTTGTTCACAGAAATATTGCAAATATTGTACTTCATGCTGATGTAAACCTTTTCAGCGTACTGGAATATGCCGTGAAACACTTAAAGGTTAAACATGTAATCGTATGTGGCCATTATGGCTGTGGAGGTGTCAATGCAGCCATGAGTAATAATGATTTCGACCAGGTACTCAACATGTGGCTGCGTGCAATTAAAGATGTGTACCGACACAACCGCGAAGAACTAGACCAGATTGAAAGCAAGGAACTACGGGCTATGCGGCTGGTTGAGCTTAATGTAAAAGAACAGTCACTCAAATTATGCAAAACATCAGTGATTCAAAAAGCATGGCAGGAACGCCAGGCACCTCAGATTCACGGTTGGGTATACGGCTTGAAAGATGGTATCTTGAAAGAAGTTATTTCAATAAAGCCTGATTTTAGTGTCATTGACCCGATTTACGTTTTTGATAAAGTGAAGTGATGATGGGGCCTGAATGAATCTTTCTGTTCTGTTTTAATCTTATCTTTAGAGAATAATCGTTAAAGTTGACCTTCTCTATTTTAAAAATAACTGATGCAAAACAGCATCTTCTCAGGCATACTTCTCTTGCTTTCCGGCTTTTGCTTTGGGCAGGATTTCATGCAGCACCTGGCAATGCCAGAAGGCAGCAGCATATTCGCAATCAGGCGGTATGGCAATGAATTGTATATCGGCGGGGCATTCAGCAGTATCGGCACAAAATCGGGGTGCTACACCAGAGTTGACTATACAGATTCGCAAGTACCAAATATTGAAAACTACTTTTCAAGTGGTGCTGTGAACAGTATTATTTCTGACCAACAAGGCGGGGTGTTTATCGGTGGAAGCTTTGGCATCTCCGCAGGAGCTGAATATAAAAATCTGATTCATCTTAAACCTGATGGTACCCTCGACAGCCTTTTTCAACCAAACCCCAATATTACTGTACGAACCCTGCTGCTTGTAAATAACCGCCTATTCATCGGAGGCGATTTTGGCTTTGTTGGAAATACTGCCAGAATCAGACTTGCAGAAGTAAACCTTTTGGATGGCACACCTACCAATTGGGCACCCTCTGCAAACAACATAGTCAAAACAATGACTTCAAATGGCCAGCGACTATTTATTGGTGGTCATTTTACTGAAATAAGTTCAATCCCCAGACACCGTATCGCCTCCTTCGACTTGCAAACCAACCAATTAGAAACATGGAATCCGGGCGCTGATGCTCCAGTTGAATGTATGCTTTTGAAAAACGACACATTAATTGTAGGTGGCCAATTTATAAATGCCGGGAATCAGAACCGTCGGCGTTTTGCCGCCCTCCATACCCAAAAAGATACAGCGCTCAATTGGATTGCTGATGCAAACAGTACCATCTTCGCTTTGGCATTGAAGGGCGACACCTTACTTGCCGGCGGGTCATTTACCAATATTGCCGGTAAACCTTCTACCTATCTGGCAGCATTTGACTCAAATAGTTTACTTATTGAAAATTAGGGGCCTGTCTATAGCGGCACGATATACTCAATCTTGGTAGATAGTAATTATATCTTCATTGGCGGAAGCTATGGCCAAATGAATGGGGCTTTTTATCGTGGCTTGACTAAATTAAACCGAAACGGACAAGCAAGCAACTGGTGCCCCCAAATTAACAATGCCGTTTATACCATATATAACGGAGAAACCCAACTGCACGTGGGTGGCTCTTTCAATATGGTCAATATGGTAACTCGGGGCAGCCTGGCTTCTATTGATTTAGTCTCCGGAAAACCTACTAATTGGCACCCCAACACTAATGGTACTGTGAGAGATATTCAGATAAATGACAGCACCATATACGTAGGAGGTGCGTTCAGCCTGTATCCGGACAAACCAGAAATTCAATTGCTGCATTCGACAAACAAACCGGGCAATTAAAGCCTTGGAATCCTGCTGTCGGGGGCTCCTTCTCAGGTGGCGTTGAAAGTATAGCCTTATATGATACGCTTGTATATATCGGGGGTGATTTTACTTCCGTAAATGGTATAAACAGACGCTATGCTGCGGCCTTAAATAAACCTACAGGCCGGTTGAATGGTTTTGACCCTAAAATCGTCGGAAAAGTCAACTCTATTCAGGTTTCCGACAAGCATATCTACTTCGGCGGTGAATTCGGCAGCGCCTTCAATCAACCACGGTCTTTTTTGGCTTCTTTTAACCGCTTAAAAGGTACACTTACCAACTGGACACCCTCCATCTCCGGTTCGTCAATGCTGACCAAAGTAACAAGTATCAGCCTTTCTGACAGCATACTTTATGTTGGTGGCTATTTCACCAAAGCCGATACACTTTCAAGAAATTTTCTCGCTGCTTTTGATACCAGCTGAAGCTACCCGCTACCCTGGAATCCCAATCCAACCGGGCAAATTTATGAGCTGGAGGCAGGCGACAGTGTCTTATATGCCGTTGGTGCATTCCTGTACATCAACGGTGTCTATGACTTAACAAGAGGATGTATCGCTGCAATTGACAAAAAAACAGGCATCCCGCGTAACTGGATTGTCAATGCCAATTCAACAACCGAAAGTGTTGATGTTTACTCAAATTGTGAGGGCGAAACTGTATTTGCCGGTGGTGTTTTTAGTACTATCAACGGACACCCCAGAAGTAGACTGGTTGGAATGTCAGGAATTACAAAGCCTGCCTTCACAATGCTCAGCAATAATCCGGCTTGCAATAATACCTATGATGGCCAAATTAACATTGAAGTGACTGGTGCCGGAACTCCCCTAAATTACCTTCTTGACAACAACCTGATCCAACACCATGGGCAGTTTAACAATATTAACGCCGGAACCCATCATTTACGCGTGAATGGCTTTGACGGCTGTCTCTTTCTCGACAGCACCCTGGTGCTTGCTTCAGAGGCAGATACTACCTTCTCGGCTTTTGAAGTTACTTTGGCTGGTAATGAACTCACCTGCACCAATTTATCTTCAGGTTCACCGGCCTCCCTTAAATGGAACTTCGGCGACGGTGACAGCAGCCTGCTCGAACATCCCCTGCATAACTACACTGCACCAGGCACTTATCAAGTATGCCTGTCAATAGAAACCAGTTGCGGCACTAAAGATACCTGCACAGCCATTGTTGTGGAACTTGTTCAAATAGCAGAGATCAGGCATAATGCCGCATTGAAGCTATACCCCGTGCCAACAAGCAATAAAATAACCATTGAGTATTCAGTAAAAAAGAAGAATACACCCTACAAAATCATTGATTTTAGCGGAAGAGTTATTGACCGGGGTGGCTTACAAGCAACCCCAGCTACCCTCTCGCTAAACCTCCTACCGGGCTTCTACTCCTTGCAACTTGAAGGGGAAGAAGCGCGCCCGTTTGTCGTTCAGTAATGGTTTGAATATTTAATTTTTGAACTTGTAAGAATAACTATAAACCTACAAGAAGCACCACCGCAAATTCTTGAATATAAGTAATTTAGGAAAAATGGTTTCGTTTTTTTGTTTACACATGTATGTAAGTTCACATGCAAGTTCAAAACCCCTGTTTTCATTATTTCTTTGAAAGCTCCTTGTTTATTGACTTTTAGCTCGCTTTTCAATTTTCTTATGAATTTGTTTTATTTTTTGCCTCTTGCAACAAAAGCAATAACTACACGTAAGGGCAATATCAAAATGCCCATGCGTGATGAAACACATCTCCATTCGTTATATTCTTTGCACCTTCGTTCTTTGCCTGACTTTTGTATTCCAAAAAGCTAAGGCACAAGCACCTGTTACCTTTACCAGCAGCGACACATGGGTTTGTCCGCCCGGACTTACCAAAATTAAAGTTGAGTGTTGGGGTGCTGGTGGTGGCGGTGGCTCCAGAACCAGCAGTGGAACCGCTGGCGGTGGTGGCGGTGGTGCCTACGCAAGCAGTGTCATTACGGTTGTCCCTGGCAACACCTATACCATAACCATTGGAGCCGGAGGAAATGCTACACAAGATGGCGGCAATACAAGCTTTCATTCTAATCTCGTTATGGCAGTAGGTGGTAAGGGGGCTAACCTTAACAATACCACCGGGGGAACACGCGGCTTAGGCTCAAATTGCATAGGAACCATTTTTTTTAATGGGGGTAATGGTGCCAATGGGGGCTCTAATGGCGGCGGTGGAGGTGGCGGTGCCGGATCTTTTGGTAGCGGCTCAAACGGCTCAAACCAAAACGGCGGTAATGGCGGCACCTTTCAAGGAGGAAAAGGTGGTAATGGCGCCACCAGCAATGGCAATGGAAACCCCGGTGCGAACTACGGTGCAGGTGGCGGTGGTGCTGAACGTAGCTCCGGAACAAGAACTGGCGGCGCAGGTGCCGATGGTTTAATGATTATTAGCCCGGTAATCTGGCAGAACTACATTACTGGAACCAACCCAAATACAGCAAACCCTTTTTTAAATGGCGATATTGTTTGTAACAACGTTAGCGTTTCTGGTATTTCAAGGGGTTCAGGTATTTCGGGCAGTAATGCCAATGACCGCTATGCAGCAAGCGGTTGGACGACCTCCGGCAGTATCAATACTTCTGATTACTTTGAATTTACCATCACGCCACAAAGCGGCTATGCCATTAACCTGAGTAGTTTCCAATACACAGGGCAAATTTCTTCCGGCGCTTCTTCTCATAGCTTCAGGTCTGATTTGAACAATTTCGCAACAAATATCGGCTCAGCGAATGCAACAGGAACAAGCATATCACTTTCTGCGGCTCAATACCAAAACATCACCAGCTCTATTACCTTTCGTTTTTATACCTATGATGTTGATTTCTCATCAAGGGTTTATAGCATCAACGATTTTGTGTTTCTGGGCAGCGTTTTCGCAGTACCAACCATTGCTAACTTTAGTCCGAACAATGCTTGCTCCGGAAGTGGGGCCACGGTAACAATCAATGGCAGCAATCTATCCGATGCCACAGCAGTAAGATTTAACGGGGTTAATGCTTCGTCGTTTACGGTTATTAATGACAACCAGATTCAAGCTGTGTTACCAGGCGGGGCTTCTACCGGTGCAATAACTGTAATATCACCAAACGCCACTGCAACAAGCGGAACCAACTTTACAGTCAACCCCTTACCGAGCTTTCCTGCCCCCTTTTCAGTAAGCTCACCATCTGTCTGCAAAGGCAAACAAGATGTGATTTATACAGTGCCTCTAAATGCCGGAGTAACCTATAACTGGTCGTACTCAGGAATAGGAGCCAACTTTAGCAGTAACAGCAATTCGGTATCGGTTGATTTCGATGCAAATGCCACATCAGGCAACTTAGCTGTAACTGCATCTAATGCTTGCGGTACCAGCAGTCCACGTACAATTTCAATCACGCTAAACGACATCCCGACAGTGACGATAAGTCCGCAATATTGCACCGGTACCGGGTTTGTAAAACTTACCGCCTCCGCCGGAGCTTCTTATTTATGGAGTACCGGCGAAACCAGCAGCTTTATCAATGTTGACCAGGCTGGTAATTATCAGGTTACCGTTACCAATGTAGCCGGATGCGCTGCCTCAGCTGATATTGATGTTGCGCAGGAACTGGTATTAAATGGTAACTTCGATGGCGGCAATGCTGGCTTTACCACTGCATATACCTATTCTGATGTTGCTAATGGTTTATACCCCGAAGGTACTTACGCCGTCAACTCAAATGCCAATTTTAACCACAACCTTTTCTATGGAACTGATCATACATCGGGTTCAGGTAACTTCATGATAATCAATGGTAGTCCATTAACAGGGACAACAGTTTGGTCGCAAAATGGAATTACCGTACAACCTAATACAACATATTACTTTTCTGCATGGGGGCTCAGCGTGCACAATACAAACAAGGCTGTTCTACAGTTCTCCATCAACGGATTTCAGGTAGGTACAATTGCATACCTGCCGAACGGTTATTCAAATAACGCTGGCCCATATAATTGGGTGCGCTTTTATGGCTCCTGGAATTCAGGCCCTGCAACCAATGCCGACCTTTCAATCGTTAACCTTAATACCGCTTTGGGGGGCAATGACTTCGGACTTGATGATATCTCTTTCGGAACCCTCTCCCCTACACCGCTTAATGCAAATCCAATCGCCAATTCCGGTGGCTCTGTTTGTGCCGGAGGAACACTGTTTCTCTCTGCGAATGCCTCAGGGGGCGCCAGTCCTTTTACATATTCATGGACCGGCCCCAATGGTTTTAATTCAACCCTGCAGAACCCCACAGTAACGACCAATGCCTCCGTTAGTAACAACGGCAACTACGCGCTGACAATTACAGATGGTTTTGGATGTCAGGTAAATGCCAGTGTATCAGTAAATGTAAACAATCTTCCGGCCGATAAGACTGTTACAGCACTCAATGCCTCCATTTGCTCCGGAACAGGAAGTTCAAT